>JBKPAL010000140.1:0-10119 GCA_046726395.1 Acidobacteriota bacterium
GCTAATCCATCTGCAATCGAGCCTTGTGGTCGTGAGCCGCGGGCTCTGCCTTCATCACCTCTGCCTCGCTCAGTTGCCGGTTTGCGGAGCAGATCGAACAACTCTGTATTTGAGGGTTGTTTCGAAGATTGCCAATCGGCGGTGATAACTTTTGCCGCGTTGTTTGCGGTTTCCTGATTTGGCGCAGCTACGCCAATAAAGTTTCCGTCGACCACTACCTTCACACCTGACATCGCTTCCGCGGCCTTCGTATTCGCTGATCGCAACGTACCGTCAAAGGTCGCCGGACGTACGACCTTTCCATAAAGCATTCCTTCGCGCTTCATATCGGAGGTGTACCGGTGTTTGCCGGTCACAAAATCTCTGGCATCTACTTTGGTTAGCGATCTGCCGGCAATGGTCCAATCAGCGGCTTGCGTGATGGCAATGTTCTCGGGGATTACTTTGACGAGCTTGCGACCCTTGGCAACTTCGGCCAGCGTCAATGTCTTTGACTGATCGTGATTTACGAGGCGCGCATCAACGATTCTTAAGTCACTAGGCTGAAGTTTCAATTGCTCAGCAGCCATTGCGATCAGCATCTCTCGTGCAGCCGCTGCAGCCTTGCGTAACTGGGGCGCCATCGTCGGCGTTGTGCGACTGCCGAAAGTTCCCATATCGAAGGGAGTGAGTTCGGTATCACCCATCACAACACGTATCGAGGAAATTGGAACGTGCAATTCATCGGCAACGGCTTGCGTCAGCGACGTCCGCGCGTTTTGGCCAAATTCAACTTTGCCGGTGAGAACGGTGATATTCCCGTTTTCATCGATGTGAATCCACGCACCCACATCCTTTGGCAGGTTGTCATTGAATCTGCCACGCCCAGATTCTTCCTGAGCCGTTTGTTGGCTGAGAGCGCGAGTTGCGGGAACGATGAAAAGAATGCCGAGACCGAAAGTCTTGAGGAAGTGACGACGATCGAGACGGAAGTTGTAGTTTGGTGTTGCGAAGAATTCGTAACGCTCGGGTTCAATGAAGTCGGTCAACTCTCGATCGTCGCTCATCCCGTTACCTCCTTTCGACCAGGAGACTGGCCTGAGGCAATCTGAATGGCTTCGACGATTCGTTGATACACTCCACAGCGACATATGTTGCGATTCATGCCGGTGATGATCTCGTCGCGGCTGGGCTTCGCATTCTTGTTGAGAAGTGCGTTGGCGGCGATGATCATGCCCGAAGTGCAATAAGCACATTGCATCGCATCCGCTTCAATGAATGCTTCCTGCAGCCCACTGAGCTTGCCATCTTTTTCGAGACCTTCGATCGTAGTGATTCGTTTGTCGGCGGCTCGACCGACTTGAGTCACGCAGGATCGTGTGAGCTGTCCATCGAGCAAAACTGAGCAGGCGCCGCATTGTCCTTCGCCACAGCCATACTTCGTGCCAGTTAGATCGAGATTGTCTCGAAGGACGCTGAGCAGACTCGTGCTCGCATCGACATCGACGGCCAACTTTTTTCCATTAACGTTGAGTGTGGTTACTCTAGCCATGAGTTCTCTCTGACTCTATGTCGATTTAGCGTGGAGGCTTAGGGGAAGGCCAATTATAACTCTGTGGTGAATTGTTTGGACAAACGATAACCGAAACGATCCGGCCAGCATGTTTTCTATTGTGATCGTTTGCGGTTCAGCGATGATCGATCAACTCTGAGCCCCCCAACACTTGTGCTCAAATTGGTTCGCAGTAGTACAAGGCGTGGCGCAAAGCGGGGCCTGAAGACGAACTCAGTCTCGTTTTGGTTGGTCGCCCAGATCGTTGGGATTATCTTTATTGGGGGCCACGCTTTCTACTTGATTGAAGCAAGCATCATAGTTGACAATATCAAGTATTTCGGAGGCGACTCATGACCGAGACTGGATCGCGGCAGCGCATAGAAGCGGTGCGCCGCTTCAATCGTTTTTACACGCAGAAAATAGGACTGTTGCGCGACGGGTTGTTGGACAGCCCCTTTTCTCTGGTGGGGGTACGCGTCCTTTACGAGCTTGCCCACCGTAAAAATCCAACTGCAAGTGAACTTGCCAAAGACTTAGGGTTGGATGCTGGTTACCTTAGTCGCATCTTACGTGACTTCAAGCAGCGCGGCTTGATCGCTCGCAAGCCCTCCGAATCAGATGGACGGCGAAGCCACTTATCGTTGACAAAAAAGGGTCAACGAACTTTTGCTCCACTTGACGCGCGCGCGCGAGAAGAAGTTGGAGCGGTGCTGAGTAGGCTCGCCGCGGTTGATCAGGACCGCTTGGTAGAATCAATGCAGACGATTGAGAAGTTAGTGGGCAACCAGGGCAGAAGCCAGGTCCCTTACATAATCCGGCCGCATCAGCACGGTGACATGGGTTGGGTGGTTCACCGTCACGGAGTGCTCTACGCTCGAGAATACGGCTGGGACGAGCAATTTGAAGCACTAGTCGCCGAGATCGTCGCGAAATTCATTCGGCATTATGAACCCAAGCGAGAACACTGTTGGATTGCTGAAAGAGAAGGCGAGATCGTGGGTTCGGTCTTCCTGGTCAAGCGCTCAAAGACTGTGGGCCAACTGCGGCTGCTGCTCGTCGAGCCCAAGGCGCGCGGCCTCGGCATCGGTGCACGTCTGGTCGATGAATGCGTGCGTTTTGCCAGGCAAGTCGGCTATCGCAAAGTCACCTTGTGGACAAACGATGTGCTGCATGCCGCGCGACATATCTACGAGAAGGCTGGATTTCATTTGGTTCATAAGGCTTCCCATCACAGCTTCGGCCATGACTTGGTGGAACAGACCTGGGAATTGAAATTGTGAGTTGTGCTCTGCTGTTTGACGAGGGGAGCAGGCTTCATGATTCACTGAGGGATCATGCAGCGATTTACAAGGCATGGATTTTCGAAGTCATCTGAAGGAACAGTTTTCGATCTCCTGATGATAATCAGAAGGATTCTTCTTTTGCTTGTGAACGAACCCTCTAATCCTTCCTAGGACCTCGCGGGGAACAGTGTCTGTTCGCTGGGAGGAGCTATATCCCATTGAGCCCCAAAATGCTAATCCGAAGGTGACTTGAAGGAAGTCCCTTCTCCTAATGCGACAATCCTCAACCTTTGAGGTCTAAGGCCTCCAATTTCCATCAGCTGACCCGTCCGGGCTGGCTAAAACGACGGTGTAGCCGTCAGGATCGCGAAACCAACACTCCCAGTGGTTTGGACCACCGTCACCGGACGGAGGATTGCGATGGCGAGGCATAATGACCTCCGCTTTCATTTCTGCGGCCCGGGCGATCGCGGCATCGAAATCATTTATCTCAAACCACAGCAAAACGCCGTTGCCATAGGGCTTGTCATCCGGATCACCGATATGCCCATGGTGATGCTCAACCTCGAATCTATGCAGCTGGAGAATTAGCTTTCCCTCTGACACGAGACGCTCGTATTCGGCGCCGCCGTGGGCGCTCTCGCAATCGAGGAGTCGCTGGTACCACTGACTACTGGCTTCGACATCGGTAACTGCGATGAGTGGTTGGGCATGCATCGGAACCTCCATTTCGATCCCTTACAATCTTAGGATTCAAAAACGCTTTTCGAATTCATCTCCTTGACCAACAACGGTATCGCGTGGTCAAGATTCTTTCTATAGATCTTCGCAAACAACCTTCCAAACACTGACGCGCCGATTCCGTTCGCTTCAACCACCCACGTGAGTTTCGTCTGCGTCGGGCTGAGTTTCTCAAAGCAATGGTCGTAACAAACCTTCAGCCAGAGGAACCGGCCAACCCATTTCCAGTTGCTGTATGGGTTGAACTCGGTCATCGTAAACGCGGATCTGACTCCGTTGTTCAATTGGATGAAACCCGTCGATTTAGGTCCTAGCTCCCCTGGTGGCTCCACCTTCACTCGCTTGATGTGCTTGGCCCAGCTTGTCCAGTGCTCGACGCGGGCCAAGTGGCACCACGCATCTTGAAGAGGCCGATCCACCGTGAAGCTTCGCCGAAGCAGTGTAATCATTGCAGCCTTCTCGCGGCAGCGCATCGTCGCTCATAGGCAATCCGACGTCGTTGCTTTACAAATCCCGTTTCACAACGATTTCGAAATGCCTGACCTGCCGGTCGAACTGGGTCAACAGGGCGGCAGCCTCATCGGTGACGACCGCTTCCTCCAGATTGTTCCCGGCAAAGCCGCGGATCGCATCGATGGACCACCACAGAGTGAGGACCATAATCTCAACTGCATCGGGAATCGAGCGTTCCAGGAGCATGACGCCTTGGAAACCATCGACGGCTTGAAGCGTCGGCAAGACTTGGGTTCTCAGGTGCTCGGCGTAAGCAGCGCGTTGAGAGGGCGTAGTTTGAGCTGACCAAACACGAGCGATCATAACTTCTCCACAGTTCTTTACTGTGCGCAGACATCAGTGTCTTCCACAAGCCGACAAACAGGAAGTGATCTCTTTACGATACTATGACATCCCGTGCGACACCGCCCTCCTCATCTCATCTGCTTTGGCGACAGTTGAGATGAGGTTACGAAGATCTGTGGCCACGACGCATCAGCGGAAATGCCTATGCTGTCAGCCTGTGTTTTGAGCGGGAACCAACTCCGAGGCCGATCAGCCATTCGTTGACAGTACCGCCGATCGCCTCAGCATGATCCTCCTGCAGGTAATGACGGCCAGCGCCAAGTTGGACAACTCTGAGGTTCGTAAGCCCTTTTGCAAAGCTCTGAGCAAAAGTCGGCGATACCAGAACGCCTGGATTTCCTGTGAAAAGCAGCTTCGGGTAAGACGAGTGCGCTAGAGCCCGATGTGCTTTTTCTAAAGTTGAATTCACGTCCGCCGGTTCTCCAGCGATTGGTAATTCATTCGGGAAACGCCAAGTGGGTCGACGCGACTGGGGAGTAGGAAATGGTGCCCTGTAAACAGACATTTCCTCATCCGTCAGTTTTCGTACGATTCCTGCGGGAAGAACCTCCTCCACGAATGCATTGCCTTCAAGAATCATCTTTTCGCCGACTCCGCGCGTCCTGAACTTCTTGAAGGTTTCGCGTCCATCCGCATGAAAATCTTCCCACGTGGGCATTGGCCAGATGAACTCCATAAACGCAAGCCCGCGGATAAACTCAGGCTGGCGGGCTGCCAGGTGAAATGCCAGCGCGGTCCCCCAGTCCTGCGCGATAACAAATGCGGACAAAATTCCAGCCTTCTCGAGGAACGCATCGAGGTACCGGACGTGATCGGCAAACCGATACTCGATGTCTGGTTTTCCCGATTGGCCGAACCCGATGAGGTCAGGTGCGATGCAATGCGCCGTCGGTGCAACCAGCGCAATGATATTTCGCCATATGTAAGACGAGGTCGGGTTTCCGTGGAGAAAAAGCGCAACCGGTGCTTCGGAATTTCCCGCTTCCCGGTAGGCCATAGTGGAACCTAGAACATTCAGTTGGGGCAATACGACATCAGAACTCATTTTCTACTCCTTGAATATGGTTTGGAAAATACGGTTTGGAAGATGATGTTTTTGAAGCGATCGAGTGCAGCAGGGCCCCGTTCGACCTTCATACGGAGAATTGCGCCTTCCCAGGAAGCAAGGAGGAATTCGGCGAGATCCATCGGATCGAACGTTGAATCGATTTCACCGGCGGTTTGAGCCTCGGCGATGCACGAGGCAAACGGAGCGCGCCATTCCTGGAATATAGCCTCCAGCCTTTCGCGCAAGAGTTTGCTCTGAGAGGACTCAAGACTGAAATCGGCGATCAGGCAACCGCGATTCCATTTGGCCTCCGCCAGCACGCCGCTGATGACGTCCAGATAACGCTTCAGTCGCAGCCGCGGAGTAAGGGACTTGTCGTCCAAAGCCTGTTTGACCAACCCCTTGAGGTGAGCAAAATAGCGGTCCAGTACTTCCTCGGCAAACGCCTCCTTGGATCGGAAGTGATTGGTAAAGGAGCCCAGCGGAGCGCCAGCGGCTTCGCAGATATCGCGTACAGTTGCCCCCGTGTATCCCGATCGAAACATCACCTTGAGGCCGGCGTTGAGAAGGTCTTCGCGAAGTGATGGCTTGCTCATGCGACAATAATACGTACGTACGTATTGTTGTGTCAAGTAGTCTTTTCATGATCGCAAGGACGGGTGAATGTCTCGCTCCAGAGCATCGAGACGAGTACTGAGAAACGCGCTTGCGACCATTCACCGGGCCCGTTCGTGGATCGTGGCTAACCGAAAGTTAAACCTATTTGGCAATTACGAGAGGGGTCGATACCCTGGAGGATGGCGGCTGGGGAGGTCGATGAAAACGAACAAGGCATTGAAGGAGACACA
The DNA here is from genome assembly GCA_046726395.1 of Acidobacteriota bacterium. Taxonomy (GTDB): domain Bacteria; phylum Acidobacteriota; class Blastocatellia; order Pyrinomonadales; family Pyrinomonadaceae; genus PSRF01. The sequence goes on from JBKPAL010000140.1 coordinate 6,313, forward strand.
CGGTCTTCATCTTGACTCTCATGGACGAATTAACCTCCTAACCTGATTAGTCGCTGCCCGTCACTTATCAATCTTCCACACGCCGTTCTCTCGTCGCAGCGTGATAAGAAGTTTGTACTTTATCTCCTTACGGTTGAGGTCTACTTGCGCGGTCGCTTGCTCGCCGCGACACCTCAGCCTTCACTGGTGATGGCTCCGCACACATCAGCGGATGCCGACAAAGAGTCGCCAAGGGGATCATCACACTCCGGTCACAACCGTTGTTTTTGTATGTGCGCTCTTGCTCGTGTTAGCGGCCCGCCGTATATTCCGTGGCCTTCTGACTTGCAGCTGGCCCTATGGATCTGCATGGCTCACAAGCCTCCGACCTCCTCCGTCTGACCAGCCGAACTACGACGAACATCAATTTTTTGCAGAGAAGGGTGTTCATGCATGGTTCTCACAAATCACTAGTCACTCGCACCTCGCAGATATCGTTTAACCGTCACAAAGGTTCGGCGTCATGCTCTGCGCTGTTAGGTGCTGTCCGCGTACGCAGGCACGTAACGGTTGTTCGATAGACTTTTCGACGGCTAGTTTTTGCTGAGTCTATCTTCCACTTGCCCTTCCTCCCAAGCTCGCCCGTTGGCACTAGCCAACAGAAAGGATCTGTGAAATGCCTGCCAAAGCCTCAGCGCAGAAAGTCTCCAAACCGAAAAGGGCTATTTCCGTCAACATCGACGCTTTCGAGATCATCAGGCGCGGTTCTGAGATCGTGATCGAGTTGACCGATCCAGCCGACGAGCGCGCACTTGCGTCCGGACTTCGCTTCGACAAGACACGCGCCAAACCTGTAATCAGCGATCGCGGCACTCGTGTTGTCATCTCAGTTGACGATTCATTCAAGAGTGGACGAAATACGTTGTACCTGAGCGATCTCTATACGCCCGAGCCAGAGAGCAAACGGATAGATATCGATCTCGAAATCCCCTTCTTCGTCGTCGATTCAAAAGTGTCGTTTCCCCGCGAAGTGAAGGTCGAGACATATTCACGTGTAACCGTTGCTGGTGATCGCATCCGGCGCGCCTTACCTGGTGAAAATCCAACCTACGAGTTGATGAAAGGAACACGACGCGCTGACGGCAAGCCTTGGGATGTTGCATACGACAAAGCTGGCAAGACTGTGGACTTCAACCAAGTGCATGCGGAAGTGATGAAAGCGCGCGTCAAACGATATGGCAAGCTAGAGCCTAAGTTGTATGAGCGCCTCACGCAGGGCGAAGAAGGTTTACTTAGCGTGGCAGTGTGGCTCCGGGGAGCGACCCCTGCGAAGACGAAAAGCGAGCGTCAGGAAGCCAAGAAGATACCGACTGCCGAACAAGCTGCGCGAAAAGCGTTCCTGGAGCAGGCGCATCGCTTTACTGAACAGTACAAGATGTCCGGCGTAGCAAAGAATTTGCGCGTGGACCAGGCCGCACCTGTCATTTATGCTGAAATGGACCATGAGACCATTCGACGGTTAGCCGATTCGCCGGAGGTTTCAATGATTTTCCTGTATGACAGGAGAGGGTTTGACGATTTGGGAGACTCGATCGCGATTGCGCAATCAGATGACGCGCATGATCTTGGGTACAATGGTTCGAACGTGAAAGTGGCCGTCTATGAAAGAGGTCCAGACGATACTTCCAACTTAAGTATCACTGCACGCTACCGAAATGATCCAGAGACATCCCAACATTCACGGCATACGCACGGAATAATTAAGAACCGTGAGCGGAACCATCCACATGGTCACGCGCCCGATTGCAAATTACATTCTGCCAACGACTATGACCTGGATGCGATCCGCTGGGCAGCCGACCAAGGATGCACCGTCATTAGCCAGAGTTTCCACCGCGACGCGGAACAAACCAGCGCCGATCTCTCATTCGATGACGTTTACAAAGACTGGCTCGCGTTGCACTGGCCCTACCCCACCATCTGCGAGGCCGCGGGCAATGGTGCCGACACGGAGTTCGTTAATCATAAGGGTTACAACCGTCTCACCGTGGCTAATCACAACGATGCAGCTACTGGTATGGCGAGCGACACAGTGTTCCGCAATCCTGACAGCGATCATGGAGATCGGGAGCTTCCAGAAATTGCCGCCAACGGCACGGGTGTGACTGCTGTTGGCCTAACTCTCGGCGGCACCAGTATGGCTGCGCCAGCCGTTGCGGGCTCAACCGCGTGCCTGCAGGAAGTCAACTCTATTCTCAAGTCATGGCCCGAAGGCTGTCGAGCAATTCAGCTCGCTGCAGCAAAGCTCAATCCCGACGGCGGTACATGGTGGAGTGATCTCTCCAGTGGCGGAGATGGTGTCGACGGCACCGGAGCACTCAATAGCTTGCATGCCGTGCGAATTGCAGAGCAGCACAAGGGCCGCAACAACAACCCGGCTCCGCGGGGCTGGGACGTTGGTACCTTGCGGTCCCGTGACTTTGGCAACAACAGGGAGACCACTTTTTCATACAACATCTCAATTCCACGTCGCGTCTTTTTGCGCTCCACGGTGAAAGTTGCGCTTGCATGGGACTCCGACGTCATCGAGTGGAACATCTTTGGTCTGAGCATACCCATCGGCTCAGTCCTGACACTGGATCTCGATTTGAAGATCTACGACAGTGCCGGGAGTCTGGTCGGCTACAGCGGCTCGTACGACAACAGCTATGAGATCGCCGAATTTCGCGCGCGCGCCGGAGAGACGTACACCGTCAAAATCAGGCGTTGGTCCGGCACCGACGATGTGTGGTATGGCGTAGCATGGAACACCGTGTCACTGCCGTTAGTTTTCGACACCGACTTGGCGGGAATGGCAACGTTGCGTCGTCATTAGTGGCATTGCGGGGCAGGCGATTTCAACGCGGCTCAACGCACCCCTCGGCCGCGCACAGGATTCAACCGTGATCCAGATCTCGCTGAGTTGGAAGCGAACTGCAACATTGGCGCGAATCCCAAAGCCGATCCAGCCAACATTAACGCTACAAAAGCACACAAAAGGCAGCACAGAGATGTCTGCGCTCTGGAGCGTCCGGCTACTTGATCGGGCTGCCGCGGCCATTAACGACGGAGTCGCGGCCGAATTGGATGTAATAAGGATCGAAGCATGTCCGGTGGCGGCTGCGGTGTTCTTGAAAACGGCCTAGCCGGGCTCAAGTGGTCCTTTTTGATTTGGAACGGAGCGCCGCCGGCTAACCAAGCATCAACCTTTGGCGAAACACGATATCAATGAGGCGGCTGAGACAACTCACTTGCGCGGTAATCCCAGGATGAGACACGTTTGGGAAGGCAAAGACTCGGAATCCCTGTTGCCTCATAACTCTAAGGTACGACCCCAATTTATGTTCACGTTGACGCATTCGCCAGGCTGGGCCAGAAAAGTGTGATTAGAAACAAGCCCTCACGGCTGGACCTGGTTTCAATTAAATTAGGCCGGCGCCTGTTCATGTCAGCGCCTTTGATAACTCATTGAGCAGCGTCTTCGCTTCTCGCAGATCCGCCGTATCGAATCCCTCGGTGAATTTGTTGTAGATTGGTTCCAGAAGGCCGTGTGCTTCTGCATGTTTGTTGTGGTTTTGATAAAGGCGGGCCAAGCTCATACCAGCACGCAACTCCCACGATTTCGCTCTCTGCTGCCTGGCAATCTTAATGGACTGATGAAAACAGCCTTCCGCCTCAGCAACCTCAGACCTCCTGGCTTCTAACACCGCCACTTCACTTCTCGCCGCTCGCGAGAGGCCTCGATCTGTAGCTTGTAAAAGTATAAGTTCGCCCTTTATCCGGTACAGC
>JBKPAL010000141.1:0-6653 GCA_046726395.1 Acidobacteriota bacterium
GTACCCTTTCTCGACGATGAAAGAGCTTCGCGCTCACGCCGACAATAACAAGATCTCGATCGCAAAGGTAATGCTTGCCAACGAGATGTCGATCGCGGGCAGGACGGAACAGGAGGTTTATGCCTTCATCGACAAGATCATCAACGCAATGGTCGCGACGGTAAAGTCGGGGTTGTCGATGTCGGAGAATGATGTGCTGCCCGGCCCGATCAAGCTGCACAGCAAAGCAGCGACCGTTTACAAGCGGGCGATGGACGATAAGCTTCAATCAGACCGCGGTATCGCCGCTCTGTCGGCCTTCGCGTTGGCGGCATCCGAAGAAAACGGTCGCGGCCACCTCGTTATCACTGCTCCGACCGGCGGTTCTGCGGGCGTCATGCCGTCTCTGGTTTACGGACTCCTCGAGGTGCGGAAGCTCCCCGTGGAGAAGATCCGTGACGGTATGCTCGCCGCGGCGGCGGTAGGTTACCTGTGCAAGCACCACGCAACATTGTCGGCAGCTGAAGGTGGCTGTCAGGCAGAAATAGGCGTGGCGTCGTCGATGGCTGCGGCATTGGTCGCTACTGCGTACGACGCAGAATCGCTGGTGGTCGAGAATGCTGCGGAATCGGCCCTCGAGCATCACCTGGGCATGACATGCGATCCGGTCGCCGGGTACGTGCAGGTCCCGTGCATTGAGCGATGCGCATTCGGCGCGGTCAAGGCTTGGACGGCCTATGCGATTGCCAGCAACGAGATCGCGTCCAGGCACCGCGTCAATTTTGACGCAACCGTTCTGGCGCTGGCTCAGACTGCGAAGGACATGAACAGCAAGTACAAGGAAACGAGTGAGGCCGGACTCGCTCAATCCGTAGTGCTTTGTTGAAATGAATCCCCTGACTTGTTCGTAGCGGTTGATGACTTGCTTAACTGGTCGATTACAGAACCGGGAGCGGTAGCGACCGGATGCTACGTTCAACTTTGAACTGAATCTCCGTCGGCCGCGCCGATCGTAGCATCCGGTCGCTACCGCTCCCGGTTCTGTAATGGCATCGTCGATGATCGTGTAGGTGTCCGCCCTCTCGCATTCTCAACGCGACAAACGTCGTCTGGAGAGACAACGGTGAATCAGGACAGGTGTAGGGTATGGCACAGGTGGCAGCAGCACATCCGATAAGCAAAACGGATACGCGCAGAAATATGCGTGTTATCACCGTCGCGTGGCTCCTGACCGCGGTCTATTACTTCTATCAGTACGCACTGCGTTCTGCACCCGCTGTGATGATGCCGCAGTTGTCCGAAGCATTCGGCCTCACAGCTTTAGGCGTTGCTTCGATCGTTGGCCTCTTCTACTACGGTTACTCACCTTTCAGCTTGGTTGCGGGCGCTACTATGGACCGTCTGGGTCCACGCCGGCTCCTGCCGTATGCGGCAGTCGTGGTGGGCATCGGCGCATTGATGTTCGCTACAGGTCAGCGCGAGATTGCGAGTGTTGGAAGATTTCTTCAAGGTGCCGGCGGTGTGTTCGCGTTGGTAGGTGCAATCTACATCGCCACTAAGAACTTCCCTGCCTCTCAAGCTGCGACTTTGATCGGTGCTACGCAGATGTTTGGAATGGCGGGCGGTTCGGCTGGTCAGTTTTTGGTTGGGCCTCTTATTGGTCGTGGTCTGAGCTGGAGCAGTTTCTGGATTGCAATGGGAATCGCCGGACTCGTGATCGGTCTCGTGCTCCTCTTCCTCATACCGAAAGAGGAAACAAAGACACAATCGGCGGGGTGGAAAGAGACGGCGAACGGATTTAGCACGGTGTTCAAGAACCCGCAGTCGATCTTGTGTGGTCTGATCGCTGGCCTGCTTTTTATTCCCACAACAATCTTCGACATGATCTGGGGCGTCCGCTATCTCCAGGAAGCGCACGGCGTTGACTACGCATCGGCGGTACTTCGTTCTTCAACTGTTCCCTTCGGCTGGATCATTGGTTGTCCGTTACTGGGTTACATCTCGGATCGAATAGGTCGCAGAAAACCTGTGATCATGGGAGGTGCGATCCTCCTTTTCACTTGCCTAGCATGGATCTTCTATGGACCAACCAACGTTTTACCACCCTACGTTTTAGGTCTTGTCGCCGGGCTGGCTTCCGGCGCGGCAATGCTGCCTTACACAGTGATTAAGGAAGCGAATCCGCCGCAGTTCGGCGGAACTGCCACAGGTGTCATCAATTTCCTCAACTTTACTTTCAGTGCCTTACTCGGCCCAGTCTTCGGTTGGATTCTCCTGAAAGAGTCGGGTGGAGCTGCCCAAATGGAACTGGAGCATTACCAGGATACCTTTGTGCTGCTTCTCTATGGAGTGGTTCTCGCCGTCATCCTCTCACTGTTCTTGAAAGAGACCGGCAGAGCTGTGAACAAGTCACATGCAAATGAGGTGTAGAAATGAGCCAAGCAACGGGAACGGGGAAATATGAAAAGTTGTTGGAACGATGCAAAAGCTTGGAGGCGATTCCAACTGCGGTCGCCCACCCGTGTGAAGCCTCTGCGCTGTCAGGAGCTGTAGAAGCAGCACAAGCAGGACTTATTTCGCCGATACTTGTTGGCCCAGCTTCTAAGATTGAGGAAACGGCGAAAACCGCAAATGTCAATCTGGGCAATCTTGAAATCGTTGACGCTCCGCATAGTGTCGCCGCGGCGCAGAAAGCTGTGGGACTCGTTCGCGAAGGCCGCGCGGAAGTCTTGATGAAGGGCAGCCTACATACTGACGAACTGCTGTCGGCAGTAGTCTCGCGAGACGGTGGACTTCGGACCGGACGGCGTATCAGTCATGTGTTTGTGATGGACGTGCCTACTTATCACAAAGTGCTGATCGTGACCGACGCAGCGATCAATATTGCGCCAACTTTAGAAGACAAGGTCGATATCTGTCAGAACGCGATTGATCTGGCGATCTCGCTTGGACGTGAAAAACCCAAGTTAGCCATTCTCGCTGCGGTCGAAACCATTAACTCAAAAATGCCAGCAACCCTTGATGCGGCCGCGCTCTGCAAGATGGCTGAACGCGGACAAATCAAAGGCGGAGTTCTCGATGGTCCATTGGCCTTCGATAATGCAATCAGCCGGCAAGCGGCCGATATAAAGGGCATCCGCTCAGAGGTAGCGGGCGATCCCGACATTCTCCTCGCTCCGGATCTCGAAGCGGGCAACATTCTTGCCAAGCAACTCACTTTTCTCGCGAACGCCGACAGTGCGGGGATGGTTCTGGGTGCCCGGGTGCCGGTGATCTTAACCAGTCGAGCAGACAGTGTTCGCTCGAGAATCGCCAGTTGTGCAGTTGCCAAGCTCGTAGCACACGCGCGGCGGATGAATGCATAGAAAGTTGAAGGTGACATACGGCTAATACGAACCACATCACTGTTGACGGCAATGAGGCTGCGGCTTTAGTTGCATTTCGATTGAGCGAAGCGATCGCAATCTACCCGATCACACCGAGCTCTCCGATGGCGGAGCTTTGTGACGAGTGGGCCAGCCGGGGCAAAACGAACTTGTGGGGAGCCATACCAGAAATGGCAGAGATGCAGTCAGAAGCTGGTGCAGCAGGTGCTGTACACGGTGCGCTGCAGGCCGGTGCGCTTGCGACAACCTTCACTGCGTCGCAAGGCCTCCTCCTGATGATTCCCAACATGTACAAGATCGCGGGAGAGTTATCTCCGTTCACAATGCACGTAACAGCGCGGACGCTTGCAACCCATGCGCTGTCGATATTCGGAGATCATTCAGACGTGATGGCTTGCCGCCAGACGGGGTTTGCGCTTCTTTGTTCAAATTCAGTGCAGGAAGCGCATGACATGGCAGCCATTGCCCACGCCGCGTCACTTGAGTCGAGAATCCCCTTCCTTCACTTCTTCGATGGCTTCCGCACCTCGCACGAAGTGATGAAGATTGAACAACTCAGCGATGATGATTTGCGATCTTTCGTTTCTGAAGAGGCAATTTATGCCCACCGCCAACGCGCACTAACACCAGATCGCCCCGTTCTTCGTGGTACCGCGCAAAACCCCGATGTGTTCTTTCAGGCTCGTGAAGCAGCGAACCTCTTCTATGAAGCGTGTTCCACAATCGTTGAACGCAAGATGTCAGCTCTCGCTGACAAAACTGGACGACGCTATGGGCTCTTCGAATACGTGGGCCACCCCGATGCCGAACGCGTAATTGTGATCATGGGTTCTGGCGCGGAGACCGTGCATGAGACGGTGGAATACCTCTCCGCGAATGGGGAGAAGGTTGGACTGGTGAAGGTGCGACTTTATCGACCGTTCTCACGCAGTGCTTTTCTCGCGGCACTGCCGGTAAGCACTCAACGCATCGCTGTTCTCGACAGAACTAAGGAGCCGGGAGCTCTCGGCGACCCGCTTTACCTCGATGTCGTTACGGCTCTTACCGAAGCGCGTGCCACTGACGAGTCACGTTTCAACGCAGATCCGTTAGTAATCGCTGGCCGTTACGGATTGTCGTCTAAAGAGTTTACTCCGGCGATGGTGAAAGCTGTTTTTGACGAGCTGAAGAGTACAAATCCACGCGGTCACTTCACGGTTGGAATCATTGACGATGTAACGCACACATCGATCACGTGGGATTCTTCCTTCCGCACTGAGGGCGACGACGTTTCCACGTCTTTGTTCTATGGCCTCGGCGCTGACGGTACAGTCGGTGCCAACAAGAACTCAATTAAGATCATTGGACATGAGACCGATCGATTTGTGCAGGGCTACTTCGTGTACGACTCAAAGAAGTCCGGAGCAATCACAGTTTCACACCTGCGATCGAGTCCTCGGCCCATCCACTCTGCCTACCTCGTGGACCGTGCAAGTTTCGTTGCCTGCCATCAGTTTGAATTCGTAGACAAGATTGACGTACTTGAATACGCGGCTCCCGGTGCGGTCTTTCTTTTAAATGCACCCGGCGATCCCGAATCGGTGTGGAATCAGTTACCGCGCGAGACGCAGGAGCAGATGATTGAAAAGCGTGTCCGTTTCTTCGCGATCGACGCTTATGCACTGGCGAAGCAAGTGGGGATGGGCGGGCGCATCAACACAATAATGCAGACGTGCTTCTTCGGGATATCCGGCATCCTTCCGCGCGATGAAGCAATAGCCCACATCAAGAAGTCTATTGAGAAGACCTATGGCAAGCGTGGACCAGAAGTCGTGCGACGAAACTGCGAAGTGGTGGACCAGGCACTTGCCCACCTGAATGAGATTCCAGTTCCAGAAACAGCGACTGCGGATCACATGCGACCACCTCTCGTGTCAGAGCGTGCGCCAGATTTCGTCCAGAAAGTCACGGCCGTCATGATGGCCGGAAAGGGCGATCTACTGCCAGTCAGCGCCTTCACTGTAGATGGAACATGGCCGGTCGGAACGGCGAAATGGGAGAAGCGCAACCTTGCACTTGAGATTCCTGTATGGGACTCAAAGGTCTGTATCCAATGCAACCAATGCGCGCTTGTGTGCCCTCACGCGGCGATACGCGCCAAGGTCTACGACGAAGGTGCTCTGGCTACTCAGCCGTCAACTTTCAAATCAACTTCTTATCGTGGCGCCGAATACAAAGGGAAGATGTTTACGATCCAGGTCGCACCGGAAGACTGCACAGGCTGTAACCTGTGCGTCAACGTCTGCCCCGCCAAAGATCGGACCAATCCCAAGCACAAAGCTATCAACATGGAGTCTCAGGCGCCTTTGCGCGAAGCCGAACGGTCCAACTATGACTTCTTCCTGAACCTTCCGGAGCTTGAGAGAACTGAAATCGCGCGGTTCGATCATAAAGGCTCGCAATTTCTCGAGCCGTTGTTTGAATATTCAGGTGCCTGCGCCGGCTGTGGTGAAACGCCTTATCTCAAACTGCTAACGCAACTATTCGGTGACCGGTTGCTTATAGCAAATGCGACGGGTTGTTCTTCGATCTACGGCGGTAACCTTCCAACGACACCCTACACAACCAATCGTGACGGTCGAGGACCCGCTTGGTCCAACTCGCTATTTGAAGACAACGCAGAGTTCGGCTTCGGTTTCAGGATGGCGCTAGATGCTCACGTTGCTGCAGCTCGTGGACTTGTTCAAAGGCTCTCACAAAGTATTGGTGACACTCTTGCCGCGGAGTTGCTTGAAGCAAATCAGGACAATGAGGCCGGAATCGCCGCTCAGCGCGATCGAGTAAAAGCTCTAAAAAACAAACTGGCTGGTATCGACTCAGCAGAAGCGCGACGTCTAGAGACTCTAGCTGATTACCTCGTCAAAAAGAGTGTCTGGCTTGTCGGAGGTGACGGTTGGGCCTACGACATAGGTTATGGAGGACTAGATCACGTTCTGGCGAGTCGGCGTGACGTGAACGTGCTCGTCATGGACACAGAGGTTTACTCGAACACGGGCGGACAACAATCTAAGGCCACGCCACTCGGGGCAGCAGCCAAGTTCGCTGCTGCTGGAAAGGCGGTCGGCAAGAAGGACTTGGGATTACTCGCGAACATGTACGGTCACGTGTACGTCGCACGCGTGGCGTTTGGAGCCAAGATGCTGCAAACGACGCAGGCTTTCCTTGAGGCCGAATCGTATCGTGGCCCATCGCTGATCATTGCTTACAGTCATTGCATTGCACACGGCTATGACATGGCTCAAGGCGCAG
>JBKPAL010000142.1:0-8445 GCA_046726395.1 Acidobacteriota bacterium
AGCTGTTCGGTCCTGTGATCTAAGAGAAGCGGCTCACGGAACGAGTCGCCGAAGCCCACGTCCACCAGCCACCGGTCTGAAAGCGCAACGAGCAGCGTCATATGATCGAACTCAGGACCTAACTCACCTTGCGCATTTGCCACCTCGGCCGAGAGCATTGTCACTTCGAATCCTAACTCCCGCAGTAAAGCGGCGAACAATCCGTTTAGCTCATAGCAGAATCCTCCACGCCGACGCGTCACAATTTTCTCAAAGAGGGAACGATCGTTAAGGATAATCGGCTCTCCTGAGTGAATGCTCAAATTTTCAAACGGGACCGACCTGAGGTGGGCCAACTGCAATTGTCGGAGAGTCTCGGCGGTGGGAGTAAGCGGGCCGCTGTAATTGATTCGCTTGAGATAGGATGATAAGTCCACGTGAGAATCCTACCACTCCCGATAATTAACTAGAGATACCTGCGTTGCTACGCTCGCTTTTGAGCTGGTGACGTTGCCTTCTATCGCCATATGCCCAGACTTCTGCGTACAACGACGAGTTCGCCCACATGATATGCGTTGTGATCTGCCACGAGCAGCAACTCTCGCAAATATGTCTGGCCGGTGCCGTGCGGGATTTTCTCAAACAGGTCGATATCGCGATTTGCCGCAAGCTTCTTCAGAGCTTCTCGATCTCGCCGGAAGTCAGCAACGCTCTTATTCCATGATTCTGCGGTGGGTGGAGTTGAAGATTTCGGCCAATACGACTCAAACGGAGGCTCAACGTAGTCGGGGTTGCGACAGAACTCGAGGATGTCAAGCTGCGTAAGCCGTAAGTGTTCAAGCAACTGCCAACATGAGTAAGGAAGCCTGTCAGGTATGACGCCACGTAGATTTGAAGGAATCCCCTCGACTGCCGTATCGAAGTTGACGTGGGCATCCTCCCAATCTAGAAGCTTGCTCAGATGTGTGCGAAGCGATTCGTCTCGATCCATTTCAGTCACCCCTTGCAGCGCTAGGATTTGGATGTTTTTTGAATTCTTGAGTAAAGCTCTTTGTCCGTCGCGCGCGCGTGCTTACTTGAGCCTCTTAGCTTCTATAACTCGCCCATCCTGGACTGTGATCATGCGATTCACCTCTCCGTTTCTGCCCCTCATAAAGATGAAGAGCGCAGAAAAGTCTTTGATGAAGAATGCGATCTCTGACTCGGGTAGCAGCTCGAGTCGCGGCTGTCCAGTGGCCTGGGTTATTAATTTGTCGCCCTCTCTACTCACTGTGAGCACAAAGTTCGGCGCCAGCTCATATTGCCCCACATATTCGTCGTAAGTTTTCGGGTCCAACTTTACCACCGTGCGCTGAGGCGGAACGCGACTGTAATGGCGTGCTGCGACTTGCCAGCCAGCCTGCCGCTTCAGAAAGGTATCCGTGAAGCGAGTCTGAAAACCAATCTCTGCCTGACCGGGAAGCTGGGTCTTAACCACAATGCGGCCGGTTACTATCGCAGTATCGCCGTAAACGCGTACGCGCAAATCTTCATTGGTTAAGGAACTTTTGATGGAGGGTGGAGGCGCCTGGACTACGTCTCGTTCCTGCGCTTTATTACGGAATACCGCGCTCTCGTCCGTGCCAGTAAAGTCATCCGCAACAATTCGGTCAAAGGTTGCCTTATCGCCGCGGAGATACGAACCAAGCCACTCATCTTCTAGTTTTCTTAGCTCCTGCTCATCCTTACTTGCTTGGTCAGGCTTTTGAGCTGGACTGCCCAAAGTGAAAGAGAAGACTAAGACAGCCAATAACGTTGCCGCGATCAATCGCATAACCTCCTCCGCGGTTCGAAGCGTTAGCGCATAAGCTGCTGGTGATGAACTAACAGAAAACGAGCAGTGTTGTAAGAGGGTTAACCGAGAACCACGCTTTAGTCATGCCGCCCTCGGTTAGGTAGCGCTTTCTGTTCATGAAACTTCTTTCCTAAAAGAGCATAGGATGTCGTCCCTTTAACGCTAGGACAGCACGATGCGTCTTTTGGTCCATACGAGAGCGTGTCGAGGTTGATTCGGTCTTTGTCTACCGAGTTGAGTTCGATTGACCGATATGATTTGCCGCCAACAGCGGTGTGCGCTATGGGAACCAACTGATTCTTACGTCGTGAGAACACCGCCAGGTATTGGATGTAGTTATTGGATCCGCGCTGGCCCTCGATCGTATAAAGCACAACCGTTTCCGGAGATCCGTCGCGGTTTAGATCACCTGACATAACCTTGCGTGCATCCTCGTACTCTTCGCCGCGCTCTCGACGTGCCTGGTTTGCAATGTAAGAACGAATAACCGCCAAGTCCTGGTCCTGATCTCGCAGGATTGCCGGACTGAACGAAGAGAGGGTCAACACGGTGGCGACAAATAGCGTGCTCATATACAAGCCATTACTTAATTGGTATCGCCCAATCTCCCATCAGCAGAGTCTGCGGGACTTGTCGGAAACTGTAATTGTCTGAATCGGCATCTCGATCAAACACCCAGACCATGTCAAAGCGATCGTCGGGCCAGTCCTGCGGCGTCGCCGTCCTGCTGCCCATTATGTAATTTGCGATTGCGGGAATGAACTCTTGCTGCCAGCTGATAAGCACTATTCCCGAGCACAAGAACACCTCATCCAGCATCTGCTGAGTTTCATTCTTCTGAAAGTTAGAGTTGATCCTGATCGCCAATTTTTCCGCTAAGGGAGTAATCGTCTCTATCGGCCGGAAGCTTCCATTACGCCTCGTGGGTTTCGACGCATACAGAAATTGTGGTTGGGCCAGAGCAGGATCAGTAAAACATTTGTCTGCAGGAGCAAAGAATGCCACCAAGGCCCCAGCTCGTTGCCAGCCACGAACAGTCAGCGACTCGCTTTCACGGGTTCCATCAAACGTAACGCCAGGAGTATCGCTCGTCGGCTTTTCAGCGTGACGTATCACCATGATCTTCAATGCCTTCCGAAGCGTTTCGCTCATCCTGTTTGTCCCTTTTTCCTCTTTTGTCGTCAATATTATGTCTCAAACGGACTCCACTTGAAGTGAACGTCCGAAGCTTCAATCAACCATGAGGCAGTATCGTTTAAACCATACCATTCGATCTCATGAATAAGGTGCCCTTTATCACTCACTCGAAACTCGTCATAACGCCAGTCGCGGTGCCCTTCATCCAGCGAAGTTGAATTGAAAGCGTATTCGAACACGCGCGGGTAATGCATCTCTATAATGCCGTCATGGTAAGCACCTAACAGTCTCACAGTGATCGCGACCGTCCTTATTTCATGGCGCGCTCCCGCTGTAGGTTCTTCTACTTGCAACGATTCCAGCCACGCATCATGAGGGCACTCATGGTACTCGGGATTCATGTACCAGTCTGACGTCGCGAGCTGATAAGCAGACCTCGGGAACCGAGATTCATTCGCATGTAAGTACTCGCGATACCTGGTGAACGATCCTGAAGGATCGATATCACGCTGTGCGGCTAGTATAAACATGATTCACGACAGCTCTAACTCTGATGCTTTGCACAAAAAGTCACCGAAGGATGTAAACCTACAATCGAATACGGAACCGGGAGCGGTAGCGACCGGATGCAACACTCAGCTAAAGGTTATATTGACTCGAACAAAATCAAGATACGTTGAATATAGCATCCGGTCGCTACCGCTCCCGGTTCTGTATTGTTGAGTTGTTGCAGTACTTGCGACTTTTTCTGCTCGTCTATTTCGCGAACTCTGCGAGCTTGCGCAATCGAATAGTAGGGTCGCTGTCGAATTCCTGTTGTAGCCAGCCGAGATGACCGGAGCCGAAGATGACTAGTACACGCTCGTTCGGAGAATCGACAAGTTGCACCACGTTACTGTAGATGCGCATGTTACGGCGGACCCAATCGGCGATTAGATCTGCGCCAGCCCAATCATATGGCTCACCGAGATGGGCCATCCGATAGTGAAGCCCCACATTCTTCGTAACCTTGTCATCCGAGTTCATGTAGATAAGTGTTTCAAGGATTGTGTGTGATGCGAGATATTGGTTCTGCTCCTTCACCAGTGCGGCGAATTCGCGATTGATCTCATCGAGCTCCTTCGAGCGTCCACTTCCTTTCGCGTAGTTGACCAGGCGCTGATACGGGAAGTCCCCATCAGCATCGGTCGGATACACATTCTTGTGTCCGAGCTCCTTGGCGAGACGAAAGCCGATCTGCTCAATCTCGTTGCGCGTAAGTTCATGCTTACCCACAAGGTAGTCGGCGTAGTCAGTGGCAATTCGCTTGTCACCGTAGTTGCGCTCGAGTGCGATCTTCGTCGGCTGGAACCGCTTAAGGACATCGATGAGCTGCGTCATTTCCGTCTGTCGCTTTGGTGCAAGCACATCATCGGCCTGCGTGTTGAAAATGTCGTGTCCCGGATTGGCCATGTGATAAACGCCAAGCACCAGAACTTCAGCGCGGGTGGACGCCGTCTGTTTATCAGTTGCAGATTGCGCAGCACAGGGAACGTCACCAGATGTAATCACTAGGAATAGAAAAACGAAACCGAGCCTCAGGACCACCTGTTTATGCATGTATTCTCCATTCATGTCGTAGCACCAACAGGGGCGCCACGGGGACAGCCCTACCATGTTTAGCATTCACCGTCGAAAAAACTGTCAATTTTTACAGTTACCGCTGACTTGGGCAGCAAATAACATTTCACCCTACCCGTCAGAATTGTTGAGTAACTAATGAAGGAGACAGTCGATGAAGAAGCAAATTTTTTCATGTTTGGTTCTAGGTTTTGCATTCCTGATCGCAAATAGCAACGCGCTAGCACAAAGAGAAACGGCTACAGGTGTCGCGGTGGAAAAAGACCTTGATTTGATTCGCCGTGATCTTCGAGCAGAGAAGAAGAAGCTGATCGCGCTGAACGTGCCGTTGACAGAGGCGGAAGCGACCAAATTTTGGCCGGTCTATGACGAATATGCCGCCGCAATGAAGACGCACTATGACCAGTTTTACGCTGTAATTAAGGAATATGCAGCGAACCAAAAAACACTGACGGATGCTCAGGCGGTCGGCATGGTCGCCCGTTGGAGCCAGATTCAGGTCGACCTGGCACAGACACGACAGAAATATATTCCGATAGTCGAAAAGGTGATCCCAGGAAAGAAGGCGGCACTCTTTTTCCAGGTCGACCGTCGTCTTTATGCACTAATCGATCTGCAAGTCGCGTCGGAGGTCCCACTGGTGATCCAATAAGTTCTGCTGGGATCCCTTACTGCAGATAAATCTTGAGAGTCTCGCCGTGGTCTCGGCCTTCGTGGGTTGCGCGCAGAGGAGTCTAACCATCCTCCATCGACGACTATGCTCAACCTTCAATCCTATGAGTGGATCAACCTTTCCGCCCTCTTCCAAGGACTCCCTTATTTTTGATATTCCTCTACGAGCAACACACAATCAACCGGGTCTGCACAGCACTTAGAACTCACGTATAATCATCAACGGGAATAAACTTTAATTTCGAAATTTGCGATTTTGAATTTCGGATTTGAAGAGCGGCCTAAATTCGCAATTCGAAATCCGCATTTCGAAATTTGTAGCTCATCTCGCGAGCCGGTGGCTTGTTAGTTTTCACCACCAGGAGGAGACCATGCGTTACTTCTCAATCCTCTTTATTTTCCTCTTTATCTTTCCCTCGACCGTGCGGGGACAAGACCTGACTTCCGCGAGCGAGTATTCACAACGAGGAATTACGCGCTTTGAAAAGAACGATCTTGACGGAGCGATTGCCGATTTTACGAAAGTCATCGAACTTAACGGGCCCAAACTCGAGTTTTGCTACTACTTCCGTGGCATGGCGCATTATCGAAAGGGAAATCTCGATCAGGCAATCGATGATCTAAGTAAAGCTATATCTATCAAAGGTGACGCGAGATTCTATGACGATCGCGCAAACCTTCTGGCGAGGCACGGCGAGATTGATCGAGCAATCACTGATCTTGATATGGCGATAAAGATCGCGCCGCAATATGCGAAAGCTTATGGCGACAGAGGTCTCCTTCGATTGATGAAGCGCCAGGAGGCGGACGCTGAGCTGGACTTCAAGAAGTGTTTTGAACTTGATAAGTCACTCGAGTCTCAGTTCAGAGAAGCGGCGTCCAAGATCAAGCAACGATCCGCTTCAGCTTATGCGAAGGAAAAACCTGCAGATGTCGAAATTATTAAGTTTAGTTGGACCGAAGCGCCTTCGAAGATACTCATTGCTTCTCCGGCGCCTTCAATTGCTGTTACGTCTACACCCGTAAGTGCGACAGGCACGCGCGTGATGGCGGACCCAGGAGCAAAAGGTTTGCCCGGGCCTCCTGAAGTGGCAAATTCGTCGGAAGGAATGTCTGCAGCTGGTGGTAATACGAGCACTCGCGATGTAATGGAATATAAATTCACAACTTCAATTAGAAATACCGGTGGCAAGACAATCGTAGCTGTTAAGTGGGCATACCTATTCGAACCTCGAGATTTGAATCGCGAAGGATTGGCTTACCTCTTTCTCACTAAGACGACTATTAAGGCGGGGCAGGAAAAGACGTTGAGCGATTCCATCTCTGCAAACAGTAATCCGAAAAACTCTATGAAGCTGCCTAATAAGAATAACCAGGCACTCTTCAACGAACGAATCGCGATACTTCGTCTGGAGTATGGGGATGGAAGTTCCTGGGAAAGTCCTGGAAGTGCCAGCAGCCCGCAAAAGACTGGTCCACCTAAGTGAGCGCCTTTCGTTTCAACGTGTTCGAAAGTGACTGTCACCTACGAATTTTTCGGAACGTCCACCAGAACACCCACAAGACTTCTAGCTGGAGTTTTCTCGGGAGGGCACAGCCCTAATATTTTTCGCATGTCTGACCGGAAGGGCGGAGCCACTTCCTCAAGTCCGGACGGCAGAGCCGCGCTGACCTCTGACTTCTGACTTCTGACTTCTGACTTCTGACTTCTGACCTCTGACTTCTGGCCTCTTTCGTGACATCGGAACGCCGCAGACCGTGCCGCTCAGCTTATTACTCGAGTGCTTTCCTTATTGCTGCTCTTGCGAGTAGACGTGTGGAATCTAGGGTCGGTAAAGGTGAGTCGTCCGCACGCACGATCAGAGGTATCTCGGTGCAGCCGAGGACGACGGCATCACACCCGCGTGTCTTCAACTTGCTCGTTACTTCATTGAAGTACAGCCGTGAAGATTCCTGAAAGACGCCGTTGACCAACTCCTTGAAAATGATCTCGTTGATCTTGTCTCGATCTGCCTTATCAGGTATTTCGCTTTCGATCCCGAATTCTTTCAACACCTCAGGATACACCGGCCCTTCCGCCAGGTACTTCGTCCCCAAGATCCCGAGCCGCTTATATCCGAATCGGTTGGCTTCCTCAGCAACGGCCTGTGCAATGTGGAGAAAGGGAATAGGAGATTGCGGGATCAAATACGGGAACGCCTGGTGGTAGGTATTGTCAGGACAGATAGCGAAGTCAGCTCCAGCATCCGCGACCTTATGCGTAGAAGCTAGCAGTGCTTCAGCTAGGCCTTTCCAGTCGTTCGCACGGACGAAGCGCATATGCTCGGCGAGTGGTACCGAGCTCATAGTTATCTCAGGATGATTGTGCTCACCCATAAATGCCGGAGCTTCCGTGCAGATAGTGCGATAACAGAGTGCAGCACCCTCGGCACTACCAGCCACGATACCGATGTGTTTAGTCATAATTGCATCTCCTCAACTTCTGGAGAATTAGTCAATATGCCATGTCCTCAATGAAGTGCGAGTCTTCGTGAAAGTCGCTCGTGCCGATTTGGTCAATGATGATCGCATGAACTGTCTCAGCAATCTGCGCTCGGGTCCAGGCCCGCTACGTTTGAATTTGTGGTGATCCAATAAATATTAGTGCGCACTGGCTTTGCCTCAAAAGTAGTTTTTGGCGTTAGAGAAAAGGGCTTGTCCCCTGGTGTGCGGCGGTGGCTTACCCCGCCGTACGTGCCGTTTTGTCATTTTGGGCTTGCTCTTGATATGGCCTTTGGCCCAACCGTTTCAAGCCCAAACCAAGGGCAAAGCCCCTTTGATTATCCTGCCGCGAACGGCGGGGCAAGCCGCCGCCGCACACCAGTCGGCAAGCCCTACGAAACGTGACTGGATATCGAGCTGAATACCTTGTCTGTATTCATCTAACTCCGAGTTCAAATACACGCTGTAGCAATTGCGTCGCCTAGCACCGGACCAGCCATCTGGTCCTTCTGCAATGCGTCGAATGGTCCTTCACCAAAGTACAAACCGTCAGACACCAAAAATGTCATTCGAACATTCCCCAACTTCGGAGCAGACAGACGCTGCTTATCCCAAGGTCCAATTTGATTGACTACTGGCTGGGAAACCACAATCAATTCTTTCGCTAGTGCTTCAACCGGATTCCCCTGGCCTTCCAAGATTGTCACCTGGCCAGAGTGATT
>JBKPAL010000143.1:0-5011 GCA_046726395.1 Acidobacteriota bacterium
TTTGCGCAGACTCAAAGTTGACGACGTTCTTTATCAACCTGAGGCCGAAGGAGATTATCACTTGTAGATTGAATAGTCGGATCAGCCTAATTCGATTTGGAAACGGTCCACGACAAGCGACTGGTCGGCGGCTCTCAACGCTCACGCTGTTGAGCAGAAACGCCGCGAGCGACCGCTAGAACGATCGCTCTCGAAAGAATGGCAAATCTCAACATGGCCCACTCCCGCTCCGTTATCGGTGACGCGGTCCGCCTATCGAGCCGGCTCGAAAAGCGGCTCCAGGACCACTGAGTATGAGTTTAAGATTCCCGACAGAGACCTGTCCGAAAGCGGGTACGTTTTGCTGGTCCAGTTTGAAACCAAGTTGTTTTGTATAGAAATCTATCGAACGGCTCACGTCCTTCACTTGATACGGAACACCCCAAAGACCTACGACAAAGTTTTGTCCTTCCTTTACTTCAGAGCCCGCCTCGCGCGACGCCTCGGACGATCCTGTTTGGCTCATACAACCTCCGGATCAAATTTCAATATCGTCATCCTGAGAACACCTCCGTGCGAAACGTCGACGGAGTTGTGCCGACAAGTCTCCGAAACATGCGGGCGAAATGACTTGGGTTCTCAAAGCCGACGTCTAACCCAACTTCGATGATGCTACGTTTCGGATCCAGAAGTTGTTGTTTGGCACGTTCGATTCTCTGCCACAGAACATAACTATGTGGCGCCCGTCCTGTGCTCTGCTTGAACAGTTCGGAAAAGTAGTGAGGACTCATGCCAGCAACCGCGGCAAGCTGCGACAGGCTGAGATTTTCCGCCAGGTTCTCCGCGATGTAGTCGAGCACACGCTTGAGACGGTACGCCGGTAACCCACCTTTATAAACACCAGGTGTTTGCGGCCACACGGCGTAGCGCTTTAGTAGGTACACCGCCAGTGCGTTAGCCAGCGACTCGCCGTACATCTGTCCCGCCGGCGAGCCATCGCTCAGGTCCGCGGCCATTTCCAACAGCAAGGCCGTAACGTGTTGATCAATCAAATCCCAATGCTCGGTCAGCTCAACATCTACCTCATCTGATGTCTCCTCGAGAGCGTTCGTAAGTAATCGATGATGGATCGCCACTGCCAGGCGGTGGGTCGGTCCCGCCCACCTCAGTTCATCCACGGTACCCCGAGGCAGAATGAAGGTCGTGCCGGGCCGTGCGTCGAATGAGAAAGTGCGGCCTTGCGTACTCACTTCGTATTTGACTGAGCCTCGTAAGACCACATGAAGGAAATGTTCGCGATGTTCGTGGCGCGGGATGAGGCAGGCTGGAACGGTGTAATCCTCGAGCGCAACGCCGGACCACTGCACACGATCACTGGATATCCGTGGACGGACCTGTAGGAACGGCTCTACGTGTCCGGCACGGATGACTTTTACACCATGAAGAATTAAGCCGTCGGAACGCCGCGCGGGAGTTTTCTGTACGGATTCGACGATGTCGTTGTCACGCAGAACGGACATGATTTCTCCGCAGAAAGACCGCTGGGCAGTACTAAACGCAACCCGGTCGCTCGGCGAGGCTCATGAGTAGGGCGGTTTTGACGCATTTTACTAAATCGGAAGATTTGCACAAGGTCGGTTGTTTGGAACTGCATGCATCGGACACGTTCGCTAGGATCGAAGCAAAACGAAGCAAAACGTTATGAATGCACACTTGAAGAAGGAGAGTGTATATGACAAACCAGAGCGCCTCAGAAGCTTCGCTTGCTCAAGGTAGCGAGCGAGTGACGTATAAGACTGTCAAGATAGACGGTCTCGATATCTTCTACCGCGAGGCCGGCTCAAGGGCCAACCCGACCGTGCTATTGCTGCACGGCTTCCCAACTTCGTCGCAGATGTTCCGCAATCTCATGCCCCGGCTCGCGCGCGGCTACCACGTCGTGGCACCGGACTACCCCGGCTACGGCCAGAGTTCTGCACCACCCGTGGACAAATTCGCTTACACCTTCGACAACTTAGCCGAGGTCGTGGACAAGTTCAGCGAGGGTCTGAAGCTCGAACACTACAGCCTCTATGTGATGGACTACGGGGCTCCGGTCGGCTATCGCCTGGCCACCAAACACCCGGAGCGCGTGCAGGCCTTGATCGTGCAGAACGGCAACGCGTACGAGGAGGGTTTGCGCGAGTTTTGGAATCCCATCAAGGCTTACTGGAAGGAACGCTCGGAGCAGAACGCCGAGCCACTGAAGAAGCTCCTAACATTGGACGCGACGAAGTGGCAGTACACGAACGGCGTGCGTGACGTTTCGGTCATCAGCCCAGACACTTGGACTGCCGACCAGTACCTGCTCGACCGGCCTGGAAACAAGGAGATACAACTCCAACTCTTCTACGACTACGGCTCGAACCCGCCGCTTTACCCGCAGTGGCAGGCTTATTTTCGCAAGCACCAGCCGCCGACCCTCATCGTGTGGGGCAAGAATGATTTCATCTTCCCGGCCGAAGGCGCGGAACCCTACAAGCGCGACTTGACGAATCTCGAGTTCCACCTCCTCGACACGGGCCACTTCGCGCTCGAAGAGGACGTCGACGTAATAGCTGAATACATCATCAAGTTTCTCGACAGAGAACTCAAAAGAGAGTCCGCCGCCAAGGCGCATTAAGGCGTGGCAATGAAAGTCGAATCCACATTCGAGTAGGTTGCATCGCGACTGCGAACGAAGATCAATCACCCGACGCATTCAGGAAAGAGAGTTTCTTATGCTTAACCAGAAACCGTCGCTAGCCAAATCGAGTTGCTTTCCAGCGCTCGCGATCAGTTTCCTCGCTGTGGTTGCATGGCTTTCTCCAGCACACGTGTTCGCTCAAGCTACTAGTCCCGTCATTAAGATCAACGAAGCCGCTGCCAAAGCTGATATCACCATGGAGAGGCTACGTGGAAATATCAATGTGCTCTTTGGCTCAGGTGGCAACATTGTCGTTCTTACCGGCTTTGACGGAAAACTACTAGTCGATGCCGGGATCGGCCTTTCCCGCGCCAAAATTCAGGCCGGCGGGAACGATGAAGTGAAGAACGTATAACAAACGAAGGAGATCATGATGAGCTAGCAGTATCAGATACGAAAGGTGAGCAACCTCTTCGCCTGGTGCGGTTCCTAAATAGTAATCGGTGATGACCGCAGTTCTGCTATCAAGTGACAGAGATCACAATGACTTTCTTTCTTAATCGTTGTTTTGGGCTCAACTGACGAGCGGGCTCGAAGGATTGTGGTGGCGGGTGCTGGAATCGCACTCTGTGACCTTGGGGATATTGAACCGATCGTTCCGTCTTTACCACGCCTCGCACAGGTTGGAAATCACGTAGCAGTTGCGAATTCAATGTTGAGGATTGAGAAAACAGAAAGGAGATATAGATATGAGCACGATTACCACGAAAGACGGTACGCAGTTGTACTACAAGGACTGGGGCACGGGCCCGGTCATTACGTTCTCGCACGGCTGGCCCTTGAATGCTGACATGTGGGACGGACAAATGCTCTTCCTCGCACAGAACGGCTTCCGCGTGGTCGCGCACGACCGGCGTGGCCATGGCCGGTCCAGCCAGGCCTCATCCGGCAATGACATGAACGGATATGCCGACGACCTCGCGGCAGTGATCGAAGCCCTTGACCTCAAGCAAGTCACGCTGGTTGGTCACTCCACTGGAGGCGGAGAAGTCGCGCGCTATATCGGCCGCCACGGAACGAGCCGAGTCGCCAAGGCCGTTCTCATAGCCGCGGTGCCACCGCTCATGCTGAAGACCGCCGCCAATCCTGAGGGTCTGCCGATCGAGCTTTTCGACGGTTTCCGTGCGAGCCTCATGAAGGACCGGTCGCAGGCCTACAGGGATTTTGCAGTTCCGTTCTATGGCGCCAATAGGCCTGGAGCGAACGTCTCCCAGGGCATTCTCGATCAGTTCTGGGCCTGGAGTATGCAGTCCGGTCTGAAGAACGCCTACGAAAGTATCAAAGCCTTCTCCGAGACCGACTTCACCGAGGACCTCAAGAAGTTCGATGTACCTACTTTGGTACTTCACGGCGAGGACGACCAGGTTGTTCCGGTGAAGAATTCTGCGATGAAGTCGGCACGACTCATCAAGGGTGCGAAGGACATCTACTACCCGGGAGCGCCGCACGGCATCACCGCCACACATCAGGATCAGATCAACGCTGATTTGCTGGCCTTCATCAAGGGAGAGAAGCATCATGTCGCCAAGAGCTAAGCCGGCCATGACTAGCGGAAAGACGCAAGTCCTGGGAAGCATCACGGTGATCGATACGCAGCTTATCACCCGGGCATTGGATCTCGCGCGGACTCATTCCGAACCGTTTCTCTTCAACCATGCTGTCCGATCCTGGCTCTTCGCGGCCCGGCTCGGACAGCTGCAGGGCATAGCTCACGATGCGGAGGTTGTCGCTGTCGGCTCGCTGCTCCACGACCTCGGGCTCACGAGCAGCTTCAAGGGTAAAAAGCGCTTCGAGATAGAAGGAGCCGACGCCGCGCGGGAGTTCGCGCGCGAGCAAGGCCTCAACGATCGCCGCGTGCAGTTGATCTGGGACACCGTCGCGCTGAATTCCACGCCTTCGATCGCCCTGCACAAGGAAACGGAAGTGGCGCTCTGCACGGCTGGTATCGCTCTCGACTATGGTGGGCTTCAGTACGACCAGATCCCGCCGGACGAGATGAATAGCATCCTCAGCGAATTTCCTCGCCTCGACATGAAGCGGTGCTTCACGGATTCGGTGTGCGGCATCGTCAAGGCTAAGCCGGAGACCACCTACGATAACTTCGCGCGCGATTTTGGCGAGCGCTTTGTGCCGGGCTACAAGCCGCAGTCTTCCGTGGACTTCCTGATGAACGCACCGTTCCAGGAGTAAGGGGGGCTGACTTGTATCACCATTTGAGGAGGCATGAAGAGTCATAATTGGCAATGATCGGCAATTCCGAGCGGTTTGACGAAGGCGGAAGTCTGACCGACTAGCTGAGGAACGAGT
>JBKPAL010000144.1:0-19164 GCA_046726395.1 Acidobacteriota bacterium
ATCGTCAGAAGTCGTGAATGGGAAATCGACTGCCGTGTTGTTCCAACCTGCGGGATTCGCCGCTGGTGTTTGGCTGCCCCACGTCAGAGTAGGTGGCGTCGTATCGCCTTCGTATGCAACCAGAGTTGTGCTGGTAGGCACAACTAACAAACCTTCGGCCGCTGCGAATCCGGTCACAGGCTGCGAGACATTCTGCTCATCGACATAGGGTATGCTTGCGCCGGCCGTCGTGACCCAAACTTGCTGGCCGGTTGCCGCGTTGACCGCGTACAACTTTCCCTGGGCGGAACCAACGTAGACATAGTTATTGACGACGAGCACGGCAGACTGCAAGAACCCGTCTCCATTGAAGCTCCAGATGAGGGAGTTAGTATTTATGTCGCGAGCTTGGAGCGTTCCGTACGAACCGAAGAAATGTGGACCGTTTAGAAAGAAGCCCATGTTGCCTGAAAAAGCGGGCGTATTCTTCGCATTAAAGTTGCCAATGATCGATCCTGTGTTGCCGTCGAAGATAGTGTCGGAAAAGTCGCGCACATAAAGCCGTCCGTTGTAAAGGGCTGGCGTTTTGCCGCCACCTCCAGAACAACCTGGCGCGTAGTGCCATATCTGCGCGCCGGTCGCAGGATCAAGCTTGTAAACGTTTGGACAAGAGTACGAGACGTATACTCCTTCGTTCGTGACGGCCGGAGAGCTCTTATCCCCATTCATCACTGGCGCGGTCCATAGCAGAGCACCAGAATCTGCGCTGACCGCATAGACGGTCCCTCCCGATCCCGCACCACTAACGTAGACCACGCCTTGATAAACCGTCGGCGGCGCGGAGAACGAATACTGGCCTGGAAGCTGGATACTCCACATGAGATGACCTGCCGCCCCATCGAACGCTCTCAACAAACCGTCGCCGTTCACTGCAAACACGCGGCCATTCTCATAGCAGGCCGCAGACCAAAAAAAGCTTCCGCCGAGCGCGTAGGACCAGACGGTCGTGCCGTTTGTTCCGTCAAGCGCATAGAGCGTTGTTCCTTGACCTGAAGCGTTTTTGACTGTGACGTAAACCTTGCCGTCGGCAATCAGCGGATAAGAAATGCTCCGTCCGAAATTGACGACCCATCTCTGTCTGAGAGGCGGTGTCAAGTGCTCAGAGGAAATAGCGCCTGTGTGGGTAGCGTTTATCTGGAAGTTGACTGCTTGCTCAGGAGTAACCTGGGCTTGGGTGGTGGTCGCGCATACGACACAGATCAGTGCGAGAAGGGATAGGGTCAGGTTCTTCATATCTACTCCGGTGGAAAACAGATTCTGAACTGGTTGTTACGAGGCTGTTGTGAGAACTACTGGGACGTGAGATACAGCGGCATTGACCGTGTGGATCTGGTTAATTCAATGCCGCAAAAATGATAGGCATGCCGGGCGGAGGAAATCAATAACTTTTTGGTGGTCTGACCGGATTTTCACAGAAAGAATACAGAACCGGGAGCAGTAGCGACCGGATGCCACACTCATTGACCGTAGCATCCGGTCGCTACCGCTCCCGGTTCTGTATTGTTTTACTGCTCGCTATCGAAGTTTGGATCTCCGTTAAGTGACACAATCACCTTTTGAACGGATGGAAACTGCTTTAGGGTGAGTTCGACTGCCTTCTTGAATCTCACCGGCGCCAGATCGCCCGGCCACCCGGCCCAGTTACCCTTCGAAACGAAGTTAATCCGCGCAGTTCCTCTCGTGATCTTCAGTGACTCAATACGAAACTCACTCGCACTGGCCAATGGGACAAAACCTCTCTGTGTTTCCTGTGCCGTTGGTCCTTTGAGCATCGCTTCAATCGCAGCGCGCGCGGGAGTGGTCGCGTTCACGAACCGCGTGACCGGTGAAAGATCAATGTATTCACCAGGATCATGATAGAAGTAGACTTTCACCGCTTTCCGAGGCTGCTGTTTCTGCTCTGGTTTCTGTGCTGAGACCTGTACGGCACAGAAAAAGAGGGCAATTGGTATCGCGATTAGTTTTGTTTTCATGAGGCCTAATTAGCCGCGGATGAACGCGGAAAAAACGATCCACGAAAACACACGAAACGAGTGTTAGCGAAGGGCGCCAACCAGGGGCAAGCCCCGATGCGAGGGTTGAGCAAGCTGCGGCGCGGCAAGCCGGCGCCTCACACCAAGCGGCAAGCCGTAATCCAACTTGAGTGGTGCACGGCCAACTCAGTAAAAGAGAGCAAGCTGCGGCGCGGCAAGCCGGCGCCTCACACCAAGCGGCAAGCCGTAACCCACCTTGAGTGGTGCACGGCCAACTCAGTAAAGATAAAACGTACAACTGTTACGTGACTCGGAAGCCGCGGTCGTGTGCGAAGACTATGGCTTGAGCCCTGGTCCAGACGCCGAGCTTATCGAACACATTCGTTACGTGATTGCGGACGGTCTTATCGCTAATCGATAATCGCGCCGCGATCTGTTCGTTGCTAAGGCCTTCGGTAAGTAACGCCAGCACCTCGCGCTCGCGCACAGTGAGAGCCGCGAACGCGGGATGCTCGTCGCGTAGTTGGTCTTCGCGGCGAACTTGTTCACTACGCGCGGCGCTTTTCACACCCATAAACTCCAGCACCTCATCGCAGAATCTTTCCCAAGCCGGTTCACCTTCAAGCAGGATGTGGTTCTTCGAGTCGAGCTCAATGAACTGCGCGCCCGGTATCTCCGCAGCGAGAATGTGTCCTTCAGTAATCGGGCAAACGTCATCATCGCGCGAATGTAACACCAACGTCGGCGTTCGAATCTTACCGAGTAGCGCCATCACATCCATTGTGGCCCGCGACTCGAGCAGTCGTGCAGCAATCTCGGGCGATGTGGTCTTGCGACATAGCTCGTTGAACCAACGTATCTGTTCATCAGTCGCGCCGGGAATGAAGCGCGACGTGAACACCTGACGATAAACGGGATTGTCTGCACCCCATCCTAATCTCGTCATCTCAATTAGGGCTCTATACAAACGCTCTTTCTCCGGATTACCACGGCGAAAGGCACCTCTTGCGTAGCCGCCGTAGAAGATGAGTCTTGAAACTCGCTCCGGATGTCGCACGGCGTAGGCCACGCATGCTGCGGCACCTTGTGAAATTCCCAGCAGCGCGAACGGCTCTTGCGGGTCTGCAGCTGCGACTACAGCCTCGAGATCCTCAACCCAACGATCCAACGAGAGATCGCCGACGTTCCAATCGGTCATACCGCATCCACGTTCGTCATAACGCACGAAGCGGAAATGATCGCTGAAGAATCGAATCCAGTGACGCCACACCGAGCTCTCCCACTCGTATTGAAGATGAGTCAACCAGTTTGCGGCTTTGATGAGAGTGGGACCGGTGCCCGCGTCGGCCCAGGCGAGTTGGACTCCGTCGGTAGTGCGGATGTATCGGATACGTTGGGTGGTAGTCATCTAAATGCTCAAGACTTTGGAGTGCGGGCAAGGGCGTCAGCCCGCGACGCCGCTTTACGTACGTTGAGAGTCATTCAAGCAAAGGCAAAGCGGCGTCGCGGGCTGGCGCCCTTGCCGCCGCACTCCAAAGTCGGGACGAATGTCCTAGTCGCAACACGCAAGTCGGGACGAAACTCCTATCTGCAAAGCTCCGCTCAACGCGCATTATATGCGGCATATCGGAGGCAGAGGAAAGCTATCAAAGACGCGGTCAGAAGTGGAGGAAGTCATGCTTAAACGAATCCTATTCTTCACCTACGGAAGTCTCAGTTATCTGATCTTCTTTGCAACGTTTCTCTACGCCATAGGCTTCATCGGCAATTTTGGTGTTCCGAGAACGCTTGATGGTCCGGCGAGCGGTCCATTCTTAATTAGCTTAGCAATTGATGTCGGGTTACTGACGCTGTTCGCGGTGCAGCATAGCGTCATGGCGCGCAAGTGGTTCAAGGATTGGTGGACTCAGTACGTGCCGCAACCACTCGAGCGCTCGACCTACGTCCTGTTGTCGAGCCTCGCGCTGATCCTGTTGTTCTGGCAATGGCGCCCACTCGGTGGCGTCGTCTGGTCCGTCGAGGACGCGCCGGGGCGAATCGTGCTGCGAATTCTGTTCGCTTTCGGTTTTGGATTGGTTCTGCTGTCGACCTTTCTGATCAATCACTTCGATCTGTTCGGTCTCCGTCAAGTCTGGTTGTACTTGTTAGGTCGACCATATGTCACGCTTCGGTTTGGTACTCCTGGACCATACAAATTCGTGCGACACCCACTGTACGTCGGCTGGATCTTCGCTTTTTGGATGACGCCGACAATGACGCTGGCGCATCTACTCTTCTCGCTCGCTACGACAACTTACATTATTTTGGCGATTCAGTTTGAGGAGAGAGATTTGGTACGGGAGCATGGGGAGTCGTATGAAGAATATCGGCGAGCGGTGCCGATGCTTGTGCCGTTCAGTGGAAAGAGAGGATCGATCAAGAGAGAACGTGAACAGAGCTTAATGGATCAGAAGGTATAGTTGGTCAAGGAGTGGGGGCAGTACCGTAACGCGGTAGCGTCGGGTCACATCATTGCCAATTGTAGATTTACAATTGTCAATTGGTCGCTGAGCTCACACACTAATTGGCAATCGGCAATTGGCAATTTGGCAATCGGCAATGACCTGACTCGACGCTACCGCGTTACGGTACTGACCTGCACTTCAGGCCTAATCGGTATAACCTGTGTAATCTGCGGATAAGTAGTAAGCGATCACACAGGACGCGCCATGAAAAATACAATGCCAAGGTCGATCCGATTAATACTCACTCTGTCCTTTATTACTGCCTCAGCAACAGCGCTCACAAACACACCGCAAGGCTCAAAAGATCTCGACGGTACATCCTGGCAACTCGTGAAGTTCCAAGCCAGTGACGGTACCACGCTCGTGCCGGAGGATCGCTCCAAGTACACGATTACCTTTGGAGCGAACGGCCGCACAACCGTTCGCGTCGACTGCAACCGCGGAAGCGGAACCTGGAAATATAAAGGGCCAAATCAACTTTCATTTGGCGCGATGTCGATGACGCGCGCGAAGTGCTCTCCAGATTCGCTGCATGATCGAATTGTCAGAGAAGAAGGAGTGATCCGCAATTACGTCATCAAGGATGGCCGCTTGTTCTTGTCGTTGCTGGAGGAAGGCGGCACTTATGAGTTAGAGCCGCTCGCACGTTCACGCCAACCACCCAGAAAGAAAAAACAATTTGCCGCGGATTAACGCGGATGACATGGATCAGAGACGGCTTTTTTTGAAGTGTGGCGAGCCTTGTCGGTCGCGTTGCAGAAGATTTTGTTGAGTGCTCGCGACTTGGGCTCAACGGAGAACATAGCATCCGGTCGCTACCGCTCCCGGTTCTGTATTGTTCAGCAGCTTACATTTGGCTCAACGGAGAACATAGCATCCGGTCGCTACCGCTCCCGGTTCTGTATTGCATCATTGAAGTGAGCGGCGGTAATCTTCAGCGCGTAACAGAAAACCTGTACTCCGATCCATTCCCAATACCTAGGCACTATTCAAGCCTTCGTTATGAAACCTGCACCGGAGGTTCTAGTTATGTTGATGGCATTAGCCTTTTTCGCAGGATGCTCCTCGTCCGACCGCGCGCATCAAGAGGCAGCGGATCGCGACTATCAGCGACTCTCTGGGACATGGCAGTTGACTCGAGCCGTTGTCGACGGCAACCCCGTGCCTGAAGAACAACTGAAGCAAACAATTCTCATCACCGATCGCAATACCTTCCGCTTCCCGCAAGCTACCGGCGTCGGCACTCATCCCGCAGGCACCTTTACTGTTAACCCAAGCACAATCCCGCATCAGGTTGATTCCGTCGCCAGCGGAGGACCCAACGCAGGGCAGGTGACTCTCGGCATCTACGAAATCATCGACGACAATCATAAGCGCGCCTGCTGGGGTCCACCTGGCGGACCGAGGCCCAACGAGTTTGAATCTCCGCCGGGAAGCAAACGAATCCTGCAATACTGGGAGAAGATCGGACCAGTGCCGGCCAAGTGAAAAATATCCGTCCGACCTCGCTGTTTAAGAAAGGATGATGAATCATGATCCACGCTGCTCTTGTACAAGCGCTATTGTTAATGGTTCTCATAAGCGGAACGCCTACACTTCACTCGCAAAATCCACCGGATGTCCAACTTGATCCTGAGAATCTTCACTTTGGTAAGCAGGTAGTGAAAAAGCCCAGCGCCGCGAAAACGCTCACCGTCACGAACGTCGGGGGTGACAGCTTGTACATCAACAGCGCAACGATCTCTGGGGATAACTGGAAGGATTTCACCTTGTTAAAGGACACCTGTTCCGGCAAAAAGGTCGCGGCCCAGGGAAGCTGCTTGATTACAGTGAGATTCACTCCTAACAAAATTGAAGAGCGCAATGCCACCTTGGTGCTGACTGACAATGCGTCCGACAGTCCCCAGAATGTGCCGTTGAAAGGAGTTGGCATCAACTCGATTGATGTGGCTCCGTTCTAGCTTCTTTGTGCGAGCACCCACAGAGAAGAAACGAAGGCAGAATTCTTTTTGAGTGTGAGATCAGTCAGCGAGGATCAGGAGGAAACACTTGCTGAAGACACACTTCGTGAACGGTGTCATCGTCGCGGCCAGCGTCGCCGCTGCGCTCGCATTGCTGTTCATGCTGCGCCGTCAATGGACACCGAAGAGGCTAAAAAACACCAATGACATTTCCGGCTTCTACATCGGTATCCTCGGAACTATTTACGCGGTGATCATAGCCTTCATGCTTTCAGGCGTCTGGCTCGACTTTGAAGATGCGGAGGTCAATGCGGAGAAGGAGGCTAACTGCCTGGTCACCCTCTTCAGACTCACCAGAGGTCTTCCCGATGAGCAGCGAAACCGGCTGCAGGATCTGGCAGAAAAATATGCAACGACGATGGTGGACGAGGAATGGGATGCAATGTCGCGAAATGAAGTAAGCACTCGCGGAATAGAAATCACCGAAACGCTGTGGCGAGAGGTGACGACCATGCAATCGCAGACTCCTGGAAACCACGCGATTCTCGATCACATAATGACCGAATTAACGAGCATGACAGAGCACCGAAGGATTCGATTGCTTCAGACTAAACAGGTGATACCCGGTATCTTGTGGGCTGTTCTGATCGTGGGCGGGGTTGTCACGGTCGGTACTTCATGCCTCTTTGGTGTTGATGACCTGCGTTTACATATCACGCATACGGTCGCCCTAGCGCTCCTAATATCCCTGGTGTTGATTGCGATCGCTGACTTGGATCGTCCTTTCCAGGGACCAGTGCATGTCCCACCGGACGGCTTCAACCTAGCACTGCAAACACTGAATCGGTTGAAGGGTGGCTAAGTCATCGAACGGTAACTGCTTTTGGGGTTCATAGTGAGGCGGGTGCATTGACAAGGCCCTATGTGAGATTTAGTGCTGCAGCGGAGTAAACGTTATGTCGAAAGAGAACAAAGAAGGGAATTGCAGTGAAATATCGGATGAGGAGATCGATGAAACTATAGAGGAGACGTTCCCCGCGAGCGATCCTCCGTCATGGACCCTTGGTATCGAGCATTGCAGTTCCGCAGAGAAGAATGATTCAGATGACATAAAGGAGGAGACTTAGAAGAAGGAGTGACGCCAGAGCCTTTGGAGTGCGGCGACTTGTCGCCGCTTTTCTTTTGTGTGTTCCCTCACGCGATAGAGTTCTGCCAATCAGGCCGAATCCCTGGAAGCTGTGCTATAAGGCCAATGCAAGTTCGCGAATACATTTGCGCGACTCTCCCGAATGTGAAGACTCGATCACAACTCTGACTGTTGGATTGAAGAACTGAACTCCGCATGCCCTCTCCCCGCCTTACATACATCTTATTACTCATCACGTTTGCCTTGCTGTTTACTTCGCGAGCCAACGCACAGATTCCTTTCTACACCGACGATGCCGATACCACCGAAAAAGGGAAGTTCCATTTTGAATTCTTCAACGAACACGATTGGTTGCAGCGATCATCCCGTCCCGCGTTAAGGCAGAACCTTTCCAACTTCACTGTGAACTACGGCCTCACTGATCGGATTGAGCTTGGGATCAATTTTCCTGTAATCAAGATCCTCAGCTCGCAGGATTCTTTGCCGCGAGATCCAGTAGGCATCGGCGATACGCAGATCGGCGCGAAGCTTAGGTTACTGGATGAAAAGCAAGGTTCGTGGGCACCCGCAACCTCTGTCGCCTTTTACGTTGAACTTCCAACAGGAAGCGTTAAGAAACAAATCGGATCAGGGCTGACAGATTATTTTCTGTACGGTGTACTTCAGAAGTCGCTAACCAAACGGACTAAGGCACGTTTGAATGGCGGGATTCTTTTTACGGGCAACAGCTCAACTGGACTAATTGGGATCCATTCAGTGAGAGGGCAAGTCTTTACCGGGAATGCATCGTTAGTGCGAGACTTCACGCCGAAACTGAGGCTCGGACTCGAGGTATTTGGTGGTGTCACGAATAGCTTCAACCTAAGCCGCGGTCAATTGGAATCTCAGGTCGGAGGCAGTTATGCGGTGCGAGAAAATCTGGCTTTCACGTTCGCCGTACTCGGCGGACGTTTTCCAGCGAGCCCGCTCGCTGGCTTTCACCTCGGTTTAGCAGTCGATTTCAAGTAGACAAGATTAGCCGCGGATGAACGCGGATTACACGGATCTGAATCGTAAGTGAGGTCAGTACCGTAACGCGGTAGCGTCGGTCCAACCTACGAAGCCTCTCGTGGACGTTGCACCCGACGCTACCGCGTTAGGGTACCGACTTCACTTTGCCTGGAGATGTTTTGCCCAAAAACCACACTACAGTTGAACGATTTGTTGGAACTAGTCGCCAGCGCTGGGGCGAAATGACTTAGGGCACATGCGCTCCCAATGCGGGACTCCAATGACTCCAAATCCGCGAAAGTTCGCGCGTTTTTTGCAGCTGATCAAATTATTGCCTAACTGACTAACATGTGTTCTAATCCCCGACCTTCAGACGTCAATCAGTACCGTTCATTCGGACGGTCGCCCAGATCCGTTGTTAAAGAACCAAGCAACGGTCAATCACAATTGGCATGGACTGGGTCTCGGAGTCTCCGAAGCTAAGGAAGTCTCGATCGAGGGTTCTAGCGAGCGAGTTGGATTCAAGGCCTTAAGCCAAGTGCCGGCAGAGCTACACGCAATTATTCGTGAGGAGAATGTTGAAAAGGGAAATGGGACTCCAGGCACTGAAGTTGGCGTGTTACCCGGAAGAACGATGCTTAATAAGGACTTCACTGCGAGCTCCTTTGCAGCCGCCTTGGGCCGCAACTACTCGCTGGTCCACATCGCCAGTCACTTCAATTTCCGACCGGGCGATGCTGACAAATCTTTCTTGTTATTAGGCGATGGAAACTCGCTTACGCTCGAGAAAGTTCGGACCTCAGATGAATTCGATTTTCAGGGAGTCGAATTGATCACGCTGTCTGCATGCAACACCGGAGTGAGTATGACGGGTGCGGACGGGAAGGAAGTGGAAGGATTCGGCGCCGTGGCGCAGGAACGTGGTGCAAAGGCTGTGCTCGCTACGCTGTGGCCAGTGGCGGATGAGAGCACACGGGAGTTAATGACCCGCTTCTATCGCATCTACGCCACGACTCCGAATGTCAGCAAAGCCGAGGCGCTGCGTGAAGCGCAAATCTCACTCTTGCATGGTGCCGAAACACAAGCTACTGGCTCGGCTGCCCGCCGTAGTTCTGAATCGATTGACAGTGCTAAATCAGAGCTTCCGGTTTACAAAGCGGATCCACATGCACCGTTTAGCCATCCCTACTACTGGGCGCCTTTTATTCTGATTGGTAACTGGCACTAGCAAACATGGTGCGGTGCTACTCAAAAATACTTGAGTCACCAGAGACTTTTCGTGTTGTTTCGCGTCATTTCGTGGATCCGTTTTTTCCTCCGTGGCGACTTTCGATCCACGAAATCACACGAAACACCACGAAAAGTCTCTGGGGAGTCAAGGATGTTAAGCGTTGAGACCGGGTTGCTATCGCTCCTGCCTTGTTCCGCTGAAATAACTGAAGGAAAGTTGAAGCTGAACAACCCACCAACTCCCGTTGGTCGGATTGTGACTTTCTGAAGCCAGTTGAATCCTGATTAGAGAGACACGGCTTAGGGCAAAGGTGTGTCGCCATCAGGTCGTGATGTGGCCTTCGTCCTCATTTTTCCTCTTTGTCCTGAAGCTCAGTTCACCAACTAAAAGAGGCGTGGAATCATGCTATTCTGAACCCACACAACCCGCTTCTGTCACCTCAAGCTCCCCTTTTTCGTTAGGCGACGTGGATGCAGAGAAGCGGAAAAATGCGATAGCCGTTATGAGCGAAATTTTCGCATTGCCAACGACGACCTCCCGAGAGGCCTCCGAATACACTGATGAGCAGCCTATCCGCGCCGAAATCTTCAGCGTGGAGCGCCTTGAGCAATACGCAACTACGCTCGCGGCAGAGCACAAGACCGTAATCAAAAAGGGAAAAGCTCAGCTCCTGCCACGTCTGGAAGATAATGGCCGCAAATTGGTCGCTGCATACAGGCTGCTGGTTGAGGCAATTAAAGAGGGTCGACCAATCTCCCCAGCCGCAGAGTGGTTGATCGATAACTTTCATATCGTTGAGGAACAACTGCGTGAGATTCGGGAGGACCTGCCGAAGAGTTATTACCACGAATTACCAAAGCTGGCTGGAGGTCCACTAAAAGGCTACCCGCGGATTTATGCGATTGCTCTTGCCATTATCTCCCACACGGATTGCCGTCTTGACACCGAAACTTTGCGCCGGTTCATCATTGGGTATCAAACAGTCGCTCCGCTCACGATCGGCGAGCTATGGGCGGTCGCAATCACTTTGCGCCTGGCCCTCGTGGAAAATCTTCGCCGGCTTACCGATGTGATCTTTCGTGCGCGCGATGAGCGCGATCAGGCTGATAGGCTCGCGGACAAGATCCTGGAACTCTCGTCACGTCAACCGTCGGCGCTCCCGGCCGTCATCTCGGAACGGCTCGGAAAACGCGAGCAGATTACCGCCGCCTATGTCGTTCAACTTACTCAGCGACTGCGCGAACAGGATCCTTCTGTAATGCCCGTACTCGACTGGCTGGAAAAACAAGTCAGCCGCCGGGGGACAACGATTGAACAAATCATCCACGCCGAACATCAGCGCCAGGCCGCAACGCAAGTCACCGTCGGCAACATCATCACCAGCATGCGGCTCTTATCGACGCTCGACTGGCGAGATTTCTTCGAGAGCGTCAGCCTTATTGATCCCCTGTTAGGACAAGATCCAGCTGACGTGTATTCCAACATGGAATTCGAGTCTCGCGATCGTTACCGTCACGTAATAGAGAAGATAAGCAAACGCACGCGTGCTAATGAGCTTGATATTGCGCAAATTGTAGTCGATCTAGCTACGGAGGCAGCGGAAAATCCGAAGAACAATGAAGAAGAAACACGCGCAGCTCATGTCGGTTTCTATTTGGTTGACGACGGGTTGCAACGGTTGGAAGCGGTATTCGAATATCGCCCTCCGTTAGGGGAAAAGCTACGCCGGTTCGTTCTTCGTCATGCAACCGCGGTTTATCTAGGTGGGCTGGCCGTGCTCATTGCGCTGCTGGTTGTCTTCGTGCTCAAGCTTCTGTACGCAGCAGGCGCGAGCTGGGCTACACTGATCGCGGCGTCAATTCTCGCTTTGATTCCAGCCAGCGAGCTGGCTGTCAGCGCGTTGAACTGGGACGTTACACATGTCTTTCCCCCGCGACTTTTGCCGCGCATGCAAACAACCGCGGGCATTCCCGTGAACGCCCAAACAATGGTCGTAGTGCCGACGATCTTTTCGAGCGAGTCACAGGTCCTTGAGCTCCTGGAAAAACTTGAGGTCCAATATCTCGCCAATCGGGATAAGCATATTTTCTTTGCGTTGCTCAGCGACTTCGCGGACGCTGATACGGAAACTCTTTCCGATGACGAATCAATACTGTCGGCCGCTCGGGCGGGTATCGAGCGATTAAATCGCCGATACAATGATGATGATGATGATCCACCGCATTTTCATATCTTTCACCGACTGCGCGAATGGAATCCGAGCGAAGAGAGATGGATGGGCTGGGAACGAAAGCGCGGAAAGTTGGAAGAGTTTAACCGGTTGGTCGTCGGTCAAGGAAACACCTCATTTATTGTTCGGACTGCAGATGACTCATTGCTGCGAAACATTCGTTACGTAATAACCCTTGATACTGACACACAGCTACCTCGTGACGCAGCACGCAAACTTGTAGGCGCAGCGCTGCATCCCCTTAATCGGCCCGTAATCGATCAAACGCTGAACCGGGTGGTAAAGGGTTATGGAATTCTGCAACCGCGCGTCAGCATTTCTCTCGAAAGTGGGTCGCGAACAAGGTTTGCTCGGATCTTTTCGGGCAATACTGGAGTTGATCCGTATACGACTGCAGTGTCCGATGTTTATCAGGACCTGTTCGGTGAAGGCAGCTTTACTGGTAAAGGTTTGTACGACGTAAAGGCTTTTGACGCTTGTCTCGCCGGCCGCGTTCCCGAGAACGCACTCCTCAGTCACGACCTTTTCGAGTCACTCTTTGTACGGGCGGCACTAGTTACTGACATTGAACTGCTGGACGAGTATCCCGTCGCTTACGACACTTACGCCAAGAGACAACATCGGTGGATCCGTGGAGACTGGCAGATCTTGCACTGGGTATTTCAGACTGTTCCCGATGCTCAGCGTCACAAGACTCGCAACCGGCTGCCGCTGATTTCTCGTTGGAAAATTCTCGATAACCTGCGTCGCAGCCTCGTGCCACCCTCAGTCTTTCTATGGTTGCTTGCAAGCTGGACTATTTTCCCTGGCCCACCCCTTCTGTGGACTTTATTTGGACTTGCAGCGATCGCAATCCCTGTTTATCTGCATGTCACAGCTAATCTATTGATCCCTCGGCGAGGTGTTCCATGGCTCAGTCATTTTTGGAGCTTTTGGAGAGAGTTCAGGACCAGCTGTGCTCAGTTCGCATTATTACTCGTATTCCTCCCTCATCAGGCGTGGTTGGCGACTGATGCGATTAGTCGTACCGCCTACCGCAAAGTGATATCGCGAAAGAAGTTGCTGGAGTGGGTTACTGCTGCCGACGCGGAACGATCAGCAAGACGCGATTTTGCCGCGTTCCTCTGGTTCATGATGCCGGTTGAGGTGATGGCAATCATCACGGTGGTTCTCACCTTGATCCTAAAACCTTCGGCGTGGCGAGTGATGATTGTTTTAGTTGTAGTTTGGAGTCTCTCTCCCGCCGTCGCTTACTGGATCAGCGCTTACCTTCCGACCGAACCTAAGCTCATTAGCCCTGTTGATGTTCGATTCGTGCGCATGATTGCGAGACGCACGTGGCGGTTCTTTGAAACTTTCGTTGGGCCTGAAGATCACTGGCTTCCTCCGGACAACTTTCAGGAGGATCCGGTACCCGTGATCGCACATCGCACATCCCCAACTAACATTGGATTACTGACGCTGGCCACGCTTAGTGCGCATGACCTCGGCTACCACGGCACTCTCGAGTTTATTGAACGACAGGAACTGACTTTTGTAACCCTGGCGAGATTAGACAAATTCCACGGTCATTTCTTCAATTGGTACGACACGACAACTCTCAAGCCCCTCTACCCCCAATACATTTCTACTGTCGACAGCGGCAATCTAGCGGGTCACCTAATGGCTCTGCGACAGGCGTGCATCGACTTCCCTGATACTCCGTTGTTTGACGAGCGAGTGATTCAGGGCTTCATAGACACGATTGACGCTCTTTCAGACGAAGAAAAAAAGTTGGGAAGTATCCGCCAACGAACTGAGGTAGTGACGATCAGTCAACTGCGGAATGAGATCACAGCTTGCCAGCAACTTGTCTCCATCAATTCCAAACATACGGTGGGAACCTGGCGCGTGCTCTTGAAATCTTTAGCTCGCCGCATTTCTGAAATAGAAGACATCGTCAATGCACTGTCGCATGAGCACGGCGAAGCAGGCTTTAAAGAAATCCGTTGGTGGCTGAATGCACTCAACCGCCAGGTCAAATCGTTTAGTCGTGACGCAGATACTTTGGTGCCGTGGGCTGGCTTACTGGCCGAACTTGAGAAACGCAGTGCCTCAAACGACGCGGAGGCGAACAGTCTCTGGCAGCCAATTCTCAAGGTTCTGCAACGAGTGCCCAATCTTGGCGATTTGCCGGAACTATGCGACAGCGCATTGGTCCGCGTGGCAGCTTTACGAACGGAGTCGGCCGATCATTCTGATCACCGTCTAAACGAATTGACAAATGCGCTGGAGCGGGGAGCGACGGCCAGCGCGGATCTCTTGTCGCGGTTCAGCCGTCTCTCGCAATTGGCGGAACAGATCAAGGAGGAGATGGATTTCAATTTTCTCTTCGATCGTGAGCGAAAGCTATTCACCATCGGCTACAACGTCAGTATTCAACGTCCGGATAATTCTTACTACGATCTGCTTGCGTCGGAAGCTCGTGTCGCCAGCTTCGTGGCAATTGCGAAAGGCGATGTGTCGCAGGAACACTGGTTTCGAATGGGCCGTCAACTCACTTCAGTTGATGGCGGCCGCGTCCTCATATCGTGGACCGGGACCATGTTCGAATACCTGATGCCGCTCCTGATAATGCGTGATTATCCAGCCAGTTTGTTGGATGAAACCTATCACTCCGTGGTCAGAAGACAAATCGAATATGGTCAGGAGCGGAATGTTCCGTGGGGTATATCTGAAGCGGCATACAACGCTCGCGATCTTCAACTAAATTACCAATATGGACCGTTCGGTGTGCCAGGTCTTGGTCTGAAACGGGGCCTTATCGAAGACCTCGTTGTAGCCCCCTACGCCACCATGCTCGCCGCTGAAGTAGATCCGC
The DNA here is from genome assembly GCA_046726395.1 of Acidobacteriota bacterium. Taxonomy (GTDB): domain Bacteria; phylum Acidobacteriota; class Blastocatellia; order Pyrinomonadales; family Pyrinomonadaceae; genus PSRF01. The sequence continues at coordinate 14,936 of JBKPAL010000144.1, forward strand.
AATCGGCCGTTAACAATCTGAGACGTTTGCAGAGAGAGGGAGCATTAGCCAAGTACGGATTTTACGAATCCATAGATTACACGCCTGAGCGCCTGCCTCAGGGGCAAAAGAGTGTTCTGGTTCGCGCGTTCATGGCCCATCACCAGGGTATGAGTTTAATCGCACTAAGCAACGTCCTGCAGCACGATCGCTTTGAGAAGCGATTTCACGCAGATTTGACTGTCCAGGCAACGGAGTTGGTATTGCAGGAACGCGTTCCCATAGGCGTGCTGGCCGTCCATCCACGCGCGGAGGAGGTATTGACCGGTCGTGTGGTGCAAACAGAAGCGGGAATGATTACTCGGATCTACAAGAGTGCAGACCTCGACACGCCGCGCACGCAACTGCTCTCAAATGGAACCTACAATGTAATGGTCACGACCGCGGGAGCCGGATATTCAAACAGCGGAGCGAATGCTGTGACGCGTTGGCGAGAGGACGTCACCCGTGATAACTGGGGGATCTTTATTTATCTTCGCGACGTGCGGAGCGGTGTTGTTTGGTCGGCGACACGCCAACCAGTGGGCAGACGGCCTCAGTCATATGAAGTGGCATTTTCTGAAGACAAGGCGGATTTCTGGCGCAGTGACGACGGCGTCACAACGCATACCGAGATTGTCGTATCGGCTGAAGATAATGCTGAAGTCCGCCGCGTTTCCTTGACTAACAATTCCCAGCGCACACGCGAAATAGAGTTGACCAGCTATGCGGAAGTTGTTCTGGCAACGCCGCAGGCAGACGCTGCTCACCCGGCCTTCAGTAATCTATTTATTCAAACCGAATTCTTCGCCGGCGAGAACTCGATCCTGGCCCATCGCCGGCAACGGTCCAGTACCGATCCCCAAATCTGGGGAATTCATGTGGTAGTTGTCGAAGGGGATGCCGTTGGTACCGTTCAATATGAAACGGATCGCGGTCGCTTTCTTGGACGTGGACACTCAACAGCCGATCCGATAGCCGTCATGGAAGACCGCCCGCTCTCGAACACGACTGGAGCGGTGCTTGATCCGATTTTCAGTTTGCGACGCCGAGTGCGTATTCGTCCTGGGGAGACTGTGCACTGCTCATTCAGCACCATTGTTGCGGAATCGCGTGAACAAGCAACAATGCTTGCCGACAAGTATCACGACCCGAATACATTTGAACGTGAGCTGCGGCTGGCTTGGACGAAGGCCCAGGTTGAGATGAGCCATCTCAACATCAACGCGGAAGAGGCACACTTGTTCCAACGCTTGGCGGCTCGCATCCTTTATTCAGACCCGTCATTACGTCCTCGTCCTCACGTCCTGGAGCTGAACACGAAGGCGCAGTCGAGTCTGTGGGCGTACGGCATAAGCGGAGATCTACCGATCTTAGTAGTGAGAATCGAGAAAGAAGTTGACCTACCGACAGTTCGCAAGCTAGTGCGAGGTCATGAGTATCTACATTACAAGGGATTGAAAATGGACCTCGTCATTCTCAATGACAACCCAACCACGTATTTTGAATCGCTACAAAGAGAGCTGGAGTCGCTAGTGAGGACGAGTGGGTTGCAGAGCCTACAGGACCATCCCGGTGGCGTGTATTTGCGACGTGCCGATCATATGCCGGAAGCAGATCGAATACTGCTTCACACTGTTGCTCGTGCTGTAATTGTTTGCGATCGCGGTCCACTGGAGGACCAGATCGAGCGACCTCAAATAGAAGAGCCTCTTCCGCCTTCGTTCGTTCGACGGATGCCCTCGCAAACTTATCCCGAGCCGAGGGTTGCACCTCCGGAACTGAGTTTTTTCAACGGGCTGGGTGGGTTTCATGAAGGAGGTCGTGAGTATGTAACTTTGCTCGGTGCGCAACAATGGACGCCCGCGCCATGGGCGAACATTATCGCTAACGAAGCGGAGTTTGGTTTTCAGGTGACGGAGACGGGTGGCGGTTACACCTGGTCGGTCAACAGCCGCGAAAATCGCCTCACGCCCTGGTCCAATGATGCTGTTAGCGACCCGCCCGGAGAGATCGTTTACCTGCGCGACGACGATACCGGCACCGTATGGTCTGCCACTCCGTTACCCATTCGAGAAACACAACCGTACATGATCAGGCACGGCCAGGGTTACTCAGTTTTTGAACACATTAGTCATGGCGTCTCACAGGAGCTACTCTTATTCGCTCCGCTCGATGCGCCGGTAAAGATCTCATTGCTGCGCTTGAGGAATGCAACCGGGCGAAAGCGAAGGTTAACGATAACCTTTTACAACGAACTAGTGCTGGGAGTCCTGCGCACAACGTCGGCGCATTACATCATCACGGAAATCGACAAACAGCGAAAGACCATCTTCGCGAAAAACCCATTCAACAACGAATTTGCGGGACGAGTTACGTTCGTTGCCACCAATGAGCAACTTTTCAGCGCCACGTGTGATCGGAAAGAGTTTATCGGCCGCAACGGTGCTCTTGATCGTCCGGCGGCTTTGGGACGAGCTTTCCTCGCTGGCCGAGACGGCGCCGGTCTCGATCCTTGCGCCGCTCTACAAATAACGATTGAGTTGGCGCCGCAAGAGGCGCGTGAAGTGATTTTTCTTCTTGGCGAAGCGGATACAAAAGAAGAAGCGCAGTCCCTGATTTCAACCTTCAGCAATCCTGGTAGCGTAAACACCGCGTTTGAGAAGGTCATTGGTCATTGGGACAATCTTCTTCGAACGATAGAAGTTAAGACGCCCGATCAAGCACTGGACACGATGCTCAATCGCTGGTTGCTTTACCAGACGCTGTCTTGTCGAATCTGGGCACGTTCCGCTTTTTATCAGTCCGGCGGCGCGTTCGGTTTCCGCGACCAGTTGCAGGACGTGATGGCCCTGGTTTATAGCAGCCCGACTATCGCACGGGGACAGATTATTCGCGCGAGTAGTCGTCAATTCAAAGAAGGGGACGTCCAGCATTGGTGGCACCCGCCTTCAGGACGCGGCGTGCGAACTCGTATCTCTGATGACCTGCTTTGGTTACCGTTTGTCACCGCCTTTTATATCAGCGTCACTGGCGATCACTCCGTGCTGAACGAAGTGCAGCCGTTTTTAGAACAGCCATTGCTGAAACCCGATGAGCAGGAGGTTTATATGCAACCTTCTGTTTCAGATGAGTCAGCCACAGTGTTTGAACATTGCGCCCGTGCCATCGATCGAAGCATGACAGTTAGCAGTCACGGACTTCCCCTAATGGGATCTGGTGACTGGAATGATGGCATGAATCGTGTGGGCCATCTCGGAAAGGGCGAAAGCGTTTGGTTAGGATGGTTTTTCTACACCACACTGGTTAACTTTACTCCGCTGTGTGAGGCGAGAGGAGAACAGCTTCGCTTCGAACGATATCGAAATCATCAGGAAAACCTCAAACAAGCACTGGCTGAGAGTGGTTGGGATGGCGACTGGTATCGTAGGGCTTATTTTGATGATGGCACGCCGCTCGGTTCCGTCCAGAACGATGAATGCCGCATCGACTCGATCGTACAGTCGTGGTCGGTGATTTCCGGCGCCGCTGAAAGTTATCGCTCCGCGCGAGCAATGGCGTCAGTTGAGGAATACTTAATCCGGCGGGGCGATGGTCTGGTGATTCTATTCACGCCGCCTTTTGATAAGTCTCATCTAGATCCAGGCTACATCAAAGGATATGTGCCGGGCGTTCGTGAGAATGGTGGACAGTACACCCACGCGGCGCTTTGGACATTGATCGCGTTTGCCATACTTGGTGATGGCGAGCGAGCCGGCGAATTATTCTCCCTTCTGAACCCGGTGAACCATTCCTCCACTCGCGCTGGATTGCACAAGTACAAGGTAGAACCATATGTGGCGGTAGGTGACGTCTACGCTGTTCCGCCGCATACCGGAAGGGGAGGTTGGACCTGGTACACCGGTTCTGCGGGCTGGATGTACCGGGCAGGGCTGGAGTCGATTCTAGGTTTCAAGCTGCGAGGCGAACGTCTGCGAATTAATCCGTGCGTTCCTCGTTGGTGGCGCGAATTTGAGATCACCTATCGGCGTGGAAGCACCATCTATCGTATCAAGGTGGAAAACCCACTTGGCGTGAGCTGTGGAGTTGTTCGAGTTGAATTAGATGGGAAATCTCAAGCCGGTCTTGAAATCCCACTAGCAGATGATGAGCAGATGCACAGCGTGCGTGTGGTACTTGGTGAACCCATAGCGGAAGTTGAACCTGCCGAG
>JBKPAL010000145.1:0-61189 GCA_046726395.1 Acidobacteriota bacterium
GTGCGGGGACTTGTCACGCTTTGAATGGCTCCCCATCTCCAACGCTTCGTCGAAAGAGAAGAGCCGCGGAACCATTCAAAGCGGTGACAAGTCCCCGCACTCCAAAAATTATCGGGGGCAGCGGACACGTAAAGCTTGGGGGAGTATTTGAAAAGTGGCAGGAAGGCGGCCGCAGAGTTCCCCATCAACTTCCAACGCTACTTCGGAATTCTTCTCGGCTGGACGAATACTCACTTTCTTCGCCAGGCAATGAGTAACCTCATCCATCGAGAGATGGGCGCCGAGATAAAGGCGTGGAGAGTTTCTGAGAATCTTGAATGGTCCCACGTCCCCGATCGTGATCACATCAAATTGTCCATCCGTCAGCTTTGCGTCAGGAGCGATCTTCATACCGCCCCCGAAGTAACGAGCATTAGCTACGCAAAGGTTCGTCACACTCAAATGTGTTTCATGACCCGCATCAAGTTGGACAATCGCTCGTGTGGCGGTCGACTGGAATGCCGTCTTGAGCATTGATGTGCCAAAAGCAACTCGACCACTGAGCCAACGAGGTACCTTCACCGGCAACCAATCATTTCCTTCCGCCTTCACGCGTTCAATAACCTCAGCGCTCATTCCAAATGACGCGACGCCTACGAAATAGCGCACTTCTTGTGCGTCGTGATCATTGATGAAGCTGACGCGACCAATGTCGATAACGCGAGTCCTCCCCTCGCGCAAAGTTCGCGCCGCCTGACGTGGCCGTGCAGAGATACCGAGTGTCTTGATCAAGTCGCCTCCGGTTCCGCTCGGTAGAATGCCCAACTCAGCACTCTTTCCGGAGTTCATGATTCCGTTTGCGACCTCCGATATGGTGCCATCGCCACCACAGGCAATGATGAGCTTTGCGTTGTTGCGTGCCGCGTCTGCAGCAAGATCTTTGGCGTGGCCTGCGTGTTCAGTGAAGATGGGTTTGAAGGCGCCGAATTGTGAACTGAGGTCGCTGGCTATCTTCGGCCAGAACTCACGCGTAGCGCCGCCGGCAGATTCAGGATTGATGATTACTACAGGAAGCATAAAGCGGTTTCATCCACGGTTCCATCCACAGATTACACAGAAGGAAAAACAATAAAGCCGCACCCAACTTTTTATTTTGTATCTGTGTAATCTGTGTAATCTGTGGATGTCATTCTTTCTCGATCCTTCTCGCCGAGCTCAGCAATCTTGCTCATAACAAAATCCGCAATCTCTTTGTAAGTTCTCATATGGTCCCGCTTCTCCGCGAACTCTGTAAAGTCGATCTGCTCGCCAAACCAGATGCGAATCTTTTCGCCGCCGGTCCAGTTCCCCAGCACCTGCTTTGGCAGATTGTTTCCGAGTCCTGCTATAAAGACAGGCACCACTTGTGGCGTTGCGTCTTTGATTAGCTTTCCTACACCGGGTTGGGCACGCAGGTATGAATAGGTATCCGCGCTTTTATTGCGAGTGCCTTCCGGATGAAAACCGATTACATTTCCTGGCCCATGTTTGCAGATATCTGTTAAGAGCCGGAACGAAAACTTATCGAACTCCCGTTTCTCAGGAATCGGTTTGTCGCCGGAAGCAAAGAACGGCGGAAACATCGACCACCATCCCATCACCAGGTTCACAAACAATCCTAATAGCGACTGATAGAAAAACCGGCCACGCACTGGAAAGAAGAGTTGTTTGCGCCAACTCGTATGACGGAACAGCACTGTCGAGACTGTGTACATATCAAAAAACGAGCGATGGTTAGCAACCAGAAGAATAGGTCTTAGCTTATCGACTGCGTTTAGATTTTCCAATCCGTAAACATTTATGATGTTGTAGGTCGAGAGATGAATCCATCCCGCCCCGAGTACTCGCTGACACGAGGTCCAGAATCTTTTCCAGCGACCCTGGTTCATCCGCCGCACGAGACGAAAGGCCTGACGCTCAAAGCCTGTGAGGACGGCGAACTCTTCAGTGGTTGGTGTTGCTTGCTCGCTATCGAAAGCCCAAAGCGAGGCGCTGCCCTTGTCACGATCCTCAAAGGCCCCGGAACTAACTTTCGGCTCAGGACTTTGAACGTTCGACATCAGACTTCGGACTTCCAATTATTCGATAGAGAAGTACTTGGCTTCGGGATGGTGAACAATGATCGCTGAAGTCGACTGTTCTGGGTCCAGTTGAAACTCCTCAGTCAACTCAACATCGATACGAGATGGTTCGAGCAATTGGAAGAGTTTGGCTTGGTCTTCCAGATTGGGACACGCCGGATAGCCAAAACTGAATCGAGAGCCTTGATAAGACTGATGAAAGAGCTTCGCGAGCTCCGAAGCATCGTCTCCTGCTATCCCCAACTCCTCACGAACCCGCTTGTGCCAGAACTCTGCCAACGCTTCGGCGGTTTCGACACTTAAACCATGAAAGTACAGATAGTCGGAATAGTTGTCTGACTTGAACAACTCCTGTGAGTACTGACTCGCTCGACGGCCCATCGTCACAAGATGAAATCCGACTACATCAATGCGACCCGAGTCTTGTGGCGCGAAGAAATCAGCCAGACAGAGATTTTTCCCCGAGGGCTGACGCGGAAAAGTAAACCTCATCCGTTCAGTCTTCTGATCGTCTTCATAAATGATTAGATCGTTTTTCGACGACTGACACGGGTAATAACCGTAGACCACCTTGGGCACCAACAACTGCTCGTTCTTGCTGCGTGTCTTTAACTCGTCGTAAATCGGACGCACCTTGTCACGCACGAAAGCCTGATACTCATCCGGTGGCGTCCTGCCTTGCTTGAACTGCCACTGCCCTTTGAAGAGCGCTGTCTCGTTCACGAAGGCAAACACATCATCAAGTGATATGTCCTCGACAACTTGTGATCCCCAAAACGGCGCCGTCGGAATCGGCACATCGGGACTTACCTTAGAGCGCATTGTGTGTGTAGTGTTGCCTGGTGAGATGACCCCGCGCGGCCTGGCTGGCTTCTTGATTCCGAGCTTCGCTTCCTCGCCGATTAGATCTTCTGTATCATCGGCGATCTCCAACCTCGGGATCTCGAGCTCTGCAACATCAGTAGCCGTATGACCGTTCCCTCCGACCAATTTATCCATCGTATGCAAGCCCGCGAATGCGTCTCGCGCGTAGAAGAGCCGGCCCTTGTATAGCGACTTGAGGTCTTCATCAACGTAACGTCGAGTCAATGCTGCGCCGCCAAGAATCACAGGAACAGTGATGCGGCGCTCGTTCATTAACTCGAGGTTCTCTTTCATGATTAGCGTCGACTTAACCAACAGACCACTCATGCCAATTGCGTCGGCATCATGTTCTTCATAAGCCTGAAGGATGTTGTCGATAGTCTGCTTGATGCCAAGGTTGACGACCTTGTAGCCGTTGTTCGTCAGGATGATGTCGACGAGGTTCTTGCCAATGTCGTGCACATCGCCCTTCACGGTAGCCAACACCATAGTTCCCTTCGCTGTGGCTCCGCCTTTCTTCTCCATGAACGGCTCCAGAAACCGCACTGCTGCTTTCATCGCTTCAGCTGACTGCAATACAAAGGGCAGTTGCATCTGTCCACTACCAAACAGATCTCCAACTACTTTCATTCCATCGAGCAGGATGTTGTTGATGATATCGAGAGCTGAGTACTTTTCGAGCGCTGCGCGCAGCTCGTCTTCGAGGCCAATCTTCTCGCCATCGATTATGTGATTCTTAAGTCGCTCTTCAACAGTCTCGCCCTTCGAGGTCTTTTTCGCTGTAGTCGACTTTACGCCTTCGAATAGTTTTGTGAATTCTGTCAGCGGATCGTATACGCAGACATCGCCTTCAAACTTGCGCTTGTCATAGATGAGCTCTCTTGCAACCTTGAGCTCCTGCTCACCAATGCGATTCAGAGGTTCAATTTTGCTCGCATTGACGATTGCTGCATCCAATCCGGCTTCAACCGCTTCGTGCAGAAACACTGAATTCAGGACAACGCGCGAAGCTGGGCTAAGTCCGAACGAGATATTTGAGACGCCGAGAATCGTAAATGCTCCCGGCAGTTCGCTCTTGATCTGACGAATGGCCGCAATTGTCTCGAGAGCGTTTCGCCGGTCTTCCTCGATGCCAGTAGAGATCGGAAGCGCCAGTGGATCAAAGAATATGTCGGAAGCCGGAATGTTCAGTTCTTTGGTAGCCTGCTGGTAAGCACGCTTGGCGATCTTAAACTTGCCCTCGGCGGTGCGCGCCATGCCATCTTCGTCAATGGTCCCGATCACAACGCTCGCGCCGTAACGACGCGCAAGATCAATGACCTTGATGAATCGCGGCACTCCATCTTCGTAGTTCGTTGAGTTGAGAATACTCTTGCCACCAGCATGCTGTAGCCCCGCTTCCATCTTCTGCCACTCAGTCGAATCGAACATCAGCGGCAGCTTGATGTTGGTGACCAGACGCGAAGCCAACTGATGCATGTCGCTTTCGCCGTCGCGTCCGACAAAGTCGACATTTACATCGAGTACGTGAGCACCTTCTCGCTCCTGCTCTTTGGCAAGCGAGATTAGGCCATCCCAATCTTCCGCGTTCAGTAGTTCCCTCATCTTCTTGGAACCACTAGCATTCACGCGCTCGCCTACGATCAGAAATGAAGTGTCTTGGACATACGGCTGTTGGAAGTAGATCGAAGACGCAGCAGGGACAAGCTTCGGATTGCGCTGTTTAGGCGCGATTCCTTTCATCGCTTCGACGACAAGTTTGAGGTGAGCTGGTGTAGTACCACAGCAACCGCCCACAATGTTGACGCCAAAGTCCTTGGCGAAGTGAACGAGTTGAGTTGTGAAAGTTTCTGGTGTTTCGTCGTAGTGCATCTTGCCTTCAACAACAGAAGGCAGTCCGGCGTTCGGTAAGACTGATACGGGCAACGGAGCGTTCTCGCACAGATACCGAATGCTCTCGGTCATGTGTCGCGGGCCTGTGCCACAGTTCATGCCGATCACGTCGATGGGAAATGGCGCGAGTGAAGTCAACGCTGCACCGATCTCAGTGCCGTTGAGCATGGTGCCGAACGTTTCGATGGTTACTTGTGCAATCACCGGCACCCGGGTATGGGTTTCTTCGAAGTGTTCAAAGATAGCCGCAAGCGCGGCTTTCGTTTGCAGAAGATCCTGGCAGGTCTCAACGATTAGGAGATCCACGCCGCCGTCAATCAAGCCTCGCACCTGTTCGCGATATGCGTTTTTTAATTGGACGTAAGAGATGTGGCCCAATGTAGGTAGCTTTCGGCCTGGCCCCATCGAACCTGCGACCCAACGTGGTTTGGATTTGCTCGCGAAATCCGCTGCCACACGTTTCGCCAGACGCGCAGCCAGCACGTTCATGTCGTAAGCCTTGTCTGCAATCCCGTACTCAGCAAAGTCGACTGGCGTTCCATTGAATGAGTTCGTCTCGATTACGTCGCAGCCAACTTCCAGGAACCCGGCGTGAACCTTTTCGACAGCATCAGGTCTGGTCACGAGCAGGTTTTCGTTGCACCCCTCAAACCGCAATCCGCCAAAGTCGTCCAGACTCAAGTTCTGGACCTGCAGATTGGTGCCCATAGCTCCATCGAAGACGACGATGCGTTCGTTCAGTGTTTTTAGAAACTCACTCATTCGTTGACCTTAGATGGCCGTCGAGGTTCTAGCAATAAAAAAGCCCCGCGCTAAACAACGCTGGGCTTTCCAAGCCGTGTTCGATTAGTCTCAAGGGAAAGACTCGCCGAGCTGTTTAGCGGATTATTTTTCGTGGCCGCAAGTCGCCTTAACTCACCACGTTGTGCCGTAGGCTATTGAAACATCGGCCCAATGAGGTGTCAAGCGGGTAATGGGCTTGGGGCGTGGGCTTGGGTCTTTGGTCTTTGTCCGTAGTCAGTTGTGATGTCAGTTGTCCGTTGTTAGTTGTCAGTTAGACGTCACTCATCAATGTTCCCAACCCAGACAACGGACAACGGACTACGGACAACTGCCAAAGACCAAAGACCAAGACCAAGACCCTCCCCACCATTTACGATTTGCGATTTCCGATTTACCATCCCCCGCATGCGGCGAGCCATTTTCCCTGGTTCCTTCGATCCCGTGACCAATGGCCACCTCGACATCATCGAGCGAGGCTGCAAACTCTTCGACGAGATCATCATCGCCATTCTCGTCAATCCTGAGAAAAAGCCGTTCTTTACTGTCGAAGAACGTCAATCACTTCTGACGGAAGTTCTAAAACAGATAGATCGTGGGAACTGTCGGGTGCGAGTGGACTACTTCGAAGGCTTGTTAGTGCAGTACGCAGTGGCGCAGCAAGCGCATGCGATCGTGCGAGGCATCCGTGCGATCTCGGATTATGAGTATGAATTGCAGATGGCACTCATGAACCGCCGTTTGGAGCCAACGATTGAAACCGTTTTCATGATGCCTGCTGAGATCTATTCCTACGTGAGCTCGAAACTCGTCAAGGAAGTTTTCCAGTTAGGTGGCGAACTCGATGGATTGGTCCCGCCCTTAGTTGAGGCACGCATGAAAGAGAGGATTGCAAAATCCTAATTGCAAGTCTGGTGGTATACTCGGTCATCCCCTACGGAGTTAGATTATTTTATTAATCAAGGAGGACTACTATGCCACGAGGTGATAAAAGCTCTTACACCGACAAGCAGAAACGACAAGCCGAGGACATCGAAGAAGGTTATGAAGATCGCGGTGTCTCGGACGATGAAGCGGAACGACGCGCATGGGCCACTGTTAACAAAATGAGCGGCGGTGGGAAGAAGAGTGGCTCAGGACGCGGCAAGAAAACCAACAAGTCTCCTGCAAAAAAAGGCGGAAAAAAGGGAGGCAAACGCGCGGGAAAGAAATCAACTAAGAAACGCTCAACCAAAAAGACTTCCAAGAAACGCTAGAGAAGTGACATCGGGTGACGCTGTTATCTTGCGTCGCTCGATGTCTCTAAAACCATGAGTACACTACCTGCAACTTCCTCTTTTCCTGTCTCCCGAAACGTCGACCAGATGCGACCTTCTTCAACGCTTGCAGCAATGCAGGCGGCAGACGCCATGCGTGCGGCGGGACTAAATGTGGTTGACTTTGGTGCAGGCGAGCCGGACTTTGATACTCCTGAAAACATCAAGCACGCCGCTGCTGAAGCTATGCGTGCTGGCCATACGAAATACACTCCCACAGCCGGCACTCGTCAACTACAACAAGCAATCATCGACTTCTACCAGCAGCGCTTCGGCGCTCCGTATGAACGTTCGCAGGTGATGTCGACGTCTGGTGGGAAGCAGGCAATCTTCAATGCAGTAGTGACTCTGATTCAGCCCGGCGATGAAGTACTGATGGTAAAGCCTTACTGGGTGACCTTTCCCGAGATTGTAGTTTTTGCCGGCGGTGCACCGAGGTACGTTGAGACTGAAGAAACGGGATTCTTAGTTAGTGCCGACCAGATCGAAAAAGCGCTCACCACCCGAACAAAGCTCGTTATCTTAAACTCGCCGAGCAATCCCTCTGGCCGCGTTATTCCGCCAGTAGAATTTGAACGAATAATGCAGCTGCTCGATAACCGGGGAATCTATGTTATTTCAGACGAGTGTTACTTGCGGTTCGTTTATCCACCGGCGGAGGTCTTTAGTGCTGCGGCACTGCCAAAAGAGCTTCGCACGCGTCTTTGCATTGCGGGTTCATTCTCAAAGACGTATGCAATGACGGGTTGGCGCATGGGCTATTCACTCGCTCCGGCCGAGTGGACCAAGGCCATGCTCAAAGTTCAGAGTCACTCAACAAGTAATCCGAATTCCATCGCTCAATGGGCGGCGCTCGAGGCTTTGACTGGACCACAGGAGTCAGTCGCAATGATGCTAAACGAATACACTGCTCGCCGCGAATGGTTCCTTGGAGCGTTGGCACAAATTGATGGGGTCAGTTGCAATCAGCCTGAGGGAGCATTCTACGCATTTCCCAATGTTAAGGGTTTGCTCAAAGGTGGACTGAAAACCTCAGGCGACTTGGCCCGGAGGTTGTTAGAAGAAGAACAAGTAGTAGTGACTGATGGCGCGAGTTTTGGATGTGAAGGTTATCTACGAATGTCTTACGCCACATCAATGGAGCAACTGCGCGAGGGCATCAAGCGTCTTCAAGGATTCGCCGCAAAGCTCAGCTAAGGATGCATTCACACGTCCTGGCCTTAACGCGTTTCAGGTGGAACTAGGTCGGTACCGTAACGCGGTAGCGTCGGGTCTTCAGAAACAAAAAAGCGGCTCAGAAGAATCCTTCCAAGCCGCTTTAATTTTTGACTTGTATGCCGATTAATACAGATTGAAGTTGTATTCCAACTGCATCCACATGGAGACCTGTCGGCCATCCTTCGTAGCGGGAACAAACTTAATCAATCGTGCTGCAGCAATTGCCCGTTCCGTCAGACCATAAGGTAAGCCTGAGACGGCGCGAATCTGTGTCACCTGACCGCCCGACGAAAATACGGCTCTCAGCACCACCGTTCCAACGATCTGATTCTTGCGAGCTTCTTCCGTGTACTGCGGTTCTGGTTTCGAAAGCACGCGAGCTTTCGAAGTCACATCCTTGCCATTGAATATCTTGTTGTAATCAGCGCCACCGCCACCGCCGCCTGGACCACCACCGCCGGCGTTAAAATCACCGCCACCAATGTTGCCACCACGTCCGGGGCCAATACCGCCACCTTCACCAGGTCCAATACCACCGCCGGTGCCAGTACCGATGCCGTTACCCGTTCCTGGTCCAGACGATGGCACGGTGCTCTTCGACTTGAAGTCGCCATAAGGAAGTACACGCGCATCAGGTGGAACTAACAGCGGATCAGCTACTACGGTTGCAGCTACCGGTAATGAGGGGTTCTTGATCTTCGGAGGATTCGGATCGGGGGCCACGACTTGTGGCACCTCTAAAGAAGCCTGTGGTGTTTTACCAAACGAAGCAGGCTTCGGATCTTGACGACCACCACCGCCACCGCCGCCGGCTTTCTCTGGCTTTGGCTTGCTGCCTCCGCCACTTCCCTTGTTCAAACCTGCCGTTCCAGGATCAGGAGTTGGTTGCTCGCTTGGGATATCGAAGATCTGTTCTACCTGGAGGTCTTCACTATTCTGAGCGACTTGATTGCGATGTCTCTGCGCGAGAATCTCCATCAGGACATAACTTCCGATCACGCCGAAGATGAAGACGAACGCTACACCCAATGCGACCGCTACGTTACGTGAATCCGACGGTTGTGCTCCAGCAACAGCGGCTCCCTGGTCCTTTCCAAACCAAGTAGCAAACGTGGCAGCCAACATACCGAATGCTACCAACCCAAAAAGTATCAACGCCGCACGTGAAGCAGTAGCTGAGTTGGTCTTATCCAGTATGGTGATAGCGCCAACCAGCAACAACATTGCCAGAATCGCAGCGCCGAGCGCGACGACAATATTTCGATTCGCGAAGAACTTACCAGCCATCTGGCCATAACCGACGATTGAACGCTTGGTGAAGCCAAATGGGTCGCGCTTGAATTCAGGCCACGTCAGCTCATATTCGTGTGCGACAGCCCGCAACTCATCCGCAAGTCTGAGAGCTAGACCGCGATCTTCCATGATCGTCAGGTGATACTCACCGCGAGGAGCAACAACATGGGAAACATTCGCTGCGGGGGCCGCGATGGTCGGGGCAGCGGCAATCACTGGCTCACTGATCGGCGGTGGAGTAGCTAAAGAAAAAGCGGTTGAAGACGGCTGAACCGGTACGGAAGTTATGGTGCTGTCTTCAACCTTCCGGACCTGACCATTCAGGGGCGTTCCGTCTACGGGACAAAAACTGAATTTGTCCGCGTACTCTTCACTGCAGGTGGAACAAAACTTCATCGCGACTACCTCGTTTTTCGTTTGAGAAGACAGGATCGATCCGGCCAAGGCATCGGCCCCTCTAAACTCCTGATGATAACTGTTTACGACGCGCTTATCGAGAGCATTAGAAGGATCTGGAGCATTCCAGCGTTCGAGAACTTTCTTAAGCTCATCTTCCGAAATGAATTCGTCTCCGGGTTCGATGCTGCTCATTTCAAACTGTTCTCCAAAGTAACAATTTCCGGATCACTATTCAAATAAGGCGCCAGCGCGCTTTTGACTCGCTGACGAGCCCTATGAAGCCGCGATTTAACGGCCCCAACATCTGTGCCGACCACTCTCGCTATCTCACTGAGCGGCAAGTCTTCGTACTCGAAAAGAACCAATGCCTCTCGTTGTAATGGAGGCAATTGTGAGACAGCTTCTCGTACCCTCTCTGCCAACTCCTCCCTCAACAACCGCCGGAGCGGATGCTGGTTCGCTGGAGTCAGCGGCTCTTCCTCCAAATCGTCTAGAGCGGCCTCACGGCCCGAACGGCGAAACTGTTTGAACGCAAGATTACGGGCCGCCGCATAAAGATAAGTCCTCAAAGAACCGTGTGCGGGATTAAAATTGCCCGCATTTCTCACCACGTTCAGGAAGCAATCGTGCGTGACATCCTCAGCCAAGTCAGCACCGCCCAAAAGCCGGTAGGCAAAACGAAAAATCGGAATCCGGTAGCGTTCATACAATTCAACGAAAGCCGCCTGGTCACCTCTCCCTGCCTTTACCAGCAAAACCTCGTCTGTGATTCTCTCTGGCAATCAAGCACTCGATCCTGCAGGAGCCTGCTTCCTGCTCTTTAATATCCATATAAAGCTAAAAGGATACGGTGTTCTATAGAACTTTCTTGATTTAGGGGCAGATGGCTCAAGAAACCGGCGCCACCGTCAGGATTATACTCTCGTTCAGATTTGGCTGATCGGCACACCCGACCCTTACCATTGTCGAATCAAGCGGTTGGATGCGCTGTCAGGGCAAACGGTTGACGGGTAATTTACCCGCCTCTAAGATGTTTTTGTCCCCTGGCTCTGTCGATTCTTAACGTTCAGCATCTCTTTTTGCGGCGCCGCAAACTGGTCAGCAGCCTTATGATTCCAGCTTCATCTCTGATCCATCCACGCAAGGTCGCACTTCTGGGCTTGTTACTGATGATGACTTTCCTGCGCATCGCCAGTGCACAGGTCTCTCCAGAGCCCCAACGAGAGCAGTTATTGAACGGACTGCGTGTTCTTATCTGGCACCGTCCAGGAGAAGAAGATGTCTTGATCAAGCTTAGAATCCACAGTGGAGCTGCGTTTGACCTTGCGGGTAAGTCAGGCGAGATGGCCTTGCTGGGAGACATTCTCTTTCCTGATCCGGCGACCCGAGAATACTTTACGGACCAGATGCAGGGTCGTCTGAATGTAACGACGAATTACGACTCAATGACGGTGACGATGCAAGGAAAGACTGCAGAGTTCGAGAGAATCGTTGAGATCCTTAGGAACGGACTGGTGTCCACTCAGTTGACGCCAGAAATCGTCAGTAGTGTGCGTGAAGGTCGAATCAAGATCGTAAAAGAAACCAGCGTTTCATCCAGCACGTTGGCCGACCGAGCGATCGCGACACGATTGTTCGGTGACTTTCCTTACGGCCAGCCCTATTCCGGCTCGACGGAATCAATCGCCCGCGTTGAACGAGCAGATTTGATGCTCGCTCGTGATCGTTTTCTCAATCCGAACAATGCGACGCTAGTTGTGAGCGGCGGGGTCCAGACAGCGAGAGTAATGCGAACGTTGCGTCAACTGTTAGGAAGCTGGCGGAAGAGCGAGCACATTGTGCCGTCCACTTTTAAGGAGGCGGCATCTCCAGATTTAAGAACTCTAATCGTAAATGCTCCCGCGGATGACAGCGTCGAAATTAGGTTAGCCAGCCGAGGACTGTCGCGCTCTGATCGCAATTCGGCGGCTGCTGACGTACTAGCGAATGTAATGCGAAGCAGGTGGGAACAGGCGCTCCCTGAATTAGCTCGAAGTCCTGTTTTTGTAAGACATGAATCACGACAAATGCCCGGCATCTTTGTAATGGGAGCGACGGTTAAGAGTGCCATTGCGGCAAGATCCCTGTCAGTGGCAAGAGACATTTTGAGAAAAGCGATGGATAGTCCAGCTATTGGTCCCGAACTTGAGCAAGCCAAGCGGGAGGCTCTTGTCGTCTTTGAAAAAGCGCTTTCGAAACCTGATAGCACCGCTGACGCATGGCTGGACCTCGATACCTATAAACTGAAGTCGGTCAGTGACCAGAGAATGGCTCTTGAGAGCGTTTCGGCCGCTGACCTACAGCGAGTTGCGAGACAACTACTTGGCAAGGGGCTCGTGGCCTCAATTGCAGTAGGAAAAGCAGACCAGCTCAAGTCAGAACTCGAGCGCGAAAATACCGTGGAAGTGCTGGGAGTTGTGGAACCGAAGCCTAGCCCAACTCCCGCACCGAAAACGGCGACCTCGACCACGCCTTAACTAATTACAAAGCTTTCGCAATCCGCTTGCAACCATACCTTCATCAAGTTTCGGTTAACTGTGCCTGACGAGATAAGTGCAGCCGCAAACGAGCACGCTCATCGAGTCCGCGAAATGTTCGCGACGATAGCTGCTCGGTATGACTTCCTAAATCATCTCTTATCGGGCAATGTAGACAAGAGATGGCGGCGCCAAGTAGCAAAAATAGTCAAAGAGAGTTGGCCCTCGGATGGGGGTCGTATTCTTGACATAGCGTGCGGCACTGGCGACCTTTCACTAACGCTATTTGAAACAATCGGAGCAACTGTGGTCGGGACAGATTTTTGCCGACCGATGCTTGATATCGCAGCCGCAAAATCCATCGCTAAAGAAGGTGTTGTTTTTATCGAGGGTGACGCGTTACGGCTGCCGTTTCAGGATCAATCGTTCGAGGCAGCGACGATTGCCTTTGGATTGCGGAACCTGGCAAGCGTGGACCAGGGATTGAAAGAAATGTTTCGAGTATTGCGACCCATGGGGACGATTGCAGTACTCGAATTCTCTAAACCGGTAGTTCCCGGATTCAGTTTGTTGTTTCGGCTTTACTTCACCAAGCTGCTGCCGTTTGTGGGTGGTTTAATCAGTGGATCGCGGCGCGCCTATGGGTATCTCCCGAGTTCAGTCTCAACTTTTCCAGGGCAAGAGAGACTGGCGGCGCTGATGCGGCAAGCCGGCTTTGAGGAAGTGCGTTACGAGAACTTAACGGGAGGAATAGCGGCTTTACACGTGGGCAGGCGGCCCAGTTGATCTTCGACAGATTGGTTGCAAGTGATCATTTTGTTTGCAGCCATAAGAACGTAGCCCGGGGTTAGCTTCGTGAGCGTGCGGTTGTCGGGGCCGTGCACCCATTTTTGCTGGATCGCGGGCTACGTTCTTCTATTCCAACTACTCTCTTCTCAGCTGGGGGGCGTGAGGGAAGTAGTAACTTAGCTACGCTCGAAGGGGCACAGTAACTGCTGTGCCCCTTTTGCTGTTATTATCCGCACGCATACTTATCCCCATCTCAATTGAGACACGCCCGGGTGCGTTCTACTTCAAAGTATAAGATCCTTGGTGGACTGCGGCGGTTCGCAATCTTGCTGCTGGTAGTGTGGACGGTTGTGTCACTGGTGACTCTGCTGATAGAGCTTGTTCCCGGTGATCCTGCTGTAGCCGTTCTGGGTGAGCAGGCAACGCCGGAACAGTTTGAGCAGTTTCGTCAAAAGCACGGCCTCGATCGACCGCCGTTCTTCTTTTCATTTCCGGGCGATACCAATGGAGGTCGCCATTTTCAGTGGCACGGCGTCGACAATCGTTACACAGACTATTGGCGCGGAATACTCCACGGAGATATGGGTCTGTCGTTTCGTACCGATAGACCAGTTGTGGATCTTATTCTTGAACGCTACCCCGCAACCATTGAACTGGCCATTGCTTCCCTTCTTATCGCTGTCATCATCGCCATACCACTCGGAGTCATAGCCGGCAGTCATCGGGGAACTCTGATCGACAATTTCGCGTCGTTCATTGCTCTAATCGGAATTAGCCTGCCTGGATTCGTCATAGGCCCGATGCTGATTTATATATTCTCGGTGAAGCTGCAATGGGTTGGTGGATACGGCCGCGAAGACTGGTCGTTTCTCATTCTTCCGTCGGTGACTTTGGGGGCCGCACTATCAGCGATTCTCACACGCATGGTGCGATCGTCTGTGATCGAAGAGTTGGGTGAAGACTACGTGCGTACCGCGCGGGCTAAAGGCTTGAGCGAGACCATGGTGGTTTACAAGCACGTATTGAAGAATGGATTGATTCCAGTTGTGACAATTCTAGGTTTGCAACTCGGCATCTTGCTTGCAGGCGCGATCATCACTGAGAAAATTTTCGGATGGCCAGGCCTGGGTTTGCTCCTGGTCGAAGACGGAATAGGCAAACGCGACTATCGGGTTGTGCAGGGATGCGTGCTTGTGATCAGTATGACTTACATTGTGGCAAACACCTTGACGGACATGGTCTATCGTTGGCTGGATCCGCGAATCAGAGTGGGGTGAATAAATTTTAAAATTATAAATTTGAATTTTAAATTTCAGATTCTGTTCCTATGAATCGACTCACAATCATCGGACTCGTGATTGTAACGATGCTGGTTGTCATAGCGATTTTTGCGCCGTGGATCGCCACGCAGGATGTCGGCGCCACCGACCTGACCATGCGCTATCTGCCGCCATCTGCTTCACACTGGTTCGGCACTGACTCCACCGGACGCGACATCTTTTCGCGAGTGGTTTTCGGTACACGAATATCGCTCGAGGTTGGCATTGTCGTGGTTACAGTATCCGCTGCAGTGGGAACGGCTCTTGGTGCGTTGGCTGGGTACTACGGCGGTTGGATCGATCGCTTTATCTCTGGCTACGTATTCAATGTCTTCCTTGCCTTCCCCGGATTGCTGTTAGCGATCGCCATGGTGGCATTCTTAGGCGCTGGTTTGAACAAACTGATTCTCGCTCTTTGCATTATCGGCTGGGTTGGATATGCGCGCTTGATTAGAGGCCAGGTCTTGAAGGTTCGTGAATACGACTTCGTTCAAGCTGCCCGCGCACTTGGCGCAAGCGATCCACGAATACTGTTTTTCCACATCCTTCCTAACGCGATTCAACCACTAATCGTGCAAGCAAGTTTGGGAATGGCAGGTGCGGTTCTGTCTGAGGCTTCGCTCTCGTTTCTCGGTCTGGGAGTTCCTCCGCCCACGCCCTCATGGGGTGTGATGATTGAAGAAGCGCGAGATCTATCGACTCTGCAGGCGGCACCACATGCGTTGATCTTCCCAGGGATTGCCATTGCTCTTACCGTTTTGGCGTTCAACTTCATCGGTGATGGTTTGCGCGAGTATTTGGATCCACGGCAGAGAGCGCGCTGAATTACACATATGGTTTCAGTTTCCGATGAAGAAAGCAGAGTGTCTTCGGCCAAAAAGTCCCCGCACAATTCTGCAGCCAATCCGATATCAATCTCGATCAACCATTTATCCAAAACCTATCCAGTTCCCTTCGCGCGCCTCAAGACTCTTCTAAGACGAACCTTCAAACCGCCGGTGGAAGCTCTGCGCGACGTCTCGTTTAATGTAGAGACCGGGCAGATCTTCGGACTGATTGGGCGTAACGGCGCAGGGAAAACTACTCTGACTAAGATCATTGCCACTCTCGTACAACCAACTTCAGGAACCGTGAGCGTCAACAATCATGACAGTGTGGTAGAGGACGAGCACGTTCGATCACAACTCGGATTGGCTGGCGCAGAAGAACGGAGTTTTTACTGGAGACTAACTGGAGAACAGAACCTTCTCTTTTTCGCACGGCTATACGGAATGAGCGATAAGGCTGCCACGGTTCGAATCCAGGAACTCTTCAGCATGTTTGAGCTGCACGAGGTTTCGAGACGGCGTTTTGGCGAACTCTCAACGGGAAACAAGCAGCGACTCGCTGTTGCGCGAGCGCTCTTATCAAATCCGCCGGTGCTGCTTCTTGATGAGCCTACACGTTCGCTCGATCCGCTCGCAGCTTCCCGAATGCGGGAGCTCATCACGTCTCTCGCCCGAAAAGAGCCGCCAACCACAATATTGTTTACTTCACACAATCTCGCTGAGGTAGAAACGTTGTGTGATCGTGTGGCCATCATCAGTCGCGGTGAAATTAAAGCGATAGATACTCCGGAAAATCTGCGGGCCCTAACTTCGAATACCGAGCGCATTGTGATCACAGTGGTAGGGCTTAGTGACGGATTGGAACCAAAGCTGACACGAGACTTCGCTAAGTTCGACATAAGCCGAAATGGTGACTACTGCACGCTGACATTCGAACGAGATCTGGAAGATGACAACCTCGACGTCGTGCTCCGTCAGATTCAGACGGGCGGCGGCAGGATCAAGAGCATCCAGTCCGTACGTCCAACACTCTTGGATGTGCTTGAGAGTTACGAAAACTGAGTCATGAATTCGCTGCGACTACTTCCCCGACGAATCTACGCGTTTCTGGCGCGCGACTTCCGACTGTTCGTCAGTTATCGCATGCAGTTTTTTCTGCGAGTTCTCTCAGTGCTCGGCATTGTCACTACACTCTTTTTTATTTCGAAGATCTTTGTTGGATTTACTGATGCTCGTTTTTCGCAGTGGCGGGATCCACTCGCGGCCTGGCTGACCGGACTCGCAGTCCTGAACTATTTCATGACCGGTTTTTCGAGTTTGGCCACAGCAATTCGGCAGGAGCAGATGCAGGGCACGCTTGAAAGCGTTCTACTTACACCGATCAACCTCCCAACAGTTATCGTTTCCAGCTCTGCCTGGGATTTTGTGCAGGCGACCTTCTTCTCATTTCTCTATCTCTTTTTCGGTTGGGTCTTTTTCGATGTGCATTACGTTGGCAGTTTCTCGTTGGCTCTGGTCTTCCTGCTCCTAACGACGTTCGTGCTGGCGTGTTTGGGAATCCTATCGGCGAGCTTCGCAATGGTTTTCAAACGCGGAGATCCGTTTGGCATGTTTCTGGGCACAGGCTCAGCCCTGTTCTCAGGAGTGTTCTTTCCTACTCAACTGCTTCAGGAGCATGCCGGCTCAGTAAGCGCTCTGTCGAAAGTTCTGCCGCCAACGTATGGTTTGGATGGCATTCGCCGCGTCTTGATTGAAGGTCAGACGATTTCTCAAGTGACAGAACCTCTAGTCACACTACTGGTGATGTTGTTGGCACTGTTGCCGTTTTCGCTTTGGGTTTTTGGCCGCGCAGTGCGCCGAGCCAAGCGAGAAGGAAGTTTGATTCAGTATTAGTGGGTAGCTGTACCAAAGACTCAATGAAATTGCACTTGGTCGAGGATTGATGATTACAGAACCGGGAGCGGTAGCGACCGGATGCTACACTCGCCTTTCTTTGAAGTCGCCGTGGTCTGGTATCTGAGGCGGTTTAGCTGAACCTAGCACCCGTTCGCTATCGCTCCCGGTTCTGTATCGCACGGAGCTCTAAGCAGGAGAACCCTATGGACTGGATCGCCGACCCACACTCGTGGGTAGCCTTTCTCACCTTACTTGCCCTGGAAGTCGTACTGGGAATCGACAACATCGTCTTTATCTCAATACTCGCCGGGAAACTTCCTAAAGAGAGGCGAGCGAGAGCGCGCATCGTTGGTCTGGGTCTGGCGATGTTTCTACGAATCGGTCTCCTGTTCTCGCTGTCTTGGGTTATTGGTCTCACTGATCCGCTGTTCAGGATTCTGGGCCATGAGATTTCGGGGCGTGACATCATTCTGCTTGGAGGCGGCCTCTTCTTGATCGGCAAGAGCACGCACGAGATTCACGAAAAGCTCGAAGGCGAAGACGGCGAGACCGAAGCACGCGTCGCTTCCTCATTTACAAACGTGATTATTCAGATCCTGCTGCTTGACGTTGTGTTCTCGCTTGATTCGGTGATCACCGCCGTAGGTATGGTCGAACACATTGGCATCATGATTTCGGCTGTAGTTGTGGCCGTGATCCTGATGATGATTTTCTCGCACCCAGTCAGTAACTTCGTCGAACGTCGTCCTACGATCAAGATGTTGGCCTTAAGTTTTCTGTTGCTGATCGGAGTTACTCTTGTCGCTGAAGGATGGGGCCTGCATATTCCTAAAGGATATGTTTACTTTGCGATGGCCTTCTCGTTGTTTGTGGAAATACTCAACACGAGGCTGCGAAAAGGGAAGGGACAGCCAGTCAAATTGCATCGGGCGATCGAATGATCGCCGAGCTCGAACCATGGGTTTGACACTCGCAAAATTCGCAAGCTACCATTCGACCCAATGAAAACGCATCTTCGATCGATGCCCTCAATTGCCCCGATAAGCCGATGAATGCTCGTATCGCTGAAAGCATTATCGATCTCGTCGGCAACACTCCTTTACTTCATCTTTCCCGCTTCGCCCGTCCGCCGCTCGCAGACATTTACGCAAAGCTCGAGTGCTTCAATCCAGGTGGCTCAGTCAAGGATCGCACGGCTCTGGGGATGATTCTTGAAGCCGAGCGGAAAGGGCTCTTACAACCAGGCTCCACGATCATTGAGCCCACCGCAGGTAACACCGGTATCGGTCTGGCCCTCATCGGGGTCGCGCGCGGCTACCGTGTTATTCTGTGTGTACCTCGAGGTTTTGCTGCTGAGAAGATGAAGTTGATGGAAGCGCTGGGCGGCGAAATTGAGTATGTCACGCATGAAGCAGGCATGAAGGGTGCAATCGATCGCGCGCACGAGCTGGCGAGTAAGGTTGAAGGGAGCTTTATCCCTCAGCAGTTCGAAAACTCCGCTAACCCCTCGTTTCATGAAACTACGACTGCTCGGGAAATCTCTGAACAGGTAAAAGGCCGAATCGACGCTGTCGTCATCGGCGCTGGAACCTCGGGCACGTTTGTTGGCGTTTCACGCGCAATGAAGAAGCTGCATCCAGAAGTACTTTGCGTGCTGGTTGAACCTGAAGGGTCCATTTACGGCGGCAAACCACCAGGTCCAAAGAAGATTGAAGGCATCGGTCAAAAGGATTTCATTCCACCAATATTCGAACCCGCTCTCGCCGATGAGATCATGATGGTATCGGACGAGGATGCATGCGCTGCAATCAGGCGATTAGGAAGGACTGAGGGAATACTGGGTGGTTGGTCCACAGGCGCCGCAGCCGCTGCAGCTCACGAGATAGCGGAAAGACTGGGATCGGGGAAAACAGTGATTACAGTTTTTCCCGACAACGCTGAACGATATATTAGTCAGGGAATATTCGATTAAAACTATGGGCTTCGCAACTACAGCAATTCACAGCGGACAAGAACCTGACCCTACTACTGGAGCGGTCACGGTCCCAATCTATCAAACTTCCACTTATGCGCAGGAAGGATTGGGAAAGCACAAAGGTTATGAATATGGACGGACACAGAATCCGACTCGAGCGGCAGTGGAACGTAACATCGCCGCACTTGAAGGCGCGAAATTTGGGTTTGCATTTGCCTCAGGAATGGCCGCAATTGACGCTACGTTACGTTTGGTGAAAGCGGGTGAGCACGTAATCGTTTCTGATAATACTTACGGCGGCACCTTTCGATTGTTTACTCGCATTCTCTCGAACTACAACGTTGAATTTGATTTTGTGGACACATCGGACGCGATGAATGTAGAAGCGGCGATTAAGCCGAACACAAAGATGGTCTTCATCGAGACACCCACCAACCCGGTGATGATCGTGTCTGATCTCAAAGGCATTTCCGAAGTTGCTCATCGCGTTGGTGCTCGTGTAGTTTGCGACAACACGTTCATGTCACCATACCTACAACGACCACTGGAGTTCGGTGTTGATATTGTCGTCCATTCAACGACGAAGTATCTCAATGGACACTCGGACGGCATTGGTGGAATCGTCGTACTAAATAGTGAAGAAGATGCGAACTGGATTGGTTTCGTTCAAAACAGCGCCGGCGCCATCCTCTCTCCTCTTGACGCATGGCTTGTAATGCGAGGCACAAAGACGCTCGCGTTACGAATGGAGCAACACGACAAATCAGGACGCGCAGTCGCAGCCTTTCTCGAAGAGCATCCAAAAGTGAAGCGCGTTTACTACCCCGGTTCAGCCTCACATCCTCAACATGAATTAGCAAAGCGTCAGCAGCATGGATTCGGCGGCATGGTGGCATTTGACGTCGGCTCACTTTCAGCAGCCCGAACAGTGCTGGAATCTGTTAAGCTGTGCACGCTTGCCGAAAGCCTTGGTGGTGTGGAAACTCTTATTTCGCATCCGGCGACAATGACTCACGCGTCCGTGGACGCTGCAAAACGTGAGCGACTGGGTATCACAGACGGGCTGGTGAGAATCTCAGTGGGCCTCGAAGACACGGATGACATTATCGCCGATATAGATGAAGCGCTAAGTAAAATCTAATCTAAGAAAGTGACAGCTAAAGTCTACAGGGGTTAAAATTGCCTACGAGTTTTTCGCGATAATTCCTGTCCGCTCTCCTTATGCAAGTCGAACTGCACGCAAAGTCAGATGTCGGTAGAGTACGCCGCGGCAACGAAGATAATTTTCTTGTGCTTGAATTAACCGGCGAGAAGACTTGGACCGGATCTGATGGCGCTGAATCTCCCAAAGAACTAACAAGGTTCAATCTCGGTGAAAAGGGTTTGGTACTGGTTGTATCAGACGGGATGGGCGGTGCGCTCGCAGGTGATGTCGCGAGTCGCATGGCCGTCGATTCAGTGCGCGAAATGCTCATGGGCAATGGCGGTGAAGACGGCTGCCAACCTGAGTTACCACTCGTTGATTGTCTAAAGAACGCGACGGTTTACGCGAATCTCGCGATTCACTTACGTAGCCAGGAGGACTCTCGCTGTGCAGGAATGGGAGCTACGTTCACGGGCGCCGCAGTAAGAGAAGACATGCTGGATCTGGTCCAAGTTGGTGACAGTCGCGCTTACATCATTCGGAAGGACCAGATTCGCCTGGCGACGAAAGACCAATCACTCGTGCAGCAGCTCGTAGATGTTGGCCAAATCAGCGAAGCTGAAGCTGAAACGCACATGTTTCGCAACGTCATTCTTCAAGCATTAGGAGCCCAGAGCGAAGTAACACCTGTAACTGGACGGATACGCCTGCGACGAGGTGACACTCTATTGCTTTGCAGCGATGGATTGTCGGGGAAGTTGCGCGCGGAAGATATTCAGAACATCGTGATGAGTAATCCACAACTATCAAAAGCGTGCAGCGAGCTTATTGCCGAAGCGAATAATCGCGGCGGCGAGGATAACATCACGGTGGTACTGGCTCGCTTTGATGGTGAAGATTTGGAAGAACCTGCCAACGATCGAATCACAATTGAGCTTCCTCAGCTCGAAGAAGATAAGACTCTCGACGACAATTACGAGGCTGATACCGAACCACGGTCATAGCCGGCGATTACTCAGTTATCGACTTCTGTCGCCAATCATCACCGTCTGTGATTCGCCGGACATAAATAGACGCTCCCTCTACGCTTTCCACCATCACTCTTTCACCAGCCTCCAAAGGATCTTCTCCCCTCGCTGGGTATGCAGTCCAAGTGGATCCGAATACCTTCACCGCGCCTTCGTGCAAAGCCCCGCGACTTGAAGAGACTACAGTTCCCACTTTCCCGGGCAACGCATCAACACCCGTCCTCAGTGAGCTCCCTTCCTTCTCGCGAGAAAAGTAGTTGACGAAGATTGTGCGCGAGGCGGCGGTGAGACCAACAGACACCAGAGCAAAAATAAGAAACTGCAACGCCAAACTATCGATCCCAACAATAGCAGCGAAGGCTGCCGCAAACGCGCCAATACCAAACCAAAGAAGAACGAAACCACTGGTGAATATTTCAGCCACTATTAGGACCGCGCCAAGCACAAACCATAAGATCCAGAGGATGTTATCCATTGATTAGCCTTTTAATAGATTCTTCATTACGAACCAGATATTCGCTGGTCGCTCAGCAAGCCGTCTCATGAAATAAGGATACCAATGTTTACCATACGGAACGTAAACTCTTACGTTGTAACCATCCTTTGCCAGTTGTCGCTGCAGGTCTCGTCTCACTCCGAACAGCATCTGAAATTCAAATGTTTCTTTTCCGATGCTTTCGCGTTGGGTGAAGTCAATAGTAGCCTGAATCATCTTCGGATCGTGCGTGGCTATGCCGTGATAGTAACCGCTCGTGAGTAGCAGCTGCATAACGCGGACATAGTTCTTATCAGTGTCTTTCTTATCAGGAAAAGCTACTTCGGGCGGCTCATTGTACGCTCCCTTGCAGATCCGAATTCGCGCCGGCAGCTTCAGCAAATCCACCGCATCATCGTAGGTCCGTCGCAGGTACGACTGCAGCACGATCCCAACATCATTAAGACCAAACTCCTCGCGCAGCCTTTTGAAAATATCAATCGTCACTTGAGTGACATCTGAGCCTTCCATATCAATCCGAACGAAGTTCCCTCGCCTTGCTGCTTCCGCAACCACGACGCGCGCATTGTTATAAGCAAGCTCCGGATCGATTTGCAGACCGAATTGACTAAGTTTGATGGAGACATTCGATCGCAAGTCAAACTCATCAATTGTCGACAGGATTTTCAAATACTCTTTTACTTCAGCCTGCGTCTCCTCAGAACTAGTCACCGATTCATTAAGATGGTCGAAGGAGGCGGTACATCCCTCGCTGTTGATAGCGCGGATGACGGGCGCCGTCTCTTCAATCGTCTCACCGGCTACAAAGCGAGTTGTCAGTTTCTTGAACGGTCTGAACTTCGCGGCGACATCTTTAAGTCCCTGGTGTTCTGATAAATATATTAAGGCGCTTCTAGTAACCATGTTCTCCGCTTAAGTACGTTTGTTTGAAGGTTGGTCCAAGAATTTGTTTGGATTGGTTCGTTTGTTCGGGGCCTGTGGTATTCTTGCGACCGCACTTCAGAGCACTATTTCCAATCGCTCCGGATTTACACAACAAAAGCCAACTTCGAAGGGTCAGAACGGATGCGTCTGAAGCTGGTATTTATTGCGTCTATCATCGGTGCCCTCATCGGCGCGGGAACAGCTGTAGCGATCATTCTGGCAATCTTCGCTTCGCTACATCCGGTAGCTTCACCGGGAATTCTCGTGGGTGCGATTTTCCTGTTGCCACTCACAACTTGTTTACTCGCGGCCGTGTTTGTTTACCGTCACACTGCACGCAGGAGAAAGCTCCAGGCATTTCTCACTTTAGTTCTCGCGATACTACTAAGCTTGGCTACGTTCATCGTGGCGTTTTTCGTGACCAGTCGATCTCAACCAAGACAGCCACCTGTATTACAACCAACAAATCGGGCTTGAAGCGCACGAGTCATCCAGAATTCAGTCCAATCTTGAACTGAACGGGGCGAAGCGACTCAATTACAAACGCGATATGCTGATCCAAATCGACTCCTAATTCCTCAGCGCCCTGGTATATGTCGTCGCGGTTGACGGAACGAGCAAACGCTTTGTCCTTGAGCTTCTTCCTTACAGATTTGACTTCCATATCATCCAAACTCTTACTCGGCCTCACCAAGGCACACGCTACGAGAAACCCACAGAGTTCATCAGTCGCAAAAAGCGCTCGGGCCATTTCAGTATCTCGCGGAACTCCGGTGTACGTGGCGTGACCAAGTATTGCTTTGATTATTCGCTCTGGATACCCGCGGCCACAAAGAATGTTGGAGCCGGTGAATGGATGCTGATCTGGCGAAGGAAACATTTCGTAGTCAAAGTCATGCAGGAGTCCGACCAGTCCCCATTCGTCTTCATCGGCGTCGGGACCGCCGTAACGCTTCGCACACGCTCGCATTGCCGCCTCGACGGCCAGGGCGTGCTTACGAAGGCTGTCAGTTTTGGTGTACTCGCAGAGCAGTTCCCACGCTTCGTTTCTGTCTGTCATTGCCCGATGAAGGTAAAAGAAGATTGGACTTCGTTCAGGAAAGAGAAACTAACATGGGTATCTAAGCGGTAACAAGACTAGGTCAGTACCATCACACGGTAGCGGATGGATCAGGTCATTGTCGATTGATGATTGGATTTAATCGGATCTGGATTCATTGACACGAAGCGAGGGCCCTGCCCTGCTTATGCTTGGGACAAGGGCGGAGCCCAAACAACCATTGAGGTTGGTTGATCGGAAGGGCAAAGCCACTTCCTCAAGTCCAAAGGGCAAGCCCACGTCGCGTGTCGGTGCTGATGTTACGGTTCGGAGTTTGGAAGATATCCAGGCTTTGATCGGATGATCACATTCTTGCGGGTGGTGTTCACTTTGATCTTGCGATACTTCCCATCGCGCTGCTTATTCGTGGGGTAATAACCCAGTGCGTATTGCGTCCGAAGCTCCGCCGCGATCTTTCCAAACGCATCAGGCAATGACGCGATAGTGTCGGCGCGAAGCAGACGCCCGCCAGACTTCCGTTCCAGCTCCTTCAGATAAAAGTCCGCTGTGTTGTATGCGAGATCGAGCATCGCTCCGATGTTGTCATCGCTTCTCCGCCCCGGCCTCGTAGTCGTGGTACCTGGATCGTTCCTCGGATCTGATCTTCTTCTGGGATCAGATGTTCGACTGGGATCACTAGGGATTGAACCGTCTGGTGAAGGATATCTGTCGCGCTCACGACGATCGCGTTCGTCGCGAGTTCTGCGCAAAATCTCCTCCGGCAAAGGCAATCCGAGCGGTCCGGTCCTTCTCGTAGTAGTCGGCACTGGACTTGGATCGTCGCTGGGGAAAGTCGGTGCAGTGGTTCCGCTCGGCGGCGCATTGATCACATCTCTCGTCGGAAGTACCGGAGACATTTCCTCTGCCTGTTGTCTCACCATTCGCTCAGTTTCCACGCGCGTGTCGTAGCGAATCGGATAAACAATCACGCCTTCTTCATCCAAACCCCGCAGCGTACTATCCAGCGTTGCTTGATCACTGATCTGGTCGACGCCATCACTGAACAACACAATCGCTTTCCGACCTTTAATTGAACGAATAGTGTTTAAGGCAGTTGAGAACGCGTCGTACAGTTTGGTTCCCTGCCCTGATTCGGTTTTGTTAATTGCGGCTCTCAAAAGTGCGCGGTCGCTGGTGAAGTCATTCAAATCTTTGATCCAATCATTGAATGCGATGACCTTCACTTTGTCGTTCTCTTGCAACTGTTCGACGAATGAAATCGCTGCCTGCCTGATCTGGCCCAGCTTTTCTTTAGTGCTCGCACTTGTGTCCAACATCAACACAACATGAAAAGGTGCGTTGACAGTGGCGAAGAATGCGACCTCCTGCTTATTCCCATCCTCCCAAATGTTGAACTCATCTTTCTTAAGATCAGCCGCGTAGATTCCGTTGATGTCTGTGGCGATAACTGGAAGGGTAACCAAGTCGGTCTCGATCTTTAGCGTATCTACATCCTGATCCTCGGGTGGAGGAGCTGGCGCCTGAGTCGGCGACGGCACAGGTTGAGGTTTAGGTGGCGGAGTGCGGCGTTGCTTGGCGCTTTGAGCGAGACCCATAGCGCAAAATGCAGCAATTAAAATGGAAAGCAGGAAAGACCGGATGGGAACAGACCGCATTATGTTCTCCCTTGGCTTGTCGCGATTGGATGGGAACGGAAAACCGTTACTACGATGATAGGCCTAAGAACAACAGTTGCCAATCAGGCGATTGCCCATTGCCGATTGCCAATTTGCGATTGCCGTAGTCGAATTGGGATCTAAGTGGACTCACATCCGGAATTTGAGCAAAAAGATTTCATCACTACGAAGTTTGCAATCGGCAATCGGCAATGACTTCGCCGCTCCCGGTTCTGTGTTGTGCGCTCATCCAGCTTCAACTAAAATGCGTTTCGTCCCGGCCTCTTTAACCTGATGAAATCCCTGTTACTCGGCGTTTTAGCTGCATATGTAGTCGCGGCGATCCATGCCATCCTGGCATTCGTCAACAAGCGCCGATCATTGCAGCGAGTGTCGCTCTGGGCTGTGTCGATAGGTTTTATCCTCCACACGGCGGCGCTCATT
This sequence comes from Acidobacteriota bacterium, assembly GCA_046726395.1. Taxonomy (GTDB): domain Bacteria; phylum Acidobacteriota; class Blastocatellia; order Pyrinomonadales; family Pyrinomonadaceae; genus PSRF01. The sequence continues at coordinate 25,936 of JBKPAL010000145.1, forward strand.
GCCGACTGGGTCATTGATGGTCATTACCCTCTCTTCTACTTAAGAGAAACTTTGTCCTTTCTGGCCTGGACGCTGACTGCGGCTTATGGATTGATTGTTTACAAATACAGGACTCAAGCAATTGGCGCCTTTACCTTACCACTGGTTTCAGTCTTAACATTTGTTGCCATACTGATTAAGTCAGACTCAAACAACGCTATCGATGCGAGTGGCGTTTCCGCTACCTGGTTGTTCCCGATTCACACTACGTTGTTCTTTTTCGCTTATGCAGCATTCTTCATCGTATTTGTTTCAAGTCTCATGTATCTGTTTCAAGAGCACGCATTGAAGGTAAAGGCATTCGGTGCGGTGTTTCATCGTCTGCCTTCGCTAACGACAGTTAATGAGATCGCCACAAGTGCAGCGGCCATCGGATTAACGCTGCTCACTGTAGGAATTGCCACAGGTATGTTCTGGTCTTCGGCTAGGAAGGGGCGAGTATGGCAAAATGATCCAAAAGAGATTCTTACCGTTCTCACTTGGCTTATTTATGTGTTCCTGATCATCTATCGCTCCACCGCGGGATGGCGAGGGCGTCGAGCAGCCTGGATGGGCGTTGCTGGATTCGCACTCGTCTTATTCACTTTCCTGGGTGCCCGCTTTATGGGTGGTTACCACGTTTTCGGTTAGACATGAGGACTGAAAGGTAATACAGGCCCGATGTCGATAGTCCTTGTCGGAGTAAATCACAAAACCGCGCCAATTGAGTTGCGCGAGCTTCTGGCTTTCTCAGAAGAAACCTGCTCTGAAGGCTTGCGAACTCTTGTGGACGGAGATGTCGTCCGTGAAGGACTAATCGTTTCTACTTGCAACCGGGTCGAAGTGCTCGCCGCTACAACTACTGAACTGGTCACTCAAGGCACTGAGCGGATCACAGACTTCTTATCGCAATCACGCAGCTTGCCAGTCGATTTCTTTCAGCAGCATGGGTACCACCGCAACGACGATGAAGCCGTACGTCATCTGTTCCGCGTAACATCATCGCTCGACTCAATGGTCATTGGAGAGCCACAGGTGCTTGGTCAGGTGCGCCGCGCTTATTCGATTGCTCTCGAAGCCGGCACTGCAGGTCGAGTACTTAATCGCCTGGTACATCACGCATTCCATGTGGCGAAGAGAGTGCGGACAGAGACTGGAATTGCAGCCAGCGCGGTATCCATCAGCTATATGGCTGTTGAGCTGGGCAAGAAGATCTTCGGTCCACTGAAAGGACATACGGTGCTACTCATTGGCGCAGGTGAGATGGCCGAGCTCTCTGCTAGACATCTCGTAAACGCCGGCGTAACCCGAGTTCTGATCGCAAATCGAACTACAGAAGCAGCAGAACGCATCGCACAAGAATTGGGAGGAACCGCTCTCGGCTTTGACAATCTCACCGACAGCATGGCTGAGGCAGATATCGTGATCTGTTCCACTGGCGCCGATGACTACCTGATCACAAAAGACATGGCACGCATTGCGCTCGAAAAGCGTCGCAACCGGCCAGCCTTCTTCATCGACATCAGCGTTCCTAGAAACGTTGATCCAGCTATTGGCAACCTGCCGAATACGTTTGTGTTCGATATAGATGATCTTGAAGCCGTGATCTCATCGAACATTCGAGAACGTGAACGCGAAGCCGAGCGAGCTGAGCTCATCGTCGAGTCAGAAATCATGCAGTTTCAACAGGCGTTGAGAGCTTTGGACTTTGGTCCAACGATCGGCGCACTCAAGAAGAAACTTCAGGAGATTGCGCGATTGGAGCTAGCACGACAGCGCGGCAAGTTAGGGCCATTGACTCCTGAACAGGAAAGCGCAGTAGAGGCACTACTGTTGGCGACCGTAAACAAGATCTCGCATCCAGTGTTAAGCCAGATGCGCCGCTCGTACGAGATAAGTGACATTGAAACCATCCAGGCGTGGCGCGATACATTTGGTTTGGAAGATTAGTTAACTCAGTCCGCGTGTGATCCCAAGCAATCAATGAAGAGCAGTCTTGTAATCGGTTCACGCGGATCCAAACTGGCGCTGACACAAGCCGAATGGGTAAGAGTAAGATTAATCGATCTTCAACCCACCTACGATATCCGCATCGAGATACTAAAGACCTCGGGTGACGTACAGACCGCACCTCTTGCAGTGATTGGCGGCAAAGGCGTCTTCACTAAAGAGCTTGAAGACGCATTGCTCGATGATCGTATCGACATCGCCGTGCATTCGCTAAAGGACCTGCCAACAATTCTGCCGACCTCGCTGACAATCGCTGCCATCTGTGAACGTGAGGATCCGCGCGACGCTCTTGTCCTCGACGCTACCACGAAGACGAGCAACTTATCTATTGCAGAACTACCAGCGAATTCAGTGATTGGTACGTCTAGTCCACGGCGACTTGCGCAGCTAAAGCACCTGCGCGGTGATCTTCTGGTGAAGGACTTGCGCGGCAACGTGGACACTCGGCTAAGGAAACTCGACGAGGGACAGTACTACGCGTTGATACTCGCTGCTGCAGGACTGCGACGGCTGAATCTTCAACACCGCATCAGCTCCGCCCTTCCGCCGGAAACAATGCTACCGGCTGTTGGGCAAGGCGCACTCGGAATCGAAACGCGGTTGGATGACGAGAACGCGACGGTGTTAGTTAGGAAGCTGGACCACGAACAAACAAGGCTTGCCTGTACTGCGGAAAGAACCTTGCTGCGTTCGTTGGGTGGCGGGTGTCAGCTACCGATCGCCGCGCACGCAGTTGTCGAAGGTAACGAGCTTCGGCTGGATGCGCTAGTTGCCGCTACTGACGGCTCGCAGATAATTCGCGATCAAATTTCTGGTCCAACTGTCGCGGCCGAAAAGCTCGGCGAAGAACTTGCTCAGTTGCTGTTGAGAAAAGGAGCGGCTCAATTGTTAGGAACGACGAATTGAAATCAGAACCAGCACTAACGGGGCGCACAATCGTGATCACTCGCGCGCGGTCGCAGGCAGACTCGTTTGCGTCTGAATTGGAGCGACTCGGCGCGCGCGTAATTGTCTGTCCAACGATCGAGATTACAGATCCGGACAGCTACGCTCGTGTCGATGAAGCAATTGACCACTTTTATGGTTACGACTGGCTTATCTTCACTAGTGTGAATGGAGTTGACTACTTCTTCCGTAGGTTTTTTGAGCTCAGTCACGATTTAACGGAAGTTGACGACCTGAAGGTGTGCGCCATTGGCGAGTCAACCGCTGGCAGATTGCGCGAGCTTCAAATTCACGTCGATGTGGTACCTGCTGAATTTAAGGCCGAGGGCGTCTTTAAAGCTTTGGAGCAATACATCGGAAACAAAGACAGACTGCAGGGGCTGAACTTCCTCATTCCCCGTGCGGCGGTCGCGCGAGATTATCTTCCCAAGGCCCTCGAATCCTCGGGAGCGCGGGTTGACGTAGTTCCCGCTTATCAAACGGTCTTACCGAATGACATCGATCGCGCGCGACTCGCTGCTATGTTGGCTGGAGGCGCTGATTGCATTGCCTTTACCAGTTCATCAACCGTGAAGAATCTTGCTCAACTGTTCGACACGCGCGACTTGAGCCAGCAGTTGGCTGATGTGGCAATCGCATGCATCGGTGACGTGACTGCACAGACGGCGAATGATCACGGCCTGCGAGTCGCAATCCAACCTGAGCAATTCACGATACCCGCGTTGGTTACGGCCATTGCCCAATATTTCGAAAGGAAATAGTCTCCAGAGAAGGCCGCCCGGCATGAGCGAACCAGGACCTCGCCCGCTCATGCTAAACTGCTAACGATGAATTCCCCGCTCGTACTAATCATCGAACCAAATCAACGTGAGGGCAAAGCGCTTCAGAGTCTCATCTCCAGATGGGAGTTTCAGAGCGTCATTGAACCAAATTGTCCCAGCGAACCTGCCGAACTTCAGCCGCACGTCATCATCGCAGGCAATACCAATGGGTCGGGAGATGCCTTCGGTTTATTGCGTACCATTAAGGCGCAATACAGCGACGTGCCTGTGGTGCTAGTGAGCGATAGTGGTTCGGTTCCGATGGCACTCCGAGCGATTCAGGAAGAGGGTGCCTATCACTATTTCGAAAAACCAGTAGATGCAAACAAGCTGCAGGTGGTCTTGAACCGTGCTGTCGAACTCACCGAAGCTCGTCGCGAAAACGAAGCACTGCGCCGTCAACTGCAACAGCGAGGCGCATTCTGGGAGCTTGTCGGAGACTCCCCGCAGATGCGTGAGATCTACGCATTGATTGACCAGGTGGCCCCGTCATCGGCTTCGGTTTTGATAACCGGCGAATCAGGAACTGGGAAAGAGCTGGTCGCACGAACGATTCACAATCTAAGTCCCCGAAAGGACAAGCCCTTCATCGGCATCAACTGCGCCGCCATTCCGGAATCTCTGATGGAATCGGAGTTGTTTGGTCATGAGAAGGGTGCGTTTACGGGTGCAGCCTCGCGACGGCAGGGTTGTTTTGAACTGGCGGACAAGGGCACGTTGCTGCTCGATGAGATTGCTGAGATGCCGGCATTGTTGCAGGCGAAGCTGTTGCGAGTTATCGAAGAACGTGCGGTGAGAAGGTTAGGCAGCCGTAGAGAGATCGAAGTCGATGTTCGTCTTCTGGCAGCAACGAATCGAGATCCTCTTGATGCGGTTCGCGAAGGAAAATTACGTGAAGATCTGCTTTACCGACTTAATGTGTTTAGTGTTCACCTTCCCGCACTCAAAGATCGAAAAGACGATTTGCCATTGCTGGCTCAACACCTCGTCACACATCTCGCTGAGAAACACGGGAGACCTGCGCGTTTCCTGAGTCCTGAAGCGATCAGGGCACTTCAATTTCACGCATGGCCGGGTAATGTCCGCGAATTGCGAAATGTGATCGAGCGCGCCGTAGTCATCTGTTCAGGCGAACAGATCGAGCGACATCATTTCGCGCCTTATCCGATCGAACAGCGAGAACGTCTCCGTGAGGAAGACACGATAACGTTTCCGGTTGGCACGCCTATAGATGAGGTGGAGCGTCAGATGATCATGCGGACGCTTCAGAAGACCGGCAACAATAAGACCCGCGCCGCGCAACTACTCGGCATCAGCCTTAAGACACTTCACAACAAACTAAATCTTTATCGAGACCGCGGGCTACTGAAAGATGGGTGACAGTTATTCAGTCCTACTGTTCTTCATCGACGGACTGGGTATTGGAGCTCGTGGTCCTGACAACCCGCTGGATGGTCTCGAAGCTGCGGAACCGTTAGCGCTCTTTCAGGATGAACCGCTAGCTACGATCTTTGATGGTGTTGTCGTGCCCACGGATCCGAGACTTGGAGTTCCGGGGCGTCCGCAAAGTGCATCGGGACAAACGACGATACTTACTGGGGTGAACGCACCGGCGTTGCTCGGATATCACAAGCAAGGGTTTCCGAATGCCGACATGCGCGAGATCATCGCGAAGCATTCTATCTTTCTCCAATTGCGCGAGGCAGGAATTACCGATATCACTTTTGCGAATGCCTATCGCGATGTTTTCTTTTCAGAACGTCCCCGATGGGTCTCCGCAACCACCGCAGCAGTTGAAGCGGCAGGCTTGTCGTTTCGCACGATCGCTGATTTGAAGGCCGGGCGGGCGGTGTATCAGGATTTCACCAACGGCTTCCTGATACAAAAAGGGATCGACGTCTCAACCAGAACTCCAGCGGAGGCCGCTGCCATACTCGCTTCAATCGCGGCGAAGAATCGTTTCACTCTGTACGAATACTTCATAACCGATAAGGTTGGTCATGCTCAGGATTTCGCTTCTGCACGTTCAGTGTTGAAAGGTCTCGCTCAGATGATCAGAGAGTTGTTGGCGAAAATTGATCTCATTCGTACAACCGTTATACTCACAAGCGATCACGGCAACATTGAGGATCTTTCATCGCGCAATCACACGCTGAATGACGTTCCGACAATGATCTGGGGCGCTGCTCGCCAAGGCGTCGCAAGGGATATCAAGAGCCTTGCAGACGTTACTCCGACTATAGTGAAAACTTTGTTAGCGAAAGCGACCGTTTGAACATGCCCTCCGCGCAAGCTCTCGAACCTGCCGCCCGAGAGTTATCCCTTCCTAAGAATGATCCTCGAGAACTGTTTGGTTGGAAGATGTATGACTGGGCCAATTCTGCCTTCTCCACGACAGTGGTCGGTGCACTTTATGGTCCTTATCTCACGCGCGTGACCCAAAATGCCATAGGCGAGAATGGCGTCATAGCAAAACTTGGTATGTTCGCTATTACGGCAAAATCGTTCTATCCCCTCTGCATTTCAGTCGCCGTTGTCCTGCAAGCGCTATCGCTGCCGATCCTTGGTTCCATTGCCGACTATTCGCACTTGAAGAAAAAGATGATGGCAACCTTTTGCTACACCGGAGTGGCGGCGACTTGTTTGATGTTCTTCGTGACTGGACGCCTTTACTGGCTGGGCGGAATTCTCTTTATCATCGCCAATCTGAGCTTCGGCGCAGCAGTGGTTTTCTATAACGGCTTTCTTAACGACATCACTACCGAAGATCAGCGAGATAAGATTTCAAGCCGAGGCTTTGCGTACGGTTATCTAGGTGGAGGACTGCTCCTGGCAGCGAACTTCGCGTTAGTCACTTTCGCGGATCGTCTGCACCTGAGTACGGGAATGGCTGTAAGACTGTCGTTATTGTCCGCCGGCGTCTGGTGGGGTGTCTTTAGTCTCATCACCTTTGCCACTCTGCGTAACCGCGCTCCAGAGAAGTCGCTCCCGCGTGGAAAGAGTTACCTCACCGTTGGCTTCGCCGAATTGGGTCGTACGTTTCGCGAGCTGGCGCGACTTCGACACACGTTGCGTTACTTGATCGCTTATCTCTTCTTTAATGACGGCATCCAGACAGTGATCAGTCTGGCATCAGTAGTCATGGCGCAGGAGCTGTTTGTAGCGAAAGGTCTGGAGACTGATGAATCATTTTTACTCGGCATCTTTTTGATGGTGCAGTTCATGGCGATCTTCGGAGCTTTGATCTTCGAACGTCTCGCTTACGCCATCACTACGAAGCGAGCTATTCTCATTTCGCTTCTTATCTGGTCGGCAGTTGTAATTTACGGATACAAATTTCTGCACACGACAAGAGAAGCCTGGTTCATGGCCGCGGTGATTGCGATAGTCATGGGAGGATCGCAGGCTCTGTCTCGCTCGCTCTTTTCGCGCATGATTCCTAAAGGGCGTGAAGCATCCTTCTTCGGACTCTATGAGGTTTCCGAACGAGGTACGTCGTGGTTAGGACCTTTTATTTTTGGGGCAGTCGTGGCTGCTACCAACTCTTATCGGCAGGCATTGCTGTCAGTCATTGTGTTGTTTGTAGTGGGAACGATAATACTTTACTTCACGGATACCGACCGCGCGATTCACGAAGCCGGCAATCTGCTACCGGAGGAAGCCGCTCAATCGTCGTAATCAGCTCGCCGCTTTTCGCTGGCTCGTCGGAACCTTTTCAAGACATTCACGGGAGCAGTAAACCAAGTTCGAGTTCAGAGTCATTGCTCTGACCTGCGGGATCCACGTGCCGCACTGAACACAACGAATCAGCTTGTTTTTAGGAAGCGACTTTCCTGAAGTTCTGGAGCTTTCATCCAGAACTGTGCTGGTCATTTGGGTGAGCCTTTGGAAGAGACGGATGTAGGGACGAACACGTCGGTAAAGCAGCCAGAGAATCAGAAACACAAGGCTGACTACGATCAGATACTTCAATCAGCTTCCCTCTTCTCTAAAACTACCTCTTGTCGTCACCACTTCTGTTGCCGGAGGGAACGTAAGGAACATCATTGGTGCGGCGGCGCGGCATCGGATCGCTCGCGCGCCGGCGCGGCGTCGATTCTCTATTTCGTCGATCAATGCTTCCGGGAGGAAGGCCTTTTCCGTGCACTGCCTCCTCCAGGATGCGGGTGATCTCTTGGGAGAGTGTTCGATGTTCAGCCGCGGCTCTGCGGCGCAAGCTTTCTTTCAAATGGTTGGGTACGTATGCGCCAATAAAAACTCCTTTTCGATTTGCCATTTTCCGCGGCCACTCCTTAATCCTTTAGTGAAGCTTGCTTGGTAAAGCGAGTGAGGTTTGATTAGTACTGCTTGTTGTTCTGAACACTTTGAAAACTGAAAGAGCCATGCAATTGAGAACAGGTCTATAAGCCGAATTCTGTGCTCCGGTAACCGGAGTAGCGATCATTCATCTAGCCCAACTGTTGCCAGTTGGATCGAGCGACCTACCCGGAGGTCGTAGCAGCTTTGGAAACCCGTTGGGGAGCTGAGCTGTAATCTCAGCAACTGCTTTGGGCGGGCAGCCCTATTTGACGCCTCCCTATTTGGTCTTGCACTGCGAGGAGTTTGCCTGGCCGCGTATGTCACCACACGCGCCGGTGCGCTCTTACTTTAAGCCCTTCCGGGCCGCACCGTTTCACCCATCACCATCAAAATGACGGCTGGTCTCTTCTCTGTTGCACTTGTCGTCGTAGGAGCTTTCGCTCTACGCCCCGCCGTTAGCGGGCTCGCTGCCCTGTAGTGTTCGGACTTTCCTCTCCTGAGCGCTTAACAGCGCATTTCTGAGCTGAGATTTGCTCAGCAGCGACCGCCCGACCTGTTCTCATGCAAGGCTGTTTGGATTATAGCAACGTGTGTTCAACACGTACAGTACATCGGTTACACACGTTTGTGCTCTATCGGGCAATCCACAGGTTACACAGATTACGCAGAAGATAAATTAGTTGGCTGGTTTGAGCGCAGGCAGGACTAGCTGAAGTACCTGAAACCGACGCGTAGAAGATCCGTGAGATGTAGGGGAATAGTCAACGACAGGGTCAAGGAAATGATGCTGTGAGAAAGGGCCAACGCAAACAAATTTGGTTGCCGCTGATAAATCCACGCCCAAACGAATCCACCCGCCAAACTTAGACCGACGAGCAATGGGCTGGGCATATGAAGCACGCTGAAAATAATCCCTACTAACAGTGCGCTCTTCCAACCAACGCCCAAAACGAGTTGAGCTCGGCGGTTTAGAAATCCCTGCAGGCCGTACTGCTGAAAGAGAGCCCAAAACGGAGCGAGAAGCAACCGGGATCGGATCGGTCTTAAGGAAAAATTTCCAGAGCTGAGTTGCCAATTGAGTACCAAAATCACAACCACCGCAACAGCTGTCGGCAATATGAGCAACCGAATGGCAGCAGCAAAATTGTCAAAACGAAATCCGATTTCACGCAAGCTCTCGTGGCGTACACGATGCGAGAACAGCATCAGACCAATAGCCAGAAAGATCGGTATTGCGCCGATAAGCCTTGCTCCTCCGGCCAGGGTTTGGATGGCCCATTCAGCAATCAAAGCAGATGTGACTACAGAGACTATTTCCCAAAGAGCAAGTCCTTTAGACAAAGACTCATTCGTAATGTCAGTTTCGTTTCTCGCGATCATTTCGCTTCTAAAATTCGGCCGTTCTGATCCAAACTGAAAAGTATTGGATCACCGAGTAGCTGTAGCGTTTGCTTGGTCCCACTCTCCGTCAACGCGTACACTCGCGCTTCATGAACCCCTTTCTCCATTGCCGTGATTGGAAAGCTGAATCCGTGCCAATCGTCTGCAGCCCAACCCGCTGTGCGAACATCTGGTCTTGACTGATTGGCAATAGCGCTCGCTACGAATTTTCCGTCTATGAAGAGTTGCACCTCAACACGCGAGGTGGGGGAAGAACTGTCCACTGCCCATCCGGCGATTCCGTCACGAGTAACTTCGCCCCAGCCTTTGTAGTACGGTGGAAATGCGGAGAAGAAGAAGTAGATGGCCAAAGAGCCTACGAGAATCGTCTCAGCAATTGATTTTCCCAGTAAGGCATGGACCAACTTAAGTTGAGGAATCATGTGGTGGAGTTAGAAAGCGACCTTACCCTCTCATGAAGCAAGCAAACGGATTCGCAGTTAATGATCTGCGGCTGCAGGCAGACTGTTCGGCGGAAAAAGATTTGGCCAGAGTGTTCGAAAGCGCTCTCTCACCAGCGTCTCGACATCATCCGCTGTCGCAAACGACAAACTCTCATTGGCAATTTGCTTCGCGTCGTTGGAATTTATTGCAGCGAGCACGTTTCGAACTCGTGGAATCAATGAGGGCGTCATACTCAGCTCAACCGCTCCTAAACCAACCAACAAAACAGCGTACGCCGGCGTGGACGCCATCTCACCGCAAACAATGGCCTGAATATTTGCGGCGCGCGCTGCCTCGAGACTCCGATTGATTCCAAAGAGTACGGCGGGATGAAGGGTGCGAAACCAATCGGCAACTTCCTCGTTTCCGCGATCGACCGCTAGCGTGTACTGAACAAGATCGTTTGTGCCGAGTTCAAAAAAGTCTACCTGGCTTGCAATCTTGTCCGCGGTGATCACAGCAGAAGGTATTTCAATCATCGCACCGACTCTGACAGGACCAGGCTTAACGCCTTCGGAGATTAGTTTTATGCGTTCTTGATCGAAGAGCTGCTTTGCTCTAAGGACGTCAGCTACATCTGCCACCATTGGCAACACCACATCGAGCTTACCTGCGGCAGCAGCCCGCAGAATCGCTCTCATTTGCGTGCGCATTATCTGATCGTGATATAGGCCATAACGAATTGCGCGCAGTCCTAGTGCCGGGTTTCGTTCAGAATCCTGTTGCACATCGCCGCGTCTCTCGCCGCCCAGATCAAAGAGTCGAATTATCGCGCCGTCCTGAGCGCCAATCTCTGCCAACTCTACGTAAGCCTGGTACTGCTCCTTTTCAGAAACCATGCCACGGCTTGTCAGAAGAAATTCGGAGCGATACAACCCGACTCCACGAGCACCATACTGCTTCACGCTCCCGAATTCCGCGGGCAACTCAACATTTGCACGCAAGGTTATCTCTACTCCATCAAGCGTTCGCAGCGGGCCTACTGAGATCTCTTCGGCTACTCGGGTTCTTCTCGGAATGGATCTCTTGGATTTGTATTGCTCGACAGTTTGTTGAGTAGGGTGAAGGATAACCTGGTTGTGGTTCGAGTCAACGATGATCGTGTCGCCAGTTCGCGCTCTTCGATAGAAGTCGCGCAAGCCAACGACGGCTGGAATTCCCAACCCACGAGCAATGATCGCCATGTGTGAGGTCCACCCACCACTGTCAGTAGCAACTGCCCGTGCGTAATCGAGGTCCAATTCAGCCACGGCCGAAGGCAGTAACTCTTGAGAGACGATTACTGCGTCCTCGGAAAGATCTTTATGCTCGGGCCGTTCTCCGCTTAGCGTAACCAGCAGACGTTGCACGACGTCTTCAATGTCCGAACCGCGCTCACGCAAGTAGTCATCCTTTATTTCGGAGTAGACGGCTAGCAATCGGTCCGAGACTACTTTAAGCGCCCATTCAGCGTTGGAGTGTTCTACACGAACGTAGTGCTCAACGTCGTTGATTAACTTTTCGTCTTCAAGCATTAGCAGGTGAGCATCGAAGATGTAGGCATGGTCCTTTCCCAGTTCTTTCTCTGCCCGTTCTTTGATCGTCAACAACTGAGCTCGAGCCGATGCGACCGCTGTGTGGAAACGTCGTAGCTCGGCATCTAACTCGGAACCATCTATACTGACCCGGTAAACATAACGAATACCGTCGTGCATTCGTAGCACTCGGCCTACCACGATGCCTTCCGAGACGCCAACTCCTGTGCAACGAATTTCTTCGGTCTCAGTCATCGACCTTCACTTGTTGTTCTATTTCGCCGAACGCATTGGCGAACAGCCCATCCAGAGCGGCCATTGCCTCAGTTTCATCATGACCATCCGCGATCACGCGCAACTTTGTTCCCCGGCTCGCAGCCAGCATAAGGACACTCAGGATCGACTTCGCATCTGCGGTCGCGCTACCGTCAAGGCGCTCAATGCTCAAGCGACTTTGAAAGCCGCTTGCTATTCGTACGAGTCTCGCCGCAGCGCGTGCATGTAAACCTAACTGCCCTTTAACTGTGAGGATCCGCTCAATCATCCGTCCGAGATCCTTTTTCAGGTGGTGTCAAAAGTTCGCCGGCGTTGTAGATCCCTTGCCGTCCCTGTTCACAGACCCGATGTGCTATTTCGTTGAGTGACTCTTTGCCTGACTGGCTAGCGAGCTTAATCACCATCGGCAGGTTCACACCCGTAACCACTTCGACTTTGCCTTCCTCCAAAAACATGGAAGCGATATTCGTAGGGGTTCCGCCAAACATGTCCGTTAGAAGCAGTACCCCGACGTTCTGAGAAACTCGACTAATGGCCCGTTGCACTTCGTCTCTAGCTGCATCGACATCATCGTGCCAGCCGATTGAGACTGCAGTAATGTAAGAAATTGGGCCAATGATCATCTCCGCAGCAGCCAGGAGTTCTCCGGCTAAATGACCGTGCGTGACGATGACACCCGCAACCTTCCGGGATTCGTCAGCTGAACTTTGTGAAGCGGCATTACTCATGCGGTTATTTCAACTTGGCCTATCAGGATAAGCTCAACGATGGTTTGATTTTCTCACATCGCGATGACTGACGTGGGTATCGAAACCGGCTCGCCTCAGCCTGCGCCCCAAAGCGTTAGCTATCATCACCGAACGATGTCTTCCACCAGTACAGCCGATTCCGACGGTCACGTACGATTTTCCCTCGCGCTTATACAGCGGTAGCAGATAATCCAGAAGGCCTGTGAAGCGATCCAACGTCTCCTCTACTTCTGGCTGTGCTCGCAGGTATTTGACCACTTCCTTGTTATGACCGGATAGCTTCTTGAGCTCAGGAATGAAATGTGGATTGGGCAAGTGGCGAACGTCGAATAACAACTCCAGGTCTCCGGGGTTTCCGTATTTGTGACCGAAACTAAGTACTTGCACTCGCATCGCATTGCCCTTGCCGTCCGGACTGAATCGTTCAAGCAACAGGCTGCGCAGAGTGTGCACGGTGTGATCTGAAGTATCGATAATCTGGTCCGAAAGCGCGCGTATTCTCTTCATCGCCGCGCGCTCGCTCCGAATCGCTTGCAATAGACCCTGCCCTTTGTCTGCGGGATGAGGACGTCGCGTTTCGCTGAACCGATGCTGCAAGACATCGTCGGAGGCTTCGAAAAAGAGCACGTAGATATTCAGTCCGGTCTTTCGAAGGCGCTCGAGTTGTTGCCGGAAGCCTGCGAGAAATTCGCCTTCACGAATGTTGATAACCAATGCCGCGCGAGCTATGCCCTGATCGCCTTCATTGTTTGTTACGAGCCGCGCAAACGTCTGCAGCATGGTTACTGGCAGGTTATCTACACAAAAGTAACCTAAGTCTTCGAACGCGTTGGTCGCTGAAGACATGCCCGAGCCACTAAGTCCGGTAATGATTACGATGTCAGGAGTTTTATTGGTTGGAGTTGGATTCTTTTGCTTGCGCACTCTTCAGCAACCTCAGCAGGACCAGTGCTGACTAGTTTACTACGACGCCCGGCGAAATCGCGGATCAGAAGGCAGAGGTCAGAAGTCAGAGATCAGAGGTCAGAGATCAGAAGTCAGGATCAGAGGTCAGCAAGAGAGCTCATCGGCTTTGCCATTTGGACTTGAGGAAGTGGCTACGCCCTTCCAGTTAGACTAAGAAAAGTTTTGGGCTTCGCCCTTCTCCGCGTACTGAGATTCTTAGGACGCGAGTTTAAGCTTGAGAAGGGCGCAGCCCAGAATTTTCTTCACAGTCTTACCGGAAGGGCGCAGCCGCTTCCTCAAGGCCAAATGGCGAAGCCGAAGAGCTCTAGTGTGACCTCTGATTTCTAGCTGATTCAAAGTTCAATCAGACCGTAGTTGCCGTCCTTGCGCTTGTACAAAACACCAACGCGCTCAGTGTCCGCATCTCGAAATACAACAAACTGATCAGGTTCCGAAGACAGGCGGAGGGCAGCCTCTTCAGCAGTCATTGGTTTAATTGAGTAGCGGCGCGCAGCAATGATTCGTGGCGGGCGTGGACTCGCTTCGAGATGGCCATCCGGTTGAGGCGCGACAGCGCCGGTGCGCAAACCTCCCTGTTTGCGGTCGATAATCTTCTTCTTTAGCTTTACTGCCTGTTTCTCGATTTTCGAAATTGCTCGCGTCAGAGCCATGTACATGTCGGCGTTAGTCTCTTTGGCGGTCAATGTGTAGTCGCGCCAGTAGACAATTACCTCGCCGATCTGCCGGTTCTTCTCTACATCGATAATCACGTGTGTTGCGGCGGTCGAGTCATTAAAGATGTGGGCCAATTTCTTAAAGTGGTTCTCAACATGCCTGCGAATTGCCGGTGAAACAACGACGTGTCGGCCCGTGTACTCGAATCTCATGAAGACGTCGCCCTCCTCGATAAATTAAAAGAAAAAAGATGGCCCGTCGGCCGGGCCTTGCTCCCGATAGAACTTGCAGGGATTCTGTCTCGTCTCGCTGGACTGAGGGGCTAGACTACAGCGCGACGTTCGCGCGATCCGGGGATATGCATCTGGTCGCGATACTTTGCGACGGTGCGGCGCGATAGTTTGATTCCGTCTTTGGCAAGTATTTTAACTACTTGATCGTCCGTTATCGGATTGTGTGAATCTTCTTCTTCGATGAGCTTTTTAATCTTAAGCTTAATAATACGTGTGGAGATCTCTTCTCCATCCTCGTTGAGCATGCCTTCCGTGAAGAACCGGCGCAACTCAATCACTCCCTGTGGCGTGTGAGCATACTTGCGATTGACGACTCTCGAGACTGTCGATAAATGCATGCCGATGTCTTCAGCAATGTCTTTCAACATCATTGGCTTTATATGTTGCACGCCGTGATCGAGAAAGTCCTTCTGGCGTTTCACAATCGACTCTACGACTTTGTAGATCGTCTGGCGTCGATGCTCTATGTTGCGCAGGAGGTCCACAGCTGAACGCATCTTCTCGCGAATGAAACTCTTCGTTTCATTACTGACGCCACCCTGGCTCAGCATCTGCTGATACTGTTGACTAATTCGCAAACGAGGGCTGCCGTCGTCAGCAAAATAGATAATGTAGTCCTCATCACCCTCATCAAGCTTCTCTATATAAATTTCCGGTGTGATAAGAATGGGCTCATCAGACGAGTACCGCCGGCCAGGATATGGATCCAGCGTACGGATGAACTGCAATTCCGTGAGTAGCTGATCGACGTCCACTCCAATTTGTTTTGAAAGGTGCGGTAGCTTGTGCTGCTGTAGATCAGACAAATGCTCGTTGATCAACTTTGCAGCTAGCCGGTCTCCTTCTCCGCGCGTCTCCAGCTGGACCAACAAACACTCTCGAACATCACGCGCAGCACAACCGACTGGATCAAGCCGCATCAAGGATTGTCTAGCCGATTCAACAGTCTCTTCAGACCAACTTCCCATGGCGGCTATTTCCTGATTGCTGGCGTTGAGCCGGCCATCAGCATCGAGGTTGCCAATTACGGCGATGGCCGCATTGCAGGTGTCCCCTTCGATTGGGCTTAAGTGCAACTGCCATTCGAGGTGCTCCGCAAGAGACGGTGGACGCGTAAGAAACTGCTCGAATGTCGGTGCGTCTTCTTTGTATTCAACTTCCTGAGTTTTGTAACCGGGATCAAGATAGTCCTGAAACTCACGGCCAAAATCGATCTCTTCAAACGGATCCCTTGAAGCCTCTTCGCCTACGATCTCGTCACCTATCGAATCTTCGCTGAGATCGCCGGTGTGTCTGTCTAAAGAATCCGGCTCTGCTTCAGTGGTGACCGCCGAAATTGCTTCAGCATCGCCGGCCCCATTCGAACCCGCGGTTCCTAGCTCTGGTTCTGCCGGTTCAACTTGTTGCTGTTCGGTCGCACCAGGATCAGAGCTGGCGAGGTGGTCCAGAATCTTCTCTGCGAGCTCGCGCGCTTCCTCTTGTGTAGTCACCTCCTCGAGCACCGGATTTTCCAGCAGCTGCTGTTGAATAAGATCCGTCAGCTCCAGGGTAGTCATCTGCAACATCTCGATGCGCTGCCGAAGCTGCGGCGTCAGCACGAGGCGTTGTGATAGGCTGGTGGTAAGCTTTAGAGACATTACTTGCGTGAACTTTTACTTGCGTGAACTTTGATTTTAGCTGAATTGTTTGCGCTTGGTCGCGCGCAGTGATTATAACCGATTCCGGCGGATTTGACTTCTCTTGCTGTTACATGAGGAACCTTTACATCCGGAATTTCTCACCGAGATATAACCTGCGGACTTCCGGATCTTCAGTCAGTTCACCAGGAACTCCTGACCGAAAGATCCTACCTTCGGCCATGATATAAGCTCGATCCGTGACGCCCAGCGTCTCACGTACATTGTGGTCCGTAATCAAGATACCAATACCACGCCCACGTAAATAAAGTATGACATTTTGAATGTCATCCACCGCTTTTGGATCAATTCCAGCAAAAGGCTCGTCCAGGAGAATATATTGCGGCTCGGTTGCAATAGCCCTTGCGATCTCAGTTCGGCGTCGCTCTCCGCCGGACAATGAATCACCCCGAACATGTCGCACGTGAGCGATTCCAAATTCCTCTAAGAGTTCCTCATTACGTTTCAGACGTTCACGGCGGCGCAGGCCCATCGTCTCAAGGACTGCCAAAATATTTTGCTCTGCGGTCATCTTGCGAAACACTGAAGGCTCTTGAGGCAAATAGCCAAGACCCAGTCGTGCGCGCAAGTACATCGGCAGTTTCGTCAAGTCACGCTCGCCGAGTTGCACGGTACCGGAGTCAGGCTGCTCGAGACCGACGATCATGTAAAACGTCGTAGTTTTGCCGGCTCCGTTAGCACCGAGCAATCCGACCACCTCGCCCTTCTCGACGTGAAGACTGACTCCATCGACAACTCTTCGCTTGTCGTAAGTTTTCTGAAGCTGCGATGCAGTAAGCGCTGTCAGCGAAGGTTGTCGAAGGGGTTTGTCTGAAGGAGATGGGCGCTTCTCTTCTCGCGCGGCCGCAAACTCTGGGGCGTGAATGCTCATGCAGATGAACTACTGTTTTTTAACTTTATGCACCGATCTTACGCGGCTCGGGGATTGTGGACCGCGAACATCGTCGGCCGTGACTTTACCCTCCCGAACATGGACGGTCAAACGACCTCCCTCGGTGCTTCCCTGTTCAGCATCTTCAACACGAGCAGGGTTACCACGTAAGACTGCGACCTCGTCAGCGGTGGTGTACTGCACCCAGTCCCCGGTACCTTTTCTATTTGGTTGGGTGAGAACGACATTCCGTTGAGCGATCGTTTTCTCCATGTCACTCGTTTCTTTCAAGAGATAAACGTCCGCGATTCCGCTGGTGATGCGGTCCGTCCCTTGTTTGATATCCACGTTTCCTTCGTAGTGTAGCAGCCGGTTGGGATCTGAGTACGTCATCCAATCAGATGAAGCAAAGACCGGCACAGTCTCTTTTGCGCCTTGCGTTCTACGTTGCGCGTTGTACAAAGCGGTCTGCACGCGACCACTAGCATCCATCTTCTTTTCATTCACGTAGATCGTCAGCTTGTCTGCACGTACGAAGTTGTCATCCTGCCATCCGCGCGCGTTACCTGTGTACGTTGCCACGCCGTTCTCATGCTGGAACTCGCCTCGATCGCTACTGATGTAAACGGGACTCTTGACTTTGGTAAACGGAACAGCACCGTTGGTCTGTTCCTGACTGTAGTACGTGGTAGCAGTTTTGCCGCGGCTGTAAGAGACGTCGTTGCGAAAATCCGCATCGAGCTCAGTCGCTTTTGTGCGACCTCTTGAGTCCCATACCGTCGGCTCACCTCCGCGCAAACGAAGGGTGTCGTCGGCTGCTGTATAAGTCATCGCGGCCGCCGTTCCGTTCTTATCATTCTCATTGAACTTGCTGTTGCCTTGCGCTTCGAACCGTTCCACGTCCTGTGTATCTCTCACGAAACTCGTGGTCATCTTTTCCGAAGTCAATGTACGCTTGGCTCGCTTGTCACTGGCCTGAATTGGATCGAGTACTGCTTTTGATCCACCTGTGGCCATGAAGGTTCGGGCAAGGTTACCGGATTCAAAGAAGTCACAATCGAAACGAGGAGCGGTTAGCGTTTTCGTGTCAGCTTGTGCGTTTTTGATGACCGGATCGACGAATAACTCTGCGTTACCTACAGCTTCGGCCTTCTCCAGATCGCGCCCGTTTGAACGCCATACCAATTTAACGGCATCCGCAGTCAGACGTTTGTTTGCTGCTTTCGGATCATTCGCCTTCGATTTCGGTGCCAGCATGTTGACGACGGAACGACCTTCAGTACGCATTTCCTTCAACAGACTGCGATCGTCCTGGGCCTGAAAATTCACCTCAACGAGACTCGCACCGGTCAATTGCATCTCCGCGTCAGAGTCCAGAGTTTGCGCTCGCGTGTCCTTCATCGCCACGCCCCGCTCGAGACGTTGGTCCTTATCGAGATAGAAATCCATATCCACCGAACGGACTTCAGCAGCGCGGCCCTCTTGCATTGATCGCAAATAGGCATTGCCACGAACTTCGAGCTTCTGCAAACGTTTCTCTTCGGTGATGAGAGCATTCAGCGCGTCACCACTCAGGAGCTCTCGTTCCTGCTCAGCTGTTGCCCCGCCATAAAACGTCAGCTTCATCCACTGCTCTTCGAACAAGGCCTTCGCCGAACGAATAGTAACTGGTCGCGACCGAGATGAAGCTTGTGCCTGCGGATCTTTGAGAGCTTCGGGCGCTACCACAATCACCACGTCTTTCAACAATTCCAGCTTTTTGTTCTTAGCTTCGACAATCGCTCCTGTCGCGCTGCCCGAGACATTTTCACGGTCGAAAGAAACAGGCGCGTCTGTTCGTGCTACTTCGCTTGTTTGATCGAATGACAGTGCATCGGTGCGGATCTTCAACGCGTCTTTCGTTTCAATCTTCACATTGCCGACAAATGAGATCACTTGGGTCCTTGGATCGTAGATAGCACGATCGGCATTGATTTGATCGGGTGTCTTCCCCTCAGGGGGATATACGGCAAGGCTGACATTCTCGAGTTCGTGGTGATTATCGGAATAGGTGATGTCTCGAGAAGCTTTCAACAATAAATAGAGACGATCGTTTTTCGTGACGCTGTGTTCGTAACCTTCCATGATGCCGGTAATCTCTTTTGAGAGTTCCGGACTTTCTGACTTTAGACGGAAGGGTGTGTTGTTGCGAACTCGATAGTAAGAGATCGCGATAAACACAAGGCCCGCGAAGAGAATGAAGATAGCTGCATAGCGAGCTACGAGCGGAAATCGGGCCCGTAACTCGATAGCTACTGCTCTTCTTTTTGACAGTTCTTCCATCAGCCTGGCTTGCGGTCAATTCGACGGCAATGTGCGTGAGCCGATTCGATGCTCCTGTTAGATATCGGAGTTCGCTTGATTCCGAACACGGCTTCACATACTGCTCCCTAATTACACGCGGCTCAGACACAATTAGCAAGTCTGATGAAAGGTATTACAAGCTGTAATGGAGAACGATGCGAGTTAAAGAGTTCAATTTCGTGATGTTTCGTGTGAACTTCGTGGATCGGTTCGCCGCGGAACGATCCACGAAATCACGCGAAACATCACTAACTCAGGCAGGCCACTCTGCAAACCAGCCATCCGGGTGCAGCAGCTTCACCCCGATTCGCACCTTACCATCTAGCTGATCGTTCCAAACTCCATTCACCTGCGCCTCGAGCCTACCGCCAAATGGGGACAACAGTGTCACCATTGAACCCACGACGACGTCAGCATCCAGAATTATCGTAGCTCCCCCACGACTAATCTTGATCGCCTGGGCCTTTACGGAAAACGGAGCGCCAGCAGCGTTCTTTCCTTCAACATCGAGTGAGAACTCAACCGGCACACGAGGGTTACGTGGCCGTTGCGAAGGTGTGCTCACAGTAATCGGATCTTTCTCGTTCATAATGCCTCTTACAATTTTGAGTCGATTTATGGCCGGAGAGGTTTGAGGGGCCGGCATTCAGTTTACCCGAACCGGAAGGCTCCTGGTAGCTTTTTATCTGAACCCCTTGGCAGAGGCAAACTTTAGTTGATAGTGGCAGCCAGATAGCCGGTTGCCAGAGCAATGATAATCAAGCCGCCAACTAACAGCCGATAGCCTATAAAAATACCGGTTGAGTGGGTACGGAGGAACCGCAGAAGGAACCAAATCGAGGCATAACCCACCACGCCCGAAACGACCGTTGCCACAAACAACGGACCGTAACTGCCAGCCGGCAGTTTGGTAATAGCCTCCTTAAGCTCAAGCAGGCCACTGGCAGCAATCGCAGGAATGGACAGAAGAAATGAGAACCGTGCCGCCGTTTCGCGAGTCTCTCCAGCGAACAGGCCTCCCATGATGGTTGACCCAGATCTGCTCGATCCAGGAATAAGGGCCAAGCACTGCGCGGAACCTACTGCCAGCGCGTCCCGAATTCCCAACTGATCCATGTTTCGTTCGCGCTTCCCAACCCACTCAGCGAGGGCCAGCAAAAGGGCGACGACAATCATCATCGTGGCAATGACCCAAAGGTTCTTGGTGAACGTACCCTCAATCTGTTTCTTGAAGAGCAGTCCCACGATGCCGACGGGAAGTGATCCAATGATAATCAACCACCCGACCCATGCCTCTTGAGAAAGCGTGCCGGCGCCACCGTCTCTTCTCTTTAATAATCGAATATGGTCGCTGACAAAAGCTTTCGTAATGGCAACGATGTCCGGAGCAAAATAGATGAGTACGGCTAGCAACGTCCCCAATTGTATGACTGCGATCGTAGCCGTGGTTTGCTCTGCCTTGAGCGTTGTTTCGAATCCGTCGTAGAGGCCCACTGCACGTGCTGCAAACACGAGATGAGCGGTTGAACTGACGGGGATGAATTCGGTGAGGCCTTGGACGATGCCGAGCACAATAGCTTGGAAAAGAGTCATATAAGCAGAGGGTCTTAGGTTTTAGGTCTTGGGTCTTAGTCAGTTATCCGTGGTCCGTTGTCCGTTGATGATTGTCTGTGGTCGGTTGTTTCTTTGATAGCCATTAGTAACGATCTGATTATTTCGTGTTGGTTCGTGTAGTTTCGTGGATCGTCTTTTGGGTTTGCGATCCACTAAGTTACACGAAAAACTACGAACCTCCACCGCCAAGGACCACGAACGACGGACTACGGACAAATCCCAAGACCAAAGATCGTTTTATTCTCGAAACGAATTCCTTCGCGAGATCCAATCGTACATTGAATTGGGCATGATCAGGCCGGCCCGGACTATGCTGGCAAGCTGCCATGGAAAAGCGGCAGACTTCTTCCGACGCTCGATAATTTCCACAATCTTTTGAACAGCATCATCAAGCTCCATCAGAAACGGCATCTGTGCACGTCGTCCCGCCGTTGACGGAGTCTTGATGAACCCCGGATGAATTATCGTGACGTCGATTCCTCTCGGTTGAAGATCCAAACGAAGGCTTTCAAAGAAGGCTGATACTGCCGCTTTGCTGGCGCAGTAGGCTGCCGACTTGGGCAAACCACGATAAGCAGCAAGACTGGAGATCACGACCAGATGTCCCTGACCACATGAAATCATTCCCGGAACCACAGCGGCGACACTATTAACTGCACCGAGAACGTTAACCTTGATGACTTTCGCAACCTCGTCGGGATTGAGGTCGGCCGCGTCCGTTGTAGTTATGAGGCCTGCGTTAGCGATGAGTAGATCAATTGGCCCACCCTCATTCCGCAACTTCTCGGCCGACGCTTTTATCGAATTCGCATCTTGAACGTCACCAGGAAGAGCAAATGCTTTTCCGCCACCCGATTCGATCTCATTCACAATCTCGCGGAGAGCCTCAGCTCTACGGGCGACCAAACCAACCGTCCCGCCGCGCTTGCCAAATTCAACTGCGAGACCTCGTCCAATACCTGACGAGGCACCCGTGATCAGTACCACTTTATCTCGCCAAGACTGTTGCACTACCGATTCCTCGTGTCCAACTCTACCTGGCTGATGACCGGCAGGATCACCGGTTTCGCTCCCGTGATCTTCTGGATGAACCGTTTGAGTTCTAATCGAACGTGTTCTTTCAAGAGACTCTCATCGCGCAATGTTTCTCGTGAGGCACCGGCTATCGCAGCTGCGACGATGCGTTGCGCGTCCTTCAATAAACCATTTTCAGAATCGAAACCACGAACGCCGCGAGCAACAATCTCAGGCGGTGATTGCAACTCGCCGGTCTGAGCGTCGATGACCAACAGCAGCGTCACTACACCTTCGTAAGCAAGTTGCTTCCGCTGCCGCACAGTTTCGCTGTCGATTTCTTCGAACCCGGTGTCATCAACGAACGTTCGACCAATTTCACGCCGGCCGACGACTGCCGCACGCTCGCCGTCTAGTTCCAACACATCCCCATTCTCAATAAGGATGATGTTCGACTCCGGATAACCCAGATGATTCCTGATGAACTCCTTGTGCCGAAACAGCATGCGATATTCGCCGTGAATGGGCACAACGAATTTCGGTCTTACTGCTTCAGTCATGATGCGGATGTCTTCCTGCGACGCATGGCCGCTTACGTGGACCAAACGTCGTTTCTCTTCGATGATGTTTGCTCCGCGTTTGTATATGAACCCAATCATTCGAGAAATCAGTCTCTCGTTGCCAGGGATAATTCGTGCAGACAGTACGACGGTATCGCCTTCTTCGATCGTAAGACCTTTATAACTTTGCGTCGCCATCTGTCCGAGTGCAGCTCGAGCTTCACCTTGCGATCCGGTTACCAGGAACACGATCTCCCGATCGAGCATCTGCTTTGCTTCATTTAGTGAGACGAGCAGACCATCCGGAATGTCCAGGTAGCCCAATCGATCGCTAACCTCGACGTTCTTCTGCATCGAACGGCCCAGCACACAGACCTTGCGATTGAACTGCTGGGCCACATCCAAAACGATCTGCAACCGATGGATCGATGACGCAAAAGCTGCGACGATAATTCTTCCGCTCGCCTCGGCAAAGATCTCTTCGAAGGCAGGGATTACCGCCCTCTCGGATGGCGTGCGACCCGGGACTGTGGCATTGGTGGAATCAGAGAGCAGCGCCAACACACCTTCCTGACCGTAACGACGAAACGAACGTAAATCGATCGGCTCACCGATTACTGGAGTTTCGTCAACCTTGTAATCTCCTGTGTGGATGATCGTTCCAACGGGCGTCTTGATAGCGAGCGAAAAACAATCGACCAGGGAATGAGACACGCGGATGAATTCGACCGTGAAAACTCCGATGTCGACCACATCGCGCGGTGCGACACGGTGGATCAGCGTGTCTCCAGTGAGCTCATGCTCCTCGAGCTTGCTTTCAGCTAATCCAGCAGTGAAGTGAGAACAATAAACGGGAACGTTGAACTTCTTCAGAATGTACGGTAGGGCACCGAGGTGGTCTTCGTGACCATGCGTTAAGACTATCGCAGTGATGTGGTCACGATACTCTTCGAGAAAGTCGAAATCAGGAATGCAAACGTCAACGCCATACGCGGTTTCTTCCGGAAAACCCATGCCGGCGTCAAGGATGAGCATCTCGTCCTCATAACGCACAGCCATACAATTCATTCCAAACTCGCCGATACCGCCGAGCGGAATAATCTCTAACACACTACTCACTGTCTACGTTTTCTCGACTCTCAAAACTGCGCTGAAGTTTGATCTGAGGGCTGCAAAAAAGTCCAAAACTTAACGTTGAGTATAACACAAGCACTCCGACCATCTTGTTCGTCGTCTCGGTCCTTGCTTATGATCTCAAGCGCACACCGTAGATTCACGGATTGCTCTAAATCGAGGTAATTGCGCACAATGGTGTATAGAAGCCGCAATCTTCTGACCCGAAAACCACGTCACACACCCGCGGGTCAACAAGCAAAAGAGACATATCAAGTGTTAACGTAATGGAGGAGTTCCTGTGAGCGACGAACGTAGAAATCAAAGACGCGTACCCTTTTTGATAGAGGTCATTTGGGACGGTCCAACCGGAAAGCATGAAGCACGGACCAGTGATATCAGTCTCGGTGGTTGCTTCGTCGATGCCGTTTCTCAGGCGACCGTTGGCGAAACGATTGATTTTAAGATGTCGCTGCCATCCGGCGATTGGATGGAAATTACTGGCGAAGTAACCTATGTTGCGGAAAGCATCGGTTTTGGGATTCGCTTCACTGAATGCTCCCCAGAGAACCAGAAGAAGCTCGAGTGGCTTGTCAAAGCCGCAGAGTTTCGCGAAAAAGGTCAATGAAATCGCTACTCCCTTCACTACCTGACTAAAAAACATGAAGCTCATCGCTGTAATTCTGTTTCTGACGATTGCTCCGTGCATTCTCGCTGCACCGGAAACCATGCGGCTTGACTACTACCACTCCGGTAATGCCAAGCAGGAGATGTTCAGCATCGATCGCGTACTCATCGAACCTTTACCATGGCCCGGGAACACTGCGAAGAACATCGATAACAGTAATCTCGGCAAATATCTGTTTGAAGTTAAGGACCAGGGCACGCAACGGCTTCTCTACTCGCGTGGCTTTGCATCAATTTACGGCGAGTGGGAAACGACGGATGAAGCTTCGAAAATAGCCCGCTCGTTTCATGAGTCCCTGCGCTTCCCTGCTCCAACCGCACCCGTGGAGGTCATTCTCAAAAAGCGAGATGCGAAAAATGTCTTCCAGCAGATTTGGAGTATCACCGTAGATCCCAAAGATATCTTTATTGATCGCTCAAAAACCGCTTCGCCGGCGCCGTTGATAACCATCCAGAAGATGGGCGAACCAGAAACGAAGGTCGACTTTCTAATTCTTGGAGATGGTTACACAACAGATGAGATCAAGAAATTCGAAGCGGACGCACGTCGCCTAACAGAAGCGCTGTTCGCAACGTCGCCTTTTAAGGAGCGTCGGAAGGATTTCAATGTGTGGGCCATTTGTCCTCCCGCGCGAGAAAGCGGAATTTCGCGACCGTCGACAGGTGTCTATCGTGATTCGCCGCTGGGTGCCACATACGACGCCTTTGGATCAGAACGCTACGTCCTGACTTTCGATAATCGTGCGGTCCGCAAGGTAGCCGCCCACGCTCCTTATGAGTTCATCGAAATCTTAGCGAACAATCGCACGTACGGCGGCGGCGGAATCTTCAACCTCTACAGTACTGTTGCCGTAGACAATGCCTGGGCCAACTACGTCTTCGTTCATGAGTTCGGTCATCACTTCGCCGGATTAGCAGACGAGTACTACACTTCACCGGTGGCTTACCTTCCCGCAACGGAGCGGATCGAGCCTTGGGAGCCAAATGCTACTGCCTTGCTCGACCCTTCAAATCTGAAGTGGAAAGATCTTGTTTCTTCCGGTACACCGATTCCGACTCCATGGAACAAGGAAGCATTCGAGACCTATTCACGCGAGATTCAAAAACGACGCGCTGAACTGCGTAAGAACAAGCGACCAGAAAGCGAGATGGAAGCCCTCTTTGCCGAAGAGTTGAAGCACGAATCGGAAATGTTTGCGGCTGAAAAATTCGCTGGACGTGTAGGAGCTTTCGAAGGCGCGCTCTATGAGTCTCGAGGCTATTATCGTCCACAGGTGGACTGCATAATGTTCTCGCGCACAAATTTTTTCTGTGCAGTGTGTCGCCAAGCCATCGAGCGTGTAATAGATATGTATTCGGGGTGAACAGAATTGGTCAGCACCTCCCGCGGTAGATGCTGTGTGAAAACCTCGAAGCTCGAACGCAACCAAACTTGAGCGGGGGTAAACCGCCCTTCCCAACTATGAGACTTTCAGACTTGTGTGTGATCCGGCGCTTGAAAACCATTCAACGTCAGTTGTAGGCGCTCAAGTTTGAAAGTCTCATAGTTGGGAAGGGCGGTTTACCCCCGCTCAAGGTTCGTTGCGTTCGAGCTTCGAGGTTTTCACACGATCTCCGTAGCGCATGGTATGTGACGCCTTATCAGTCTTATCCATGTTCATCTGTGGCCGATGGTTTAAAGGTACAACACGTCATTGTTTGATGGGCGAGTTTTTGGCCACACGAATGCGTTCCTCAAGGTCTTTCCCGAGTTCGCTATCTAACTCCACGCACTTCGCAAGATCTTTTTTAGCTTCTGCGTCGCGGCCCAGACGCAACAGCAAAAGTCCGCGACTGCCGTAGGCTTGCGCGAAGGACGGATCGAGCCTGATAGTCGTGGCGTAATCCACAAGAGCCATATTGATGTCGTTCTTGACGATCCAGGCAATCGCGCGCCGATAGTAAGCCGTACTCATTTGGGGATCTAGCTCGATTGCATGATTGAGATCCGCAAATGTCCTGTCCAGATCGCCCAACAATCGCCAAGCCTGTCCTCGATCGGAATAGAAGACCGCATTATCGGGATCTATAGCAATCGCCGTTTCGAAATCGGCAAGCGCTTTGCGAATCTCATTCTTGTCTAGTAAGACTCGTCCTCTTCCGTCGTAAGCACGCCCATGTCGTGGCATTTTCCCGATGACATAGCTAAAGTCCGCGATGGCACCATCAAGATCTTTCTTAAGCCACCGCATCGCACCGCGGGTAACGTAAACCTCGATTAGGCCCGGATTAATAAGGAGCGCTTGATTTGCATCCGCTAACGCGCCGTCGATATCTCCAGTACGGAACCGGGCCAGGGCGCGGCCTGAAAACGCCAGCGCCGTGAGGGGATCAATCAGAGTGATTTGGGACCCGTCACCCTCAGGAACCAGGCTTGTTCTTCCCTTCCAGTTATTACGTGAGAATTTACCCGTCCTTACGGAGTTAAGGTCGATGACTCTAGTGAACTCGGCGATCGCTCGTTCGAAGTCATTCTTCAAATAATATTCGGTCGCATGCTTGTAAAGATCCCGAACATGACTCTGACTCTGTGAGTTTGCTGTGGACATTAAGCCGAAGAGTAAAAGACATAACAGACACGCTCGACCTTGCTTCAGCATTTCCGGCCCTCCTTTATCCCGCGTTCTTTGTTGAAATCAGGCTTAGCCAGCCGCTCCGGTCCAATAACTTTCCGGAACTTCGCTAGACGAAGCGGTATCTAACTTAAGTAGAGCTACGCAGGATTGTGGTTAAAACTCTCCGTAGTGGGCCGTACGTTTAGAGTCGTTAAAGGAGAGTTGCCGTGCGACTCGTTCGTTTCATCGCTCTAGTGGAAGAACACCAACCGCGCGAGGTTTGTGACGTTAAATGCTGGATTGGTGCCGCAAGTTTTTCGCAATGGCCCCGTTCATGCTGATGAGTGTAAGTAGAAGTGCCAGAGTGAGGTGAAGAACCCGATGAAAAACTCTTTACTATTCGCAATCTCAACCGGACTTATCGTGGCCGCTTTTGCTGGCTGCGGTGAGGCTCCTTCCAGTGCTATTCCTCCAGTTTACGCAAACCCGACCGTTTCAACTGCCAGCAAGCCAATGCGCGCATTTCGCTCAGATAAAGAACTGGCAGACTACCTCCGAAAAGCTGCACAAAAGATGGCGCGCAGGCGCGCTGAGCTTCAGGCAATGTTCAGCTCAGACGCGCCGGCTGATACTAGTGTTGCTAAAAGCGTCGCCGGCGTCGCTGGTAAGACGGAGGATCCGAGCGAATCTGTTACGAACGTGCAGCATGCCGGAGTCGACGAAGGAGGCATCGTCAAATTGCATGGAAATCATCTGGTCGTACTTCGTCGAGGCCGGTTGTTTACTGTGAAGATCGGCGATGGAGAGTTGCGTCCTATCTCAACAGTAGACGCCTTTGGTCCAGACATTGATCCAAAATACACGTGGTATGACGAAATGCTCGTGGCCGAAGACACAATAGCGGTCATCGGATATAGCTATGAACGTGGTGGCACCGAGGTTGGTCTGTTCCGAATTGACGACAATGGCGCGCTCAGTTATCGGTACACTTATCATTTGCGATCAAATGATTACTACTCATCTCGTAACTATGCCAGTCGTCTGATTGGTAACAAACTCATTTTCTATACGCCGCTGTACCTCTCGATGAACCCGGAAGATCCGTTTCAGAATTTTCCAGCGGTAAGGAAGTGGCATAAGGGTGCAACGCTTAGTGAATTCCAACGAATCGTTGCCTGGACCAATGTCTACAGACCCGAACGAGAAATCAATGGCAATCTTGCCCTGCATACCGTCACATCGTGTGATCTCGCGGGCGACTTTAAATGCACAGCTACCGCAGTGCTTGGGCCTCCAGGTAGGGTGTTCTATGTGTCGCCTCAATCTGTCTATGTCTGGTTGACCGATTGGACCATCGATGGAAATACCAGCAAGAGCACTTCAATGCTCTACCGAATGCCGTTAGACGGATCAGGACCAAGTGCTCTTGGCGTGTCAGGTAGTCCGGTCGATCAGTTTTCTTTCCTTGAAAGTGCTGACGGTCACTTGAATGTTCTTGTCCGATCAAATGCCAATGGCGACGGCATGTGGGCTGCAGAATCAGCTGAGGGAGAAGTAGCCCTGTTGCGTGTAGCGTTGTCGTCCTTCTCAGATGGTAGTGGAAACGCTGCGGCGTCGAACTATCGCAAGCTGATTAAACCCGAAGGTTACACCTTCCAGAATCGTTTTGTCGGCGACTATCTGATTTATGGTACCGGCAGTGGCTGGGGCTCCCCGCAGACGAATGGTGACTCGAAACTAGAGTTAGTTCGATGGGCTGGTGGGCCTGCTTATGAACTTTCGCTGCCTCATGGAGTAGATCGAATAGAAGTGATGGGGCACGACGCCGTAGTGGTAGGCACAGACGGCAAGGACCTGCACTTTAGTGCTGTGCGATTGGATGACTCGCCAGCGGTAGCTTTTCGTTATACCCGGCCCAATGCTTCACAAGGCGAACTGCGCAGTCATGGTTTCTTCTACAAACCTGATGGTCCCGACTCGGGTACTTTGGGGCTTCCGATAAGTACTCCCGCCAGACCTGGTTACCGACACCTGTTTGAAGAGTCTGCCTCGATTCTGTTCCTGCGAAATGAGTCAGGAGGATTGCGCGAGGTTGGCACTCTGGCAGCAAGGTCCGAAGGTGCTGTTAATGATAGCTGTCGGGCTTCATGTGTTGACTGGTACGGGAATGCCCGGCCGTTGTTCGTTCGCGGCCGACTCTTCGCACTGTTGGGGTATGAACTAGTCGAAGGAGCGGTTGCCGGTGGTCAGATCCGTGAACTGCGTCGTGTTAGCTATGCTCCCAACCGGCAGCAAGTAACGCGAAGGTAGGTGATAGGAGTAAGACTTCAACGTTGATGGTGGCGGATCTTTAGCGTGGGTAAACCGCCCTTCCTAACCTAAAGGCTTTCGATGTTGGAATATGGTTTTCAGCATTGAAAGCCTTTCAAGTGCAGGCAACCACCCAACAATGAAACTCTCTAGGTAAGGAAGGGCGGTTTACCCCCGCTCAAGATCCTGCAGTGTGAACGTCGAATCCATCTGGTCGTGCATATCTGAATGATACAATCCTCACATATATGAAACCGCGTTTCTTTAAGACTGCTGATGCCTTCCGCAAATGGCTCGAGAAGAACCACGACAAAGAAACTGAATTGAGCATCGGTTTTCATAAGAAGAACTCTGGCAAACCGAGTATCACTTATCCCGAAGCTCTGGATGAGGCGCTCTGCTTCGGTTGGATCGATGGTGTCCGCAGGAATGTTAATGAGACAAGTTATTCAATCCGGTTCACGCCGCGAAAAACGAAAAGTATTTGGAGCGTAGTAAACATGAGACGCGCAACGGAGCTTGAGAATTTAGGATTGATGAGGCCACCAGGCTTACGCGCGTTCCAAGCTCGCGATCCGAAGAGATCTGGAATCTATTCATTTGAGAACGCCGCGCGCGAATTAGATCCAGAGTTCGAGAAGAGATTTCGCGCAAACAAGAAAGCCTGGGACTTCTTCCAAGCGCAACCACCCTACATAACTAAGGTGTGCAAGTTTTGGGTGATGAGCGCAAAAAAGGAAGAGACGCGACTGCGCAGACTGGACCAGCTGATCGCATCGTCAGCGAAAGGTCAACGAAGGGGTGTTATGACGAGTAATAAGAACACTAAGCAGTGACCGTCACTCACAACCAAAATGAATCAATTCATCAATCGTCAATGGTCAATCGTCAATAACTTATGTCCGACCTTCTAGTTAATTTGTTAACGCTACCGGCGTTTGATCCTGTAGTGCCCGAGTTGAGCGCCCGCAACATCAACATCCGTCGCGCGCAACCATTCGAGTTAACTCAAGTTCGCTCGTTTGTAGAGACACACTTTTCCACGTCTTGGGCTGACGAGGTAAGCGTTGGATTTGCGAACAAGCCTGTATCTGTTTACATCGCTATGGCAAACGGAAAGGTAATTGGATTCGCCGCTTACGAATGCACGCGCCGAGGCTTTTTTGGACCAACTGGTGTTATTGACGAGTACAGAAATTTAGGTGTCGGTAAAGCGTTACTGTTTCCCTCTCTGTGGGCATTGCGAGAGATGGGCTACGTCTACGGAATTATTGGTGGAGTTGGTCCCATTAATTTCTACCGGAAGGCGGTCGGCGCGATTGAAATTCCGGGAAGTGGCATTGGCATTTATAAAGATCCTTTAGGTTAAGCCGTGACCTTGACGAGACATTTACAGAACCGGGAGCGGTAGCGACCGGATGCTACATTCAACTGCGTACAGTCCTGTGCGGTCGTATAGTTGAGTGTAGCATCCGGTCGCTACCGCTCCCGGTTCTGTATTGTTGGTCCAATCAATACGTATGAACAAGGTACAAGAGCTCCAAGTAAAAGCGCACGTGCGCAGACAGGCACCACTGCCGCCGCAACTAAAAGGCGACTTCGTGCAGGGCGTGATGCGCCAATTTAATCGCGACCAACTCGCCTTCATTACGAGCTGCAGAGACTATGGCGATGTAGTTCGTCTACGTTTTCTCTATCTCACTGCGTACTTCATCTACCACCCGAATGACATTGAGTACGTGCTCTCCACGAACGCTCGAAATTTCGTAAAGTCCCGTTCATTGCGCTCGCCGTTCTTCAGGCGGCTGGTCGGAAACGGTTTGCTTACGAGCGAAGGCGAGGTCTGGCGCCGGCAACGTCGTCTGTCACAACCCGCATTTCATCGGCAACGAATCTCCAGCTACGGCGAAGTGATGGTTCAAAAGACGCAACGTATGCTCACGACATGGCAACCCGGCGAGACACGTAACATACACCGTGACATGATGCGGCTGACGCTTGAGATCGTGGTGAAGACACTCTTTAACGCCGATGTTTCGGGCGAGGCCGACAAGGTGGGCCAGGTACTTTCGGAATTGGTGAAACCCTTTGCGTCACAAGCAACTCTGAAGTGGATTCTAGATAACCGTTTGCCGACCTCGGCTCATCGACGCTTTTACCGCCAGGCAAAGGAGATCGACAACATCGTCTATCGCATAATCAACGAGAGACGAATTAGTCGCTCCGACGAAGGCGATTTACTCTCGATGTTGCTGCAAGCATACGACGAAGACGATGGAACGCAGATGACTGATCAGCAGTTGAGAGACGAGGTCATGACTCTGTTTCTTGCCGGGCATGAAACCACAGCTCTAACCCTGTCCTGGGCATGGTATCTCCTGGCAGAAAATCCCAGCGCAGAAAGCAAATTTCATCAGGAGCTTGATGATGTGCTTGGTGGTCGACCAGCAACAGTCGCGGACATCCCAAATCTGAAGTACACCGATATGATCGCTAAAGAGTCGATGCGCTTGTTTCCTCCAGCATTTGGATTGGGGCGCGAGTCGATTGAGGAATGCGAGATCGGTGGCTTTCGTCTGCCACCCAAGACCCAGGTCTTTATGTTTCAGTGGGCCACGCATCGCGACACGCGGTTTTTCGAAGCACCGGAAGAATTCCAGCCAGAACGGTGGACAGAAGAAAGAGCCGCTAAGATTCCCAAGTATGCCTACTTCCCCTTCGGTGGTGGGCCGCGGGCATGTATCGGTAATTACTTTGCGATGATGGAGATCGTTTTACTACTAGCGACGATTGGCCAGCGCTTTCGTTTGAGCAAGGCTGGTGATCATGAAGTCGAACTGTATCCCGCGATGTCGCTGCGTCCGCGCAAGGGAATCTCCTTAACGGTCGAACTCCGTTGAGTCAGTTTTGGAGTGCGGTGGCAGAGCGAAGCGACGACACCGCTTTGGATTTGTGGCTCGGTTCAAGTTCAAGCCTCAAGTATCCACAGAAATGTTCAAAGCGGTGTCGTCGCTTCGCTCTGCCACCGGACTCCAAAAGGGCGATCATTCCAATGATTGTGCGATGCTTCCCCATTCTGCGAGCGTGAGACTTTCTGCTCGACGTTGCAGATCAACCTCAGCTCTGCACAAGACAATGCTCGCACCACCGTGTTGCTTGATGAGCTCCGAGAGCTTCGCCGGTGCATTTCGCAAGTTATTCAGAATCGTCTTCCTGCGTTGAGAAAAGCCGGCGCTTACCACACCCCACAAAATCTTCTCATTTTTGACTGCAACAGGTAGCTTCTCTCGGAACTTCAGACGAACCACACTGCTCCAGACCTTGGGTACCGGGCGAAACGCACGCGGCGCAACGTCGAACAGTTTCTCGGTCTCGCAATAAGCCTCAATCAGAACGGAGAGATAGCCTCGTTCCGAAGAACCAGCTGGTGCAGTCATCCGCTCAACCACCTCACGTTGCAGCATGACAACGAGTTCCGTCAGACAACTGCGTTGCGCGATCAATCGTTGGAGGATGGCCGTGGAAATGTTGTAAGGAAGATTCGCTACGAGACGTGCTGTTTTCGCGGGTGTGACAGCGGCACAAAAGTCGGCTTTGAGGGCATCACTCTGGATAACTTTGAAGTTGGTAACCGACATGAATCGTTCCTCAAGATAGGGCACCAACCTCCGATCGAGTTCATAAGCTATGACCTTTCCGGCTCGAGTAACGAGCTCTTGCGTCAATGCTCCTTTACCTGGTCCAATCTCAATGATTGTTTCGTCAGACTTTGGGTCGAGTGCGGAGACGATGCGATCTACGATGGATTGGTCGGTGAGGAAGTTCTGGCCGAAGCGTTTTGAGGGAATGTGGAAATCATGTTCGTCTGGTCGCTTGTCGCTTCGTCGCCTGGTAGCCTTGGGCGCATTCCCTTTTCTCATGTCTGGCTCTCAAGACTCGCCGAGAGCGAGATAACCAGTAATCTCCAAATCACCATCGCGATCGATCACTTCAACGTCGCTAAGCTGGAGTGCGTCGGCAATGCTCTCGGCCCCTCGTCCGCCGACTGCGTTTGGAGCATCGCGGCCACCGATTATTTTCGGTGCGATAAAGACAGTGATCTTGTTCACCAGACCTGCGTCCAGAAATTTACCCGCGACTGTTGCGCCACCCTCCACTAACAAGGACTGAATTGATCTCTGCCCCAATTCGTCGAGAACCGACGTGAGATCCCTGCCGCTGTTGCCGTCAGTGACAATCTCAACCCCCAGGTCTTCCAGGTTCTTGATCCGCGTGGCATCGGCTTCACCTGCAAACAGAAGAACCGGCGTCTCTCGCGCAGTTGAGGCAAGCTGGGATGTCGTCGACAGGTTGACATTCTCATCCAACAAAATGCGAACAAGCGGACGCCGTCTCCTCTTACCAGAACGATCAGTCAACAGGGGATCATCTGCTACAGCTGTGCCGGCACCGATCAGAATTGCATCGTAATCGCGTCGCAGGTCATGAACGCGCGAACGAGATCGCTCTCCGGTGATCCAGCGTGAGTCGCCGGTCCGCGTCGCAATCTTTCCATCAAGAGACATCGCGAGCTTCAAATGCACAAATGGACGATGCGTGCGCATGAAATGAAAATACTTCTCATTAAGCCGTGCCGCTTCAGTGGCCATTAGTCCGACGTCCACTTGAACACCGGCTTCTCGGAGGTGTGCGAAGCCTCTGCCTGAAACCTTTGGATTCGGATCCTCGATCGGCGCTACGACACGAGTTACACCCGCAGCGATCAAGGCATCACTGCACGGCGGCGTACGTCCATGATGAGCATGAGGTTCGAGGGACACATAAGCTGTTCCACCTTTGGCCCGTTCTCCAGCTTGTTCCAGAGCCAGCGTCTCAGCGTGCTTTACATCCTCGAAAACGTAAAAGCCTTCACCCACAATCGAGTCGCCCTGCACGATCACACATCCAACCAATGGGCCAGGACTGACGAGCGCCGCACCCTTCTCAGCAAGCTCGAGCGCACGGACTACCATCCGGCGGTCTACTTCAGTTGAAGCAGAACTCACAATCGGTTTAGTGGAGGTTGTTGGTTGTACTCGGCTGGTCAATTAAATAATCCATCCACGTAGAGTTCTGGATCGAACACCACCAGGTCATCAACCTTTTCGCCAATTCCGGCGTAACGAATTGGTAAGTTAAGTTCCTTCGCGATAGCAACAGCGATACCACCTTTGGCCGTGCCGTCAAGTTTCGTCAAGACAATCCCTGTCACGCCTGCTGTCTTCAGAAACTGTCGCGCCTGTTCAAGACCGTTTTGTCCAGTCACTGCGTCGACTACCAGAAGCGTCTCGTGAGGAGCCCCTTCAACTTCACGCGAAGCTACGCGCTTCATCTTTTCAAGCTCCGCCATGAGATTCGATTTGGTGTGGAGACGCCCTGCCGTGTCAACGATCAAAACATCCGAGCTACGAGCCTTCGCTGCTTTGAGAGAGTCGAACAGAACTGCTGCCGGATCCGTACCCTGTTTCTGTTGGATTAAAGGAACTCCAGTGCGCTCGGCCCATATCGCCAACTGATCTGACGCAGCCGCGCGGAAAGTATCAGCTGCACAAATGAGCACATCATTTCCTTCGGCCTTTATTCGTTGGGCCAACTTGCCAATGGTCGTAGTCTTGCCGACACCGTTCACACCTACAATCATCATCACATAAGGCGCAACATTTTCGGGGACGCTAGTTTCGGTCGCTACTCCCTGGCGCTCTGAGGCGCGCAAGATTCGTAGCAGTTCATCCTTTATTGCCTGCTTTAAAGCCTCGATGTCGTTAATCTGCTTGCGTGCAATTCCGCGTCGAACTGTCTCAAGAATGTGCTGCGTGGTCGAAACGCCGATGTCAGCGGCGATCAATGCCTCCTCTAGCTGATCCAGCAGGTCCTCGTCAATCTGTTTGAAGCCCTGAAAGACCGTATCAAGTCTTTCAGAAAGCGATTCGCGCGTAGCGGCAACTGCACGCCGAAATCGAGCCGAGAATTCCTGCTCCAAAGC
>JBKPAL010000146.1:0-13020 GCA_046726395.1 Acidobacteriota bacterium
GTGGTATCTGTCGCTTCAAATCGAAACCACGAAATCCCCAGGCCGCATTCCAAAGCGGTGTCGCGCTGCGCTTGCCACCGCACTCCAAAGGATTCCGTGTAGCGTGCGCCCTCCTTGAAACTTCAAAGTTGAACCCATAGGATTGTGGCGCTCTCGCACCTTTCCATTTCGGAGACGCCCCATGG
This sequence comes from Acidobacteriota bacterium, assembly GCA_046726395.1. GTDB lineage: Bacteria > Acidobacteriota > Blastocatellia > Pyrinomonadales > Pyrinomonadaceae > PSRF01. The sequence continues at coordinate 186 of JBKPAL010000146.1, forward strand.
TTACAAGAGAGGCTTACCAGGAAGAGCTAAATCCGTTCGAGATTGCCAAGCAACAGTTCAATCGTGCTGCCGATTATTTGCAGCTTCCTTTGTCGATGCGCCACGTTCTAAGTAGCGCGAAACGACAACTGATAGTTTCGATTCCAGTGAAAATGGATGGCGGTGACGTGCAGGTCTTTGAAGGTTACCGCGTGCAACACAATATCGCGCGTGGTCCAGCCAAGGGTGGAATTCGCTATCACCCGAATGTCACCCTCGATGAGGTAAAAGCACTCGCTGCCTGGATGACGTGGAAGTGCGCAACCGTCGGCATCCCCTACGGCGGTGGTAAGGGCGGAGTGATATGCGATCCAAAGAGTCTCTCTATAGGTGAGCTTGAGCGACTAACGCGCCGTTATGCGTTCGAGATCGCACCTATCATCGGGCCAGACCGCGATATTCCGGCCCCTGATGTCTATACCGACGAACAGACCATGGCTTGGATCATGGACACCATCTCAATGGTCCGAGGTCATACCGAATTAGGCGTAGTCACCGGAAAACCGATCTCGCTTGGCGGTTCACAAGGACGAGCGGAAGCGACAGCTCGCGGTTGTTTGTACGCGCTGCGAGAAGCCTGCCGGGTTAACAGGATGGATCTGAAAGGTGCGCGAGTAGCCATTCATGGATTTGGAAACGCTGGAGCCAACATTGCGCACATGGTCGCTGACGATGGTGCTCGTGTAGTGGCCATTTGTGATTCCAGCACTGCAGTTGTTTCTGAGAGCGGAATCGATATTCAGGCAGCACTGCGTCATAAGAAGCAGACGGGCACACTCGCCGGATTTAAAGGCGCCAAAGAGGCTGCGTGTGAAGATGTGTTGACCGTGGATTGTGACGTGTTGTTGCCGGCTGCCTTAGAAAACGCGATCACGCTGGCGAACGTTGGCAACGTGAAGGCGAAGATCGTTGCGGAGCTTGCAAATGGTCCAACTACCCCTGGAGCGGATCGTGTGTTAGCGGATAAAGGCGTGTTTCTGGTTCCCGACATTCTCGCCAATGCCGGTGGCGTCACGGTCAGTTATTACGAATGGGTGCAGGACCAGTACTCATTCTTCTGGTCAGAGAAACAGATCAACGACACGCTCGAACAGACGATGCGCACAGCATTCCAGTCGGTTTACGACACGTCGTTGGAGTACGACACGGATATGCGTACGGGTGCTTACATCCTTGCGGTACAACGCGTGGCCGAGGCAACAAACGTTCGAGGAATATTTCCTTAACAACTTACTGGGTGCGCGGGCGTCCCCGCCCGCAAACTGGAATACACACGAATGCGGGCGAGGACGCCCGCGCTCCCAGTAAAAGACGTCAGCGTTCCTAGTAAGGCTAGCTCCCTGGAAGACCAAAGACCATTCTTTATGAAAGATAAAATCACCGTTTACGAGAAACCCACTTGAACCAAGTGCCGAGAGATGGACCGGCTGCTCCGTGAGAGCGGCGTACCCTTCGAAAAGGTCAATTACTACACTGCACCAATTAGCAAGAAGAAACTCTCAGAATTGGTTCGCAAGATGAAGATCAAACCGCGCGAATTGTTACGAACGAGCGAATCGATCTATCGCGAGTTGGGATTGGGCAAAAAGGATCTTACAGACGATCAGCTCATAGCATTAATGATCGAACACCCCGATTTAATTCAACGGCCAATCGTTGAACGTGGCGATCGAGCCGTACTCGGTCGCCCAACCGAAAACGTCAAAGAGTTACTGTGAGACTAGTTGTGGAGTGCGGTGGCAAGCGCAGCGCGACACCGCTTTGGATCCGGACGACTATTAACGCAAGAATCCAAAGCGCCGTCGCCGCTTCGCTCTGCCGGCGCACTCCAAAATGACTTCGATCATGAAAAAGAATGACACCATTTTTGTTTGTCAGAACTGCGGTCACCAGTCCGGCAAGTGGCTCGGTAAGTGTCCTGAGTGTGGTGAATGGAACTCGCTCGTTGAGCAGCGCGCCAAGCTCCCTGCCAAAAGCCGCAGCACGTTTAATCGTCGTGAAGTCGAAGCGGTTGCCTATTCCGATATCGAGTCGCAGGACGACGTTCGCGTCACTAGTGGCGTAACTGAATTCGATCGAGTCCTTGGTGGCGGCATAGTTCCCGGCACACTGGTGCTCATCGGCGGAGATCCTGGAATCGGCAAGAGCACTCTGTTGCTTCAGGTAGCTGATAGTTTGAGCTCATCAGGAACGGTTGTGCTCTATGTCTCGGGCGAGGAGTCGGAACGTCAGATAAAACTCCGCGGCGAACGGCTCAAAGTATCCGCTCAGAATCTTTATCTTCTTCCCGAGACAAGTCTCGAAAACATTTTCCATGAGGTTGATCGGCTCAATCCCGGAGCAATTATCGTCGACTCGATCCAAACTGTGTTTTCCTCATTGATCGAGTCAGCACCGGGTTCCGTTTCGCAGGTGAGGGAAGTCGCTCATCAGTTCCTGTTGCTTGCGAAGAATCGCAGCGTTCCCGTTTTCCTGATCGGCCACATCACAAAAGACGGATCGATTGCCGGTCCAAAGGCGCTTGAGCACATCGTCGACACCGTGCTCTATTTCGAAGGTGAGCGCCATCACAACCACCGGATTGTCCGCGCGACGAAGAATCGTTTTGGCGCGGCCAATGAGGTTGGCATCTTTGAAATGACTGGTGCCGGTCTAATCCCAGTCGCTAATCCTTCGCAAATGTTTTTGCAGGAACGACCGGCAGATGTGGCTGGTTCCGTAGTGACAGCATGCATGGAGGGCACGCGCCCACTGTTAGTTGAGATTCAAGCGCTGGTTTCGGGAACTAAATATGGTACCGGTAAACGAATGACGCAGGGCGTCGATCAGAATCGCGTTGCGTTGCTAATCGCCATGCTCGAACGGAGCGTTGGGTTTCAGATGCTGGGCGATGATGTTTTTCTGAACATCGCTGGAGGTTTGGAAGTAGATGAGCCGGCTGCGGACCTTGGTGTTGTTGCCGCGATAGCTTCGAGCTTCAAGAATCAACCGATTGATCCACACACGGCAGTCTTCGGAGAGATAGGATTGACTGGCGAAGTGCGCGGCACAATGCAAGCCGGAGCACGTGCGCGTGAAGCCCAAGCGCTTGGTTTCAAAAGGATAGTGATGCCTGCTTCGAACACCAGCGGACTCGAGCGCATGTTAGGTTTGAAGGTGGTTGGAGTGAGATCGGTTGAGGATGCACTTCAGGAGCTGTTTTGATCTGCTGATCTATCTATCCGCTACTGCGCTGTGTGAAAACCTTAGAGACAAAGCTGTCCTTCCTTGAGCGGGGGTAAACCGCCCTTCCCAACCTATGAGACTCTCAGACCTGTGTGTGATCTGATGCTTGAAAGCCATTCAGCTTCAGATTAGGCGCTCAAGTTTGAAAGTCTCATAGGTTGGGAAGGGCGGTTTACCCTCGCTCAACATTCCTTACGCTCTTTTTTTAAGCACACTCAACGAGCTCGACTCGATGCCCGATTGTCACGGTGCCGTTCTGAATGACACTTGCGTAGATGCCAAGATTTTGATCTGCATTCTTCACGATTGATCGCAGTACTGAAGAGTCTTTGGGAATCCCCGCCTGAGCATGAGTTGTCATAGCACACCGCGCAGTTGGAATCTCGCATTTCAACTCCACGCTTCCGATCCGCAGTGTTTGTCCGTTCCAGCTTGCTTCTACTAAACCCTTGACATCGTCTGTCGTATTTACAAAAAAGTTTGGTCTGAACCGGCGAGCATCCCACAACGCACCAGAGTTCACCTGCGCCATAGCATGAAGCGACGCTCTGGTCAGAATATGGATTGGAAAAGCGTCAAAGTAGGTACCGAGTGGTGACGTGAATTCCAAAATTTCTGGCGGAAGCTGGGAGATGTCTGGAATGGGTTCGCTTTCTTCTCGTCCAAATGCTTCGCGTAACGGTTCGGAAAGCTGCGGCAACTTTGTGAGCGTTGGCAGAAGTGAGCGAAAACCGCTGTTTCTGCTCATACGACCAACGATTCGCGCCGCTGCTGATTTACGACGATAGTGTTCACGATTGTTGGCAGGTTGGCGTGGCCACAGCGTTACTTGCCTTCCTAGCGCGGCGGAAAGTTTTTCATTCACGCGCTCATCGTCGCTTCTCACACTCGTACCATCAGGCAAGATGATCTCGACGTTGGGAATGTTGTCATTAGCTGGCTGTTCGCAATAATGAGCGGCGCACTGCATGAGTAACGGAATTTTTTTGCCGTTCGTGATTTCGCCGGTCTGTTCATCGCGCAGTGCCCAGCCGCGATCACCCGGAATGCCGAGCTGAGCAACTGTGCACTCATCGAGTCTCTCGCCAGCCATCGACTTCACGGGATAACGCCAGATTTGATTTACCGTTCCAATCAGCATTGCACAACTATTTCACGATCACTTATCGGCTGGTTTCAAGCACGGAGCATTGGAGTTCGAATCTGCTGCGCGACGAGCTTCATCATTCGCAGTGGAGCTCGCTTTGATCTTATGAGTTACACAAACTTCCCCAGACGTTATTTTGCTTACAGCGAGATAAGATGTTACACGCTTCGGATTCTCGGGATCTTCACTCGCGTTGACGCGCACTATTAAAGCTATTGGCAATGTTTTTCCATTTGTTCTCGCGATGCGCCACTCAGCTTTCTCGCCGACACTGGAGAAAGCTGGAGTGATCACCTCCCAGAAATTCAATTCGTGTTCACGACCGGCGGGATTGACGATGGCAATTGATTGGCGTGAATCGTCGTCATGCACTAACAATTTGTAACCCGAAACGCCAGGACAACGCTGTGTGGAAGCTCCCGTCTGCTTATCTACGTCCAAGGTCCGACAAGCTGAGCCCGAGAGGTCAGTATATGAACTTTGGATCCTCTGCGACTGCGCAACACTCGTCAGAACTGTTACCAATGTCAGAGCGAATATGGTCTTCATATGTGTTCGAAGCAATTTCAGAAAGCGCTACTTTGTGTCTATTCGTGTATCTTCGTGGACCGTTTGTACTCTCAAAAGTCTTGAATACTGAACCGGAAACGGTAGCAACAGGATGCTACGCAAAATGCATGCGATCTCTTCGAGTCAATCATGTTGGTAGATGAGTGTGGCATCCGGTCACCGCTCCCGATTCTGTATTGTTGAGTTTGTGTCTGCGAAATCTGCGTAGTCTGTGGATTGATTTAGTCGCTATTGGTTATCATGCGCCTACGTTCGAATTCCTCAGGCGCGCTACTTTCAGGCTGTCTTCAAAGTGCCAAAGTAAAGGAGTCCACCATAATGTTCAAGACGTATCGTGCGTCTGTTGGTCCAACTTTTCTAATCCTCTTAATGTTCCAAATAATTAGTTCAACCGCTGTTGAGGCACAGCAGAACCAACCCTCAACGGCACCACCCGGAACGGACCAAAACCCGTTGAAAGCCTTACAGTGGCGCTCGATCGGACCTTACCGCGGTGGACGCGTTACAGCAGTCGCAGGCGTGACGTCGCAACCCATGGTTTTCTACTTCGGTGCAACTGGCGGTGGCGTGTGGAAGACAACTGACGGAGGCATCAATTGGGAAGTAATCAGCGATGGTTCAGTCTTTGGCACCGGATCAGTTGGAGCAATCGGGTTGTCGGATGCTGATCCTAATACGATCTACGTTGGTATGGGCGAATCACCGGTGCGCGGAAATGTCTCGCATGGAGATGGCGTCTACAAGTCGTTAGACGCAGGCAAAACATGGAAACGGATCGGATTGGAAGACACACGACAGATCTCACGCATTCGCGTCCATCCACGGAATCCGGATTTAGTTTACGTTGCTGCCCTGGGCCACATTTGGGGAACGAACGATCAGCGCGGCGTGTTCAGATCGAAAGACGGCGGCAAGAACTGGGAGCGAATTCTTTTTCGCAGCAACAAAGCAGGAGCTTCAGATCTGGTTCTCGATCCAACGAACCCGAATATCTTGTATGCGGGCTTCTGGGAGGTTTCGCGGAAACCGTGGACGCTGGAAAGCGGTGGGCCAGGCAGTGGCATCTTCAAATCGACTGATGGTGGGGATACCTGGGTTGAGCTCACACGTAACGAGGGATTACCGAAGAAGATGGTTGGCAAGGTTGGCATCGCAGTTTCAGCTGCTAATCCCGACCGTGTCTGGGCATTAGTTGAAGCTGAAGATGGCGGGGTGTTTCGTTCTGATAATGCGGGGAAGACTTGGACGAAAATTAATGAAGACCGAAGGTTACGTCAGCGAGCCTGGTACTACACGCGGATTTATGCAGATCCAAAGAATGCCGACACTGTCTACGTGCTCAACACCGGCTTCTACAAATCGAACGATGGTGGCAAAAGTTACTCTAGTATTTCCGTTCCCCACGGTGACAATCATGATCTATGGATCGCTCCGGATGATCCGAACCGAATGATCAATAGCAATGACGGCGGCGCGAATGTTTCCTTCAACGGTGGAAAGAGTTGGACCGAACAGGATCAACCCACGGCCCAGTTCTATCGCGTGACTGTTGATAATGATTTTCCCTACAACATCTACGGTGCGCAGCAAGACAACTCGACAGTTCGCATCGCCAGCCGCTCAATGGGATCCACCATCACGAACGAGAATTGGTACGCCGTAGGTGGTGGCGAATCTGGTTGGGTTGCACCTTCACCTAAGGATTCACAGATCGTTTTTGCCGGTTCATATGGAGGGTTGTTAACGCGTTATGACCACCGAACGGGTCAGCTTCGAGATGTCAATCCATATCCCAACAATCCGATGGGAGCTGGTGCAGATGTTTTGAAGTATAGGTTTCAATGGAATTTTCCCATCCTGTTCTCACCTCATGATCCAAGCACGCTTTATGCAGCAGCAAACGTACTCTTCAAGTCAACAAATGAAGGGCAGACTTGGGAAGCCATTAGCCCCGACCTCACCCGCAACGATAAGAGTAAGCAGGCAGCCTCTGGTGGCCCAATCACCAAAGACAACACCAGCGTCGAGTATTACGACACTATCTTTGCCCTGGCTGAATCACCGGTTCAGAAGGGAGTTATCTGGACTGGTTCGGACGATGGATTGGTGCAGCTCACTCGAGATGGCGGGCAGAGTTGGACCAATGTTACGCCGCCAACCAGCCTTATGCCTGAATGGGTACAGATTAATTCCATCGAAGCTTCGCCACACGACGCAGCAACTGCTTACGTGGCTGCCACCATGTATAAGTGGGACGATTTCAAACCACACCTGTACAAGACTAACGACTATGGAAAGACTTGGAAGAAGATCACTGCAGGAATACCAGAAAATGCCTTCAGTCGTGTAATTCGCGAAGACCCGAACAAGAGAGGTTTGCTCTACGCCGGGACCGAAACTGGTCTCTATCTCTCGTTTGACGATGGAACCACGTGGCAATCAATGCAGTTCAACCTTCCCGTGGTTCCTATCACCGACTTGGTTGTGCAGAAGCGCGATAAAGATCTGGTAGCCGCCACACAGGGACGGTCTTTCTGGGTCTTCGACGATCTTCCGGTAATACACCAACTGATGGATGCGGGAGGCCTGAAGCCCACCAATGACAACAAGCTCTTCAAACCAGAAGATGCATACCGCACGCAGGGCAGTGCCGGTCTGCCTCAGTCAGCCACAGCGGCCGTTGGAAAGAATCCTCCGAACGGCGTGGTGGTCTACTACTCTCTCAAGGAGAAGCCAACGACGGATGTTGTGTTGGAGTTTTTCTCGGCGAATGGAAAGTCAATACGTAAGTTTACGGCTCCTGCCAAACCTCAACCGTCTCCAGACGCTGGTCAGCAGCCTCAATCCACCAGCGAGGAAGGACCTCGGTTTGGTGGTCCTCCACCGCGCGTGACAACAGATGTGGGGTTTAACCGGTTTGTGTGGGACATGCGTTACGAAGATGCCGTGCGATTTCCCGGAATGATCCTATGGGCCGGCGACATTCGCGGACCAAAGATTGTCCCCGGCAGTTATCAGGTAAAACTTACCGTCGGTGGTACCACCATGACGGAGAGTTTCGACGTCAAGCCCGATCCGCGACTTACGACAACTCCTGCGGACTATGCAAAACAGCTGGACCTCGGATTAAAGATTCGCGACAAGCTAAGCGAAACACACAATGCGATTATTCAGATTCGCGATGTACGCAGGCAGGTCGATGACTTGTTAAAACGAGTTAAGGACCAACCAAACGCGGAAGTCATGAACGATGCGGGTAGTAATCTGAATAAGAGTTTGACGGCGGTCGAAGAAACTCTTTACCAAACCAAGAACCAGAGTAATCAGGACCCCTTGAATTTTCCGATTAGGCTAAACAACAAGTTGGCGGCGTTGGCTGGCGTGGTAAACGGTGCGGAGTCTGCTCCAAATGATCAGTCTTATGCGGTCTACCATGAATTAGTTTCACAGATCGACGCTGAGCTGCAAAAGGCAACAGCGATCATGAGAGCCGAGGTGACGGCCTTCAATCAATTAGTCAAAGAGCAGACTGTACCGGCAGTCGTGATAAGGCCGGCTGACGTGGGCCGACAATAAGAGACGCTATCCTTCCCCAGTGGTCCAGTAGGATGCTTAAGCGATACTGCAGCTGTTGCCCGCAAACTACTTATTTGTAAAAGGTTTTTGGTGACTGGTGGGCTTTTGGCATGCTAAGATTCGGCTGTCATGCACGCCGATGTAGTCATCATCCGGCTAATTTTTACTGGAATTCTAGTAGCCGCAGGATATGTGCTTCGACCCGTGGCGAGCGATCGCTGGATCTCCGCTGCAGTCGGCGCTTTTATTGCCATTTGCATCATCCTTTTTGAGTTGCGCATCCGGCGGGCCACCCTTAAGACCCTCATTGGTGCAGCAGTTGGATCGATCATGGGCATTGTCGGGGCGTTTCTTATCGGTTCCCTGATCAGCCATCAGGAATCAATCGCCATCCGTCCTGAAGTAAAGACTTTTCTGACCCTGGCTCTAACTTTCTTCATGGCCTATGTGGGGCTCATGGTGGGCGCCGCAAAAGGCGACTATCTAGAATTGTCCGCACTGGGCGGTATCTTCAGCGACAAAGCTTCCCGACGAGACCTAAAGATCCTTGATACTTCGGTAATCATTGATGGTCGTATCGCTGATGTAGCCGAGACTGGCTTCCTGACTGGCTCGCTAATCATTCCACAATTCATCCTGCGCGAATTGCAGCAAGTTGCAGACTCTCCCGATTCATCAAAAAGACAACGCGGCCGCCGCGGCCTCGATATGCTAAACCGTCTCCAAAACAACAGCTCACTCGACATTCAAATCGTAGAGACGGACTTCCCTTCCGTTCGCGAGGTCGATTTGAAACTAATTGAGCTCGGTAAGCAGCTCGACGCCGTCATCGTTACGAATGATTTCAATTTGAACAAGGTCTCCCAACTCCGGGGCGTAAGCGTTCTGAATATCAACGAGCTCGCCAACGCTCTAAAACCCGTTGTATTGCCTGGCGAGGCAATGCGGGTGTTCATCCTCAAAGAGGGCAAAGAATACAACCAGGGAGTGGCTTACCTTGATGACGGCACGATGGTGGTCGTGGATAATGCGCGCCGATTAATTGGTAAGAATGCAGATATCGCGGTCACTAGCGTGCTGCAAACCACGGCCGGCAAAATGATCTTTGGTCGTCTTTGGGACGAATCAGACAACGGGAACTCGAATGGTGAACACCGCATAAACGGTTCCGCGAGACGACCAACACGGGATACGAGAAGCGGTTCTGGGCCAGTCAGAATTACGGATCACGAACCGATCACTGAGTCATAAGTAATTTGACGATTGACGATTGACGATTGACGATTTAAAGCTCGTTGCGTTTTATCTCGACACTCTCAAGAATGCTCGCCCCGACACTCAACGACAATCGTCATTTGTCAATTGTCAATCGTCAATTACTTTATGAATGTCGCGATTATTGCCGCCGCGGGTCAGGGCTCTCGATTGGGCGGCACGCGAGCCAAGCAGTTTCTTGAACTTGCAGGTACGCCCATTATCTTTCATGCGCTTCGTCCGTTTGAGCAGTGTGCGGATGTTCAGGAAATTGTCTTAGTACTTCCGGCGGTTGATACTTCTGACTTCCTCTCTCTTGCCTCTAAACACGGTCTACGAAAGCTTGCCCGAGTGATCGCCGGAGGACAGACGCGAGCAGAGTCTGTTTTTCGCGGGTTGCAGTCGATTCGAGCGGCGACTGCTGAAGTCGTGATAGTGCACGATGGAGTGCGACCGTTCGTTACGCCGGACGAGATCTCGCGCACCGTCGCTGCCGCTAAGGAAAACGGAGCGGCAGTCCTGGTTGGCCCCATTACGGATACGATAAAGAAAGTTAGCGATAAGTTCGTCGTCAAAACAGTTAGACGATCCGAGCTGCGCCGGGCCCTCACGCCGCAGTGCTTTCGTTATGAGTTGTTGCGTCGCGCTTATGAGCATGTTGACGTCTCAGATCCGGAAATAACCGACGAGAGTGTTCTGGTCGAACGCTTGGGGGAACCAATCGCCGTGGTGGAAGGCTCAAGCCCAAATATAAAGATCACCAATCGAGAAGACCTGGCGATTGCTGAAGTGTTGATGAAAACGATCAAACACTAACTTCGCACCAGGTCGTCAAGACCGTTCCGGGCAAGGTTAAGTTGAGAGGTTTTCATGTATCGCATTGGGTTTGGTATCGATACGCATCGTTTGGTCATTGGACGGTCCCTGATCCTTGGTGGCGTTCATGTGCCGTCAAGCAAAGGTGCGGATGGTCATTCCGACTCCGATGCACTTTGTCATGCGATTGCTGATTCTATCCTCGGTGCGCTTTGTGAAGGTGACCTGGGCGTACATTTCCCCGATCAGGATCCGCAGTGGAAAGATGCAGACAGTTTGCAGCTACTATCACGCGTAATGTGGTTGGTTCGCGAACGTGGACTGCAGATCAAAAACCTGGACACAACGATACTGTTGGAGTCTCCCAAGCTCCGACCGTATGTCCTCGCTATGCGCGAAAAGATTGCAGAGATTCTTGAAATCGATCTCGGCGATGTGAGCGTAAAGGCCAAGACGGGCGAGGGAGTTGACGCAGTAGGACAGGGACTTGCTGTAACTGCGCACGCCGTTGTGCTCTTAACCGACGATACGAGGACCGATTGAGGCCGCAAGACATCATTCGCAGGAAGCGCGACGGCGAGGAGCTCTCTCGAGAAGAGATAGACTTCTTCATCGGGGGCATCACGCACGGAACTGTAGCCGATTACCAGGTTAGCGCTCTGTTAATGGCCATCTTCCTCAATGGCATGAACGACACCGAGCAGCAGTCGCTTACGGAATCGATGCTGCAGTCGGGAAGCGTTCTCGATTTTACCGAGATTCAAAAACCAAAAGCAGATAAGCATTCGACGGGCGGAGTCGGTGATAAGACTTCGTTGCTCATCGCACCTCTCGTTGCAGCCTGCGGTGTTTGTGTGCCGATGATCTCTGGTCGAGGATTGGGCCACACTGGCGGGACACTCGACAAGCTGGAAGCGATTCCCGGTTATCGTGTGAATCTCTCGACCCGCGAGTTTCGGACAGTCCTTGAAAATGTGGGTTTCGCGATGGCTGGGCAAACGGCAGAACTCGCTCCCGCCGATAAGAAGATGTATGCACTGCGCGACGCTACTTCCACTGTCGAAGCTATACCTCTGATCGTGGCTTCGATCATCTCGAAGAAAGGTGCAGCTGGACTTGAAGCGATGGTGATCGACGTTAAAGTCGGCTCAGGCGCTTTCATGCGCGAAGAAGAAAGGGCTCGAGCCCTGGCGCGCGCATTAGTGACAACCGGCAACTCATGCGGAATCCGAACCAGAGCATTAATCACAGACATGAATCAGCCTCTGGGTAACGCAGTGGGCAACTCTCTCGAGGTGAAGGAATGTGTTGAGATTCTTCGTGGGGAGATGAAACCGGGTGCCGAACCAGTTCTCGATCTATCTCTGGAGCTGGGGGCGCACATGTTGGTGCTTGCACGAGTGGATGAGTCACTTGCGGTTGCTCACGCGCGTCTGAAGAAGGTGTTATCGACCGGACAAGCTTTGGAGTACTTCAGGCAAAATGTAAAGGCGCAGGGTGGAGATCCGCGGGTATGTGACGATCCAGCTGCAGTACTTCCTTTGGTGAGTAAATCGTTTGCTGTAGAATCCCCGCGCTCCGGTTTCTTAAACAGCATCGACACAACGGAAGTTGGACGGGCGCTGGCAGCCATCGGTGGAGGACGCGTACGCATCGAAGATGCAATTGATCCGACTGTGGGCTTAATTGCGTCGGCTAAACTCGGTGACAAAATTGCTAAGGGGCAACTTCTTGGAACGGTCTTTTGCCGAGATGAAACTCAAGGGCGTGAAGCGGTTCGGCGCATTCAAGCGGCTTGTTCGGTGGCCGACAAAGCTCCCTCGGAAACACCGAAATTAATCAAGGAAGTAATTGAATGAAGGTTTTGGTTACAGCAATGCTGGTTGCATTGTGCGTACTCGCGTTATTCGCATCAGCATGTAACGTGGCGAGCTATGGCGCTGACGACAAATCCAAGATTCACGTCGGGATAGTGTTCGATATTGGTGGTAAAGACGATCGGTCGTTCAATGCTGCCGCCTGGGCCGGAGTGAAATGTGCGGAGACTGGTGAATGGCCTGATGGAACCAGCTGCGGCAAGCCCGCAATGGACATCGTCCTGCGCGATATCGAACCCGGCAATCCAACGTCCATTGAACCAGCCATGCGCGCGTTTGCCGAACGCGGGTACGATCTGATTATCGGAGTCGGCTTTGCTCAGCAGCCGAT
>JBKPAL010000147.1:0-5783 GCA_046726395.1 Acidobacteriota bacterium
TAGATCTCGTGCGGGAACTGGGTCCAGAAGATGATGCGAGCGGTGGGAAAGTCTCGCCAGATTGCGCGAGCGGCTTTCACGCCCGAGAGCTTCGGCATCTGAATATCGAGAATGCAAACCTCAGGTTTATTATCGAGAGCAAGTTTCACAGTCTCCTCACCATCACTAGCTTCGAGTACCGGAGTGTGTGAAGGAAACTCTTTTTCGAGAATCTCGCGCAGGTAATGGCGTTGCGCGACGTTGTCTTCAGCGATCAGGATGGACATCACGGCAAATTATCCAGTCAAACGTTAGGGTCGTCCACTTCTCTTTTTGATCTGTAGGGGCGTCCCTCCCTGGGCGCGCTCACGTGACGCCTCTCACTCACGTGACGCCCCCTCGCTCAGGGCGCGCCCGAAGAAACACCCCTACAGTTCCTTCAGTCTGTTTCAACCCTGGACCTAGCACAATGTGGGTTGCCACAGATAAAGGTGACGGGACTCGCATCTTTCACCGTTGCTCTCACGCTTACTGCTCCTCCTCACCTTCTTCACAATGAGCCCAGCTTTGGAGGAACACAAAATGACAAAAGCACTCCTGATTACGTTTGCTTTAGGTCTAGCTACGGCTATGGGCGTTGGTCGAAAGCCGGTTGAGGACCTTGAAGGAAAGTTGCTGGAGATTGGTACCTTTCATGGTGAAGAAGGTCAGTGCGCGATCGGGCGAGCGATGGCTTGGTCTGCATGTCACAGCCGATACTTCAACGCTTCTCAGTTACGTCATAAAGGTAAAAGCCGTTCACGATGAGATTGTTGATGAGAAGGAAGATCAGGAAACAGGTAAAGAGATAAGTGTTGACCTTCCGGTTGAGCCCATGTTTCTGGTTAAGGGGTTACCAGAATTGAGTGATGGGCCAGTGACTACAGTCTTTCAAGGCCAAACTGATTTCGAGGAAACTATTGAGAAGACGACGCCGGTAAAGTTGAAGCTTGATGATGGATCGTATGATTACAGGTGTTAGCTGAGGAGCCAACTAAATGTCGAGAATCCAGTTTACCAAAGGATGCGAAACTTGTTCTGAGGTTCGGTGACACCACTCAGGTTCTTTACACCCTTGACGGGTGCGGAAATGAGCCTTATTGGTACCTGTTGTGGGCTGGTGATTTAGATCGAGACCACAAACTGGATCTGTATGTCAGCGTAACCCAGCACTACAATATTTCCGGGCGAAGACTGTTCCTGTCTTCCAAAGCGGATCAAGGTAAGTTGGTGAAAAAAGTAGCGGAATTGCTAACTGGTGGATGCTAAACCTTATCTCAACATATCAATCCACTAAATCACTCGAAATCGCACGAATTCGGCTTTAGCTTTCGTTTCCGACCATCACTCGACCTGCAACTACTCATTGACGCTAAAACTCTCAGCCTTGTGGAACTGGCGCGGCAGGACCGGCCGTGCCGCTTACGTGATCCTCGGCGTTGTTCTTTTCGCAGTGAAGCACAACCTGGATCGCATTGTTGCTGTCCATTTCGGTTACGACTGGTCAATCTTTAACTACTGGATCTTTGACGAGAGTGGAATTCAAAATCTCGATCTACATCGGAGCCAGTTTTTTGCTGTGCTCGTTCTATTGGCACTGCCGTTTGTCTGGATCGGCGTGGTGCTCACGTTAAGGCGACTGCGCGACGCAGCTCTTCCTCTCTGGTTAGTCCTCCTGTTCTTTGTTCCGTTTCTCAACCTCCTATTTTTTCTCTTGCTGAGTCTGATGCCTTCGGCGGACCTTCAAACACAGGCCGCTGGCAAAAATCAGTTCTTCAGTAGATTGATTCCTGATAATGAATTTGGCAGCGCGGCGCTCGGCGTGCTGGCCACAGTCCTTATGGGGTTAGCTTTCGTGGTTCTAAGCGTGTATGGATTTGCCGAATACGGTTGGGGAATCTTCGTGGGTGTTCCGTTCTTTCTGGGTTTGAATTCAGTTCTGATCTACGGATTTCATCGCCCGCGACCTGTTGGGAAATGCATCGCAGTGGCAATCATCTCAGTTTTCCTGGCCGGAGTGGCGTTGCTCGCGGTAGCCGTTGAAGGTTTGATTTGCGTGATGATGGCGGCACCACTCGCAATGGTGGTTGCGATCTTCGGCGGACTCATTGGCTATGTGCTGCAACAACGAGACTCCGTGACTAGCCACTCAATTCACGTCTCAGCGCTCGTACTTCTGTTGTTGCCTGCATTGATTACCTTGGAACACAGTCAGGCCCCTGTCTCGCCTCTATACGAAGTTAAAACGTCAGTCATCATTAATGCTGCGCCGGAAAAAGTTTGGGAGAACGTCGTGGCTTTTACTGAACTGCCTGCTCCGGATGATTGGATGTTTCGCACAGGCATCGCTTATCCACTACGTGCTGAGATCAGTGGTCGTGGAGCCGGAGCGGTCCGACATTGTGTGTTCTCGACCGGAGCTTTTGTCGAACCGATCAATGTTTGGGATGCGCCGAGGTTGTTGAAGTTCGGTGTAACTGAACAGCCACCAGTAATGCAGGAGTGGTCGCCATATGCGAGGATCTCGCCGCCACATCTGGAGAACTATTTGGTTTCGAAGCAGGGCCAGTTCCTATTAACGAGGCTTTCGGATGGTCGTACGCTGCTTGAAGGGACCACGTGGTATGAAAACCGTTTTTGGCCTGGAGGTTATTGGAGATTGTGGTCCGATTTCATCATTCACAGAATTCACCGGCGGGTATTGGTCCACGTGAAGAACTTGTCCGAACGTTGAGAACGGATTCCTATCAGGCTAGGGACTCAGTACAAAAGTCAGGACTCCCACCAACTGCAGAGAGTGTGAAAAACATTGAGGGTCGAGCCTATCAATAATTGTGCGGGGGTAAACCGCCCTTCCGAACCTCGAGACTCCGAGACTTATTGTGATTTCAGTGCTGAAAGCCTTTCAATTCTTGTTGTAACTTAGTCGAGATCGAGAACCTCGAGGTTCGGAAGGGCGGTTTACCCCCGCTCAACCCTCATTCGATTCGACCCTTCAGGTTTCCACATACTCGCTTGACGACATTGAAGCAGAGCGTTGAGTCGCGAAAGGACCAGTCCGCAGTATGGCTACAATCATTTCGCACAGCATCGCAGCATTGGCTGTTGGTAAAGCCTTTGCTCCGGACGGAATGCCACCGAGATTCTGGGTGCTAACCGCAGCCTGTGCGATGTTGCCGGATCTCGACGTGATCAGTTTCGCTTTCGGAATCCGTTACGGACACATGCTGGGCCATCGCGGCATCACGCATTCCTTTGCCTTCGCTTTGGTACTTAGTTGCCTGGTCGTACTACTGTTTTTTCGTGACGCTTCGCTGTTCAGCGGCTCTTGGTGGTTCCTGATTGCCTACTTCTTTACCGTAACAGCCTCACACGCACTGCTTGATGCGCTCACCAACGGCGGACTTGGTGTCGCGTTCTTCGCACCTTTCAACAGCGAACGTTATTTTTTCCCCTGGCGGCCAATTGAGGTGTCTCCGATCGGGTTTGAGGCGTTTATGAGTGCGAGAGCAGCGGAGGTGATCCTGAGCGAGATCAAGTGGATCTGGACTCCTTCGGCGGTATTGGTTGTGATTGCCCTAATCGCAAGAATGGCCGCGGATAAAATTTCAAATTTTAAATTTTAAATTTTTCCCAACTTGACGAGTCATCATCCTTCTTTGCATATTTCTATTTGCACAACCCGCATTGCTCTCTCCTGAAAGGTATCTGATGCATATTCAAAAAATAATTTCGTTAGTAACCGTCTGCCTGCTGACAGTGTTCTCTCTCAACGCTCAACAGCCCACGTCTGCGGTCCAAAAAAGCGAGCCGCGCGATGAAAAACTCTGGAAAAAAGCCCTGGAGATCCAGCGTAAATCCATCGTTGTCGACACTCATAACGACATTCTCTCCTTTATGACCGATGAAAATTACGACATCGGAGTCTCATCGGTGGGCAAGTACCACACAGACATAGCTCGCATGAAGCAGGGCGGACTCACTGCTGAGTTCTTCTCTGTTTACATCGATCGCAAATACGTAACGCAAGGTGGTTCCGCACGTCGCGCGCTCGACATGATCGATTACGTGTACCGAGCAGCGGAGAAGTATCCAAATGACTTTATGCTCGCATATTCAGCAGCTGACATACGGCGTGCAAAGAGGGAGAACAAGATTGCAGCGCTGATGGGCATTGAAGGTGGGCATGCGATCGAAGACTCGTTGATGGCCCTGCGTGACTTCTATCGGCTTGGCGTCCGTTACATGACTTTGACTCACAACAACACGAACAACTGGGCTGACTCATGTTGCGACGACGCGAAGCACAATGGTCTTTCCGATTTTGGCAAAGACGTAGTGCGGGAGATGAATCGGATCGGCATGCTCGTTGACGTCTCCCATGTTTCGGATAAGACCATGAGTGATGTGCTCGATATTTCATCTGCTCCGGTAATTGCCTCGCACTCATCCGCCCGGGCATTGGGAGATCGAACTCGAAACATCCCGGACGAGTTGTTGCGACGTTTCGCGAAGAACGGCGGCGTAGTGATGGTGAACTTCTTCCCCGGTTTTATCGATCAAAAAGCAATTCTGGCATCACGTGAGCGAGATGCGCGACTGAAGCCACAAATGGATGCGCTCAAACTCCAATACAAGGATGATGCGAAGAAGCTTGAAGAGGAGCAGAACAAACTATTGGCAGCGAACCCATTACCGCCGACTCCGTTGTCAGTCTTAATCGATCATTTTGACCACATCGCCAAAGTTGCCGGAGTGGACCATGTAGGTATCGGTTCTGACTTCGACGGTGTTTCAAGTTTGCCTGTCGGTATGGAGGACATCTCGAAGCTTCCGAACATCACCTACGAACTGTTGAAGCGTGGTTACAGTGAACGCGACGTGCGAAAGATACTAGGCGAGAACTTCTTGCGCGCATTCGCTGAGGCGGAGCGTGTCGCTGCAAATTCTCGAAGTGCTGTGAGTCGCGATGGTAGCGTTCGTCGCATCGAATCAGGCAAATAGAAAAGCGGTGGCGCTCTGGTCGCCACCGCTCGGAATTTACGAACTCAGACTCTTATTTCTTTTGATCTTTCTGTTTGCTACCGGGCTGTTCACGTTCTCGGTCTTCCCGATCGAAACTGCCCGCTCCACCTTGTTTTCCCTGGTTGTAGCTATGATGGCCGCCTTGGCGACTTCCGGTTGAAAGATCGTCTTCTTCGAAATCACGTCCCGGCGTCCGTTGACCTGGACCCGGCTGCTCGCGATTTCCCATTCCCATCTTTTTGTCTTTGTTCGGATCTTTCCTGTCTGGCATTCTCATCCCTCCTATTTCGTGTTCTAGGATTGATTGCTGAATCGGGTTAGAGAGCCAACCATTTCTCAGACTCTCTACCTGAAACTTTTCAACCAGCGTGCCATCCCAGGACACACTAATTACCTTGGAAAACGACATCCTTGGCGTCGGAAACGGATACAAAACACCCTAAAAGCGTACAGCCGTCGAACTAAAGCTATCCCGCTAAAACTGAATCACGGGCTTCAGCCCGCTGACACTTTTATTTGAAAAATGCGAAGCCGTTTCAACGGTTTACTCTACACCTTGATATTGACGCCAAGGATTATCAGGCTCGACATGACGGTTGAGAAACCGTTAAAACGGTTCCTCGATCTGCTATGGCAGTGGATCACCGGGCTGAAGCCCGGTGTGAATGAGATGTCCACTTGGACTCTGGTCAGGAAGTCACGGTAACGTGCAGATGCCGGATGGTATAATTTTTGAAATT
>JBKPAL010000148.1:0-18038 GCA_046726395.1 Acidobacteriota bacterium
ACCTGACGAATCCAGCTATGTCGGTGATCTCGCCGGGAAATAGGTGATCCAAGAGCTCATCCTGGACAAGGAGAACGGCATTTTCTCGTCGAGCCAACTCTTTCGCGAGAGTCGACTTGCCGGCCGCCATCTTGCCACACAGGAACATCAACTTCCCTGATGTGCTCACACTCTTCTGCGCCTAACTCGTGATTATCTGGTTTCCGTATAAAACCAAAGGCAAAGTTCGGTCAAGGGACCGTGAGGTTGGACTAAAAGATCATCGCTGAGAATGATCTTCTTAACTAACATCGCTTGGAACAGTTTGTTCTCTGGGATAGTCGGCGCCTGCGAGTTGCGCTTGCAGGCTCGCTCGTTCGCTCTCCGGCAACCAAAAGAACAATTCGTTCTCATCCAGGTCGCGTATCACAAGTGTTGGAGCGCCCCACCGGAGGATGGTCGTCTTGATGCCCTTTTCTTCGATGTGTTTGCGAAATGCATCTACTTGATCGTCATCGAGGCCAATGAACACGCGCCCGTGACCCGCCCGATCCTCCGTCGAAGGCTCAGTCTGATTGACGATTAATTGGAACCCAAGCAGGCTCACTTCAAAAACAAATGCCCGGCCTTGTTCTTGATGGTTCCACTCCAGTGAGAATCCGAGCGTTTCCGTGTAGAACTTTAGGGAGCGCTCAGCGTCTTTCACGAAGAACACGCTCCTCGCAAAGAAATTGTTCACTGTCTCAACCCTGTCCCTTCATATTAACGAGCATGTAGTCATGTAAAAGGGCAGCCACTCTGTGACGTAGTTTGTGACGTAACACCTTCGCGCGGGGTTTGGATCGCATAGTCTAGCATGGTGTAGCATGAACTTGCTGTTACTAGATCGTCAGTTGGTGATCACGAATTAGCGACAAGTCTGATTGCGGATTATTCATTACCGCTCTTTGTACTGCTCATGCTTGATCACCGCCACGATCTGCGGCCATCATGGTTGGTATGAAGACAGCAATGAAGGCATCGCTGATCATCATCGCGCTGGCATTGCTCGCGTCCGTGGTCGTGTTCAGATCACGATCGGACGAACCGATCGCCGCGAGCGTCTCGGACACGTCCGAAGGCCCATCGTTCGAAGTGCAGATCGTGAAGCTCGCGAAGCCCGGCCCCTCTTCGGGATCTTCCCAACCAAGCTCGAGTCGAAGATATTTGGGGTCGACCAATTGCGGTTCGACCAGGCGAGCCATGGTGCCGAGATCGGCAGGGTCGGACATGACCGCCTCGAGCTTCGCGCCGACGGCTGGGATCTCTTCATCGAGACCGATGACGAAGGCAGAGTCGCTCCAGAGACGCGTCTCGTGTTCCAGTTGGAGCTCGCGGAAAAGCAGCGGAAACTGCGCTGCCGACCCGCTGATCCGGCCTCCGGATATCTCGATGCCACCGCACGGGCAGGCTCGTACGAGCTCGACGGCGGCTTCCTAGTCGAGCTCGCCACCTGCGAAGATGTCGAGACGGGGAGGGTCATCGACTGGCCCGTCGTCACCGCTCACCCTCCGCGGGAGCTTCGAGGGCCTGCCACAAGGGCTCAATCGAGGCAGCAGAGAAGTCAAAAGTCCGCTGGATTGAGTAAAACGCGGAAAGAATGCAAGAGAATCTGATGACAACTATTGGGACTGTCGAAAGTTTATGGCGTTACCCGATTAAGAGCATGAGTGGTGAGACGATCCCCGAAGTGTTCATGGGGTTCCCAGGCTTTTATGGTGACCGATGCTTCGCCTTCAAGAATTCATCGGCACGCAAAGGTTTTCCTTATTTGAACGCCACGGCCCAGTCGGAAATGCTGCGCTTTCGTCCACAGTTTCGTTATCCCGAAAGAGCGATGAAGCCCCCGAATTTGACTGAAGCGATGAGCATCGCACCCGGTGTCACTCCGGCCAACGCCGAACCGAACGACCTAATGATAGATGTCCATACGCCGTCCGGTGCGGTTGTGGCTGTTGATGATCCAGCCTTGATGGAAATGCTCGGTGAAGGATTGCGCGGTGAAAATCACCTCACGCTGGTGCGTTCAGACCGCGCGTTGACCGATTGTCGTCCTGTTTCGTTGATTAGTCTGCAAACGATCAGACAGCTCGAAAGGGAACTGGCTATTCCGATCGATAAACGCCGCTTTCGGGCAAACATCTATCTTAATTTCGCGTCGGAAAACGGCTTTGCGGAGGATCAGATGATCGGTCGCAAACTGCGTATCGGCTCGAGAGCGGTTGTTATGGTTCTGGAACGCGACCCGCGCTGTAAGATGATTTCGCTCGATCCTGATACCGGCGAACACAACCCGGAAGTCTTACGGAAGGTCGCACAAGCACACGATGCTTTTGCTGGTGTTTATTGCGCCGTTTTGGTCGAAGGAATATTGACGAGAGGCGATTCAATCGAACTGTTGGAGTGAAGACCAAGCGGCAAACTATATTGGGTTAATCCAAACTAATCCTCCGGCCGCGACCAGAATTTCCTAAGATAGAAGGCCACCTGTTACGGTGGCCTTATTCATTTGTTCCATGAATTTCGCCAAACCGGATCAGTACCAATTCGATTTCGAATAATTCAGGTTTTGAAGAAGGTGCGTTGCAACGCGGCGGCTGCGTCATCTAAACCGAGCGTTGACTTCATCTCGCGCAGGGGCATATATTCCGTGCCCTCTCAACCTACTGACTGATCTCTTGGAGTCTGCGCCACCGCCCGACCTCCCTCCCTCTGACCAGCCTATTCATTGTCACCGCGTCGAACGCTTTCAAAGGAGGACTCTCATGTTTAGCGTAAAGAAATCTCTAATCGCTCTGATTGGCCTACTTGTTCTTGTCGACGTGCTCAGTTGGTAAAAGGCACATGCTGGTGAGCGAAGACCAGCTGGTTGAAAGCCAAGCGAACATGTTCAAGTGTTTCGTATCGCATACTCGTCAATCGGTACTTGAAGGAATAAGGAAAGGAAGGTGAAACATGATGAAATCTATCACAAATAACAACCAGGCTGGTGTTGTGCGATAACCATTTTGCTACTGCTCACGTTGTTTGGCGTCGTGGAGGTGACGTTTGTTTACTACGCAGCTTCAGCAGACTGCGAGCAGAATCCTACGGTAGAAGTAAGAGACGGCAGGTCCGTTCAGAACATCGGGCCTGATACTCGATGAATGGCCGCCCCAACGCAACACCTCGGGCGTATAAAGAGTGTGACGTGGTTGTTCAGATCCACGCTTTCAGGATCTATTGAGGCGCGTCGGACTGCCAGCCTAGCGCAACTGCGTTCATCGTCGGACAAATTGTTAAAAAAGAAGTCAAATCAAAGCGATCGTGATTATCACAAAAGTAAGGACGACGCTTCACTTTTAACGTGCCGTGAGTCCAGATACCAGAGTTCATCGTGGTCCTCATCCTGCCGATTCAAAACTATTCCATCCGAATCAGCTGCCCGAACTTCGTTGTGCTGTAGCGGAGCTCTCGTGGTTGCTCTCGCGTGGTTATCAGATGACGTCGTCTCTGAAACTTGTGGGTGATCGGCACCGGCTGCGCGAGCGACAGCGACTTGCAGTATCGCGCTCGTCCTGCTCAAAGCAGGATCGAGAAAGAAGAAGCGAGCATTGCGTTTCGGTGGATCAATTACGAGACTCCGAGGTGATCATCGACGGGTTTAATCTCTTAATAACCGTCGAAGCCGCCCTTAGCAAAGGTCCTTTGTTGATTGGCGTTGACAGCTGCATTCGCGACCTTTCGAGCGTCCACGGATCTTACAGATCGGTCCAGGAAACGGAACAAGCAATTGCGATGGTCGGTAAAGCATTGCAAGACCTTGGCGCCTCATCCGTGCTGTGGCTACTTGACCGCCCGGTATCCAACAGCGGGCGGTTGGCGTCAAAAATCTCGAGCGTTTCTATTGAGCAAGGCTGGCCCTGGCAGGTAGAGGTAGTTTTCAATCCTGATTCAATGATTATATCGTCGCCAGCCGTGGCGATTACTTCTGATTCCTCAATTTTGGATCGGGTTGAAAGGTGGGCGGATCTAAAATCTTATCTACTCGCGAAAGAGATTCCTGAAGCTTGGTTGATAGACCTGTCAGATTCCGGCCTGAATTGATCAACCAGCGGCCATTCGCGGCAAGCAGTTTCTCTGTGCGCCTCTGTGCCTCCGTGGTTTTCTTGTGGCTGTTTTAGTTCGCAACCAAAAGAAAACCACAGAGGCGCAGAGACACGGGAGGTTCACAGAGAGTACGGCCGAAGTTGGGCGAATTCGGTGAGTTTTGTGCAGCGCTCTGTTTCGCAGTCACTACCAATTAACTCAGCGATGCCATATCGATCACGAACCGATACTTCACGTCACTCTTAGCTAAGCGCTTATAAGCATCATTGATCTGCTGAATGGGTATTACTTCAACATCGGAAGTGATGCCGTGCTCGCCGCAGAAATCCAACATCTCTTGCGTTTCACGAATACCGCCGATAGCGGAACCAGCCAACTGATGACGTCCGAAAAGTAAACCGAACGGCGCAACGGGCAATGGCGTCGGAGCTGCCCCAACCAATGTCAGGGTTCCATCTCGCTTTAGTAAGGAGAGGTATAAGTTCAGATCGTGTTCCGCTGAAACCGTGTCCAGAATGAAATCAAAAGTTCCTGCGTGTTTCTGCACGTCTTCCAAGTTCTTCGAGACCACCACTTCATCCGCGCCAAGCCGTAACCCATCCTCTATTTTGTTCGCCGATGTAGTAAACAGGACCACATGGGCGCCAAGGGCATGGGCAAACTTCACCGCCATGTGTCCCAGTCCCCCCAGTCCGACTACACCAACTTTCTGTCCCTTGCCGACTTTCCAGTGACGAAGCGGCGAGTATGTTGTGATGCCGGCGCAGAGCAGTGGCGCTACACCCGCCAGATCGAGCGTTTCCGGTACCTTGAGAACAAAGGCCTCGTCCACCACGATGGTGCCTGAGTATCCACCATATGTGACTCCGCCTAGTACCTTATCCTCTGAGTTGTAGGTGAGTATGGGAATCTTCACGCAGTACTGTTCAAGCCCCTCGCGACAGCTCTCGCAAACACCGCATGAACCGACCATGCAACCGACAGCGGCGAGATCGCCTTTCTTAAATTTCTTGACGTCACTTCCCACGCTGGTGACACGGCCGACGATTTCGTGACCAGGAACGCATGGATAAACGGTGGGCATCATCGACTGCCACTCATCGCGAACTTGATGAAGATCGGAGTGACAGACGCCGCAATACAAAATATCGATCTGCACATCCTGAGGTCGCGGCGCACGACGCTGGATCGAAATTGGCGCGAGGTCCGAACTCGCGCTCTGTGCTGCGTAGGCTTTGGCCGGATATGTCTTTGCTCGCGCGAATTCTTGTTCCCGCACGGCTGCTGTTGGAGTCGTGTCTTGCATTTCATAAATCTCCTTTCAGTGGAGGCCTTACTTTATGCCAGTAGTCCTTCATTGACTAGTGGTGAATGAACATCGATCTGATGCAAGGGATTTTGAGAAAGCGGAGAGTGAACTGAAAGAACTTGGAGCGGGGGTGAACCGCCCTTCCAGACCCAGAGACTTTCGGTATTGAATGGTTAGACAGATGTTGAAGGGCTTTCACAAATAAGGCCGCACTCAAGATTGAAAGTCTCTAGGTTTGGAAGAGCGTTTATTTCCGCTCAAGCTTGAAAGGCTTTCAGGCTTTGCTTTCGGTCAACTCGTCAGTTATAGCCTTCGCCAGTATTGCATCCGTAGTTGGCCTGCCAAACTTTAGTCCGATCTCCGGGAACAACCCGACATCCACCGAGATCCCGATCGGCTCCAGCCCGGCTACTTTGACCTTCGATTGCACCTTTCGCGCTTGCACAAGTGACTTCGCCAGAAGGACCGTCATCTTTCGCTCAGCGTTCTTTTCAATCAATGCGTTGATTCTCTCGTCCGACACGTCGCCGGCACTGGCGAACATGACGGAGACTGCGGGCGACACACCGAGCCTGATATTGACCATTTCCATCCTGTAGCCCGCCTCGCGCAGCACGGGCACGGCGCCATTGATTTCTTCGACTAATGCGGCCAGCTTGGCGAAGCCCGCCTCCTTAATTTCCGCGGCATGCTCGCCTACCTGAACTTTGAGTTCACTCGTTTTGGCAGCGGCTTTTTCTTTGGCTTTCTTCGCTCCCTCAAAAATTCCCGACACAATGTTTCTCCCTTGAGTACGGCCCTTTTCACCGCTTTCAATAGCGCGACTCTAAGAAACGGCGCGTAAAAGCGGCGATAAGTCGCCGCACTCCAAAATCGTTCGTTCGAGTTTTCGTAGGGTACGTAAGAGAATTTCGCGCGGCGGGGACGCGGTTTGAGTTGTTACTCTCGCAAGGCGGTGCGCCTGAGTTCAACTCGAGGAGATCAGTCTCTACGGTGATGCAGGTTACAACAGACACGAGTGTGCGCATGTTGCCATACAGCATCGTTTCGATTGCAAAATTTATTACAGTCATCAAGGCCCCCTGCGAGGTTGTGGGTTTGCGCGACCCTTTGGAGTGCGCCGGCAAGCGGTAGCGCGACACCGCTTTGCATCGCATGTTTAGCCTTACTCAATGCTGTAGTACCACTCAACCAATCCAAAGCGGTGTCGCGCTACCGCTTGCCACCGCACTCCAAAGGCTCGCGCCTTATAGAGTGCGAGTCATCAACCGAATCAGTTGCCCTATTGCCGTTGCAACCTCCCTGATCTAAGCTCAGCACCTCGATGAACTCCCCCATTCAGCCGGGCACAAAACTCGGCCACTATGAGATTCGGTCTTTTATCGGAGCGGGTGGGATGGCAACCGTTTATCTCGCTCACGATCTTCGACACGACCGCTCAGTAGCAGTCAAGATACTTAACTCTAATCTTGCTGCAACAATAGGCACCGATCGTTTTCAACGCGAGATTCAAATCGCCGCACGTTTGACTCACCCGCACATCGTTCCGCTTCACGACTCAGGCATTGCAGACGGTCAACTGTATTACGTCATGCCTTACGTTGCTGGCGAGTCGCTGCGAGGTCGTCTCCAACGAGAAAAATCTTTACCTTTAGACGAAGCGATGCGGATAACGTGTGACATCGCGAGTGCTCTTGGTTACGCACACCATCAAGGACTCATTCATCGCGACATCAAGCCCGAAAACATCCTGTTGTCTGAGGGGATTGCACTGGTGTCAGACTTCGGCATTGCACGGGCGATTACCAGTGACGGCAGCCCGGCCTTAACAATGACTGGCACAACGCTCGGCACACCCGCCTACATGTCGCCGGAGCAGATTGAAGGTGCCAATGAGATTGACGGACGAGCAGATCTCTACAGTCTCGGTTGCGTACTTTATGAGATGCTTGCCGGTAGACCTCCATTCACCGGCGCACCACATTCACTGGCCCACCAACATCTCTTAACTGAGCCTCGATCGATAACAGACTTTCGTCCGGATATTCCAGTCAACGTCGTAGCAGCGATAACTAAAGCGTTAGCAAAGCGTCCTTCTGATCGCTTTGCTACCACAGCGCATTTTGTTGAAGCGATCCAGTCCACCTCGACCGCTGCCGCGACGCTCATTCGCGAGTGCGATCCTACCGCCAGGAAGGTTGGCGATAGCTCGGCTGTCCCAAACAATCTTCCTAAAGAACGAACACGATTTATTGGGCGCGAGAAAGAGTTGGCCCAATGCATGGATCTACTTAGAGCAGCGCGTCTGCTCACGTTGACAGGTCTCGGTGGCGGCGGCAAAACGCGACTCTCGATAAAACTTGCCGAACGTGCGGCGGACCTTTATCCGGATGGAGTCTGGTTTGTAGATCTGTCATCGCTGAACGATGGAACGCGAGTCGTGGACACGGTGGCCCAGGTGCTTGGTTTGCATCAGGACGCTGACAAGGATCTCGTGCGCTTGCTAGCCGCACACATAGCTGACAAGCGAATGCTAATCGTGCTCGACAACTGCGAACACTTAATCGATTCATGCGTGGCGCTCGTCGATGAGTTGTTGAACATCGGCGGAGAGACCCGCATTCTTGCTACGAGTCGCGAGGCGCTGGGCGTTCCTGGAGAAAGGGTTTTCCCATTGCGTCCGCTTGACGTTCCTTCATCTGACGCATTGCGAGATGCGATAGCAGTCGAAGCATCTGATGCTGTAAGGCTGTTTGTGGACCGTGCTCAAATCGCTCAAACGAGCTTCAAAATTACCGAGGAAAACATCCTCGATGTGGCCGAGATCTGCCGCCATCTGGATGGCATTCCTCTCGCGATAGAACTTGCAGCAGCACGAGTAAAGGTTCTTTCTGTTTCTCAGATCCGCGGCAAACTGAACGACCGCTTTCGGCTGTTAACCAGCGGTGGTCGGACCGCTCTTGGCAGACATCAAACCCTTCAAGCGACAATTCAATGGAGCTATGAGCAACTCTCGGCTGACGAACAGCACCTCCTGCATTCACTGTCTGTGTTCGCCGGTGGGTGGAGTTTAGAACTTGCTGTTTCGCTTATGGGCTGTCAAAAAGATGAGTTTGAGATCCTCGATCTATTGACGCACCTGATCGATAAGTCGCTCGTCGTGGTCGAGACAGAGCAGCAAGGACAAAGACGTTACGGCCTGCTCGAGACTGTGCGTCAGTATGCTCTTGAGCGTCTGACAGAGGCTGGCGACGCAGACACCGTTCGCGAAAAGCATCTGAAAGTGTTTCTCGATTTGGCTGAACGTGGGTATAGCGAACGAATCAATCGTGAGCAGGAATGGGCCACCACGCTCGAGACGGAGAATGATAATCTACGAGCCGCACTTGAATTCGCTCAAACGGTTGATCTTGAGAGATATCTCAAGTTGGTCGGTGCGCTCGCTTGGTTTTGGCAAGTGCGATCGCATCTACGTGAGGGTAGTGAACACATGACGGCGGCGCTTGCTTTAACGACTCCTCAACCGGCGCGGCCAGCGAGGGCACGAGCGCTGTGGGGTGCCGCGCACATGCTTACCTGGCAAGGTGATCCGGTAAAGGCTCAATCCCTGATGGACGAAGCGCTGTGCATGTGGCGCGAGCTGGATGATGCAAAAGAGATCGCATTTGCTCTTGAGGGTATTGGCTGGGCACAGTTTCTCGCCGGAGAGGATGAGGCTGCGAAGACTACATTTGAAGAGGGTCTTCGGCTGCAGCGAGCAGAAGGCGATGCATATTCGATAAATCGCGCTATGGTTGGTATGGCGCAGGTACTTGTTGCTTTATCTGAAGTTGAAGAGGCGCGGCCCATGGCTTTGGAGATCATCGAGTTTTCTAAGGCGCACACCGACAAACGTAATGAACATTTTGGTTGGCACTTTCTCGCCGACTGCGCCTTGATCGAAGGCAAGTGTGAAGAGAGTCTTGATCTTTATAAGCGAAGTCTTCTTCTTGCACAGGAGTTGGGTGATCAGATAGAGACGAGCTTCGAGGTGCAGGGAGTGGCAATGTCTCTCTCCGGCTTAGGAGAAGCTGAGCAGGCTTTAATGCTTGCTTCAGCGGCGAAAGCGGAATGGGATCGCATCGGGGCCGACATTCATATTAGTTTCTGGGACGAATTGCTCGATCGTTACATCGGCACCGCAAAGAAGACGTTGAGCGACGAAGCCAGGGCCTTGACCATTAATAGAGGACGCGCACTTTCTTTTAATGACGCCGTCACCCTTGCTCTGAATGCGTAAGTACCGATACTAGTCGCGGCTTTCTATGCGTCAACCCTTTGGAGTGCGGTGGCAAGCGCAGCGCGACACCGCTTTCGATTGTCGAAGCCAGAATCAAATTTCGCACAATTAATTCAAGGTATGCACTCAAAGCGGTGTCGCGCTGCGCTTGCCACCGCACTCCAAGATGTTTTCTGATCCGTATCATCCGCGTTAATCCGCAGCCAAACTTCTTTCTATGACTCTGAGCTTTGTTCAAGCCAAACCCGTTATAGGTGTCATTCACGTCGGGGCATTACCCGGCACGCCTCGAAATACACAAACCGTATCTGAATTAGTTACAACAGCGAGACATGAAGCACAGCTCTATCGCGAGTCTGGTGTCGACGGCGTCATCATCGAGAACATGCACGACGTTCCGTACTTGCGCTGTGAGGTTGGACCAGAAATCGTGGCAGCAATGACTGCAATCGCAGGTGAAGTGAAAAGTGAGTGCGACTTGCCAGTGGGGATTCAGATTCTAGCCGCAGCAAACATAGAAGCGATGGCAGTTGCACACGCTGCGGGGCTGGACTTCATTCGTGCCGAAGGCTTCGCGTACGCGCACGTAGCAGATGAAGGATTGATTCAAGCTTCAGCGGCGAAGCTGTTGCGCTTTCGTCGCCTGATCGGTGCCGAGCACGTACAAGTCTGGGCCGACGTAAAGAAGAAACACTCAGCACATGCCATCACCGCTGACGTCTCTTTGGGCTCCACAGCCGAAACGGTCGAGTTCATGGGAGCGGACTGTGTGATCGTCACGGGTAATGTCACCGGTGAGCCACCTAAAGTCGCCGACGTGCAGGAGGCCAAGACTCACTGCCATCTTCCAATCTTCCTCGGTTCCGGCATTAGCACTGAGAACATCAAAGACTTCTTCAACGACGCTGACGGTTTCATCATCGGCTCCTCTTTTAAAGTCGACGGCCTCTGGTCCAACTCGGTCGATCCCTCCCGCGTCGCAACTTTCATGAACAGCATGTCGAAGCTTCGCTAACCTTTGGAGTGCGGCGACTCGTCGCCGCTCTAAAAGTGAGCGGGGGTAAACCACCCTTCCAGACATAGAGACCTTCAAACGTGAGTGTGATGATCGCCGCTTGAGAGGCTTTTAACAGCAGATTCAATCACTCATGTTTGAAAGTCTCTAGGTCAGGAAGGGCGGTTCACCCCCGCTCAACGTAACTTGAATTCAACTTCGGATAACTGAGTAAGTTGCAGTTTAGAGACACCCTATCCATTAAGATAGCCTGCAAATCTTTTTAGCTATCGCTGAACATCTTATCCCTCCTAATTGCAGCCAATTTCACACTGGCATCGTGTTTGATTAATAAATTCTAGTAAGGAGCATGGCTCATTGAAGAGCAGACGTTGATCAGGGTGAAGTCCATGTTTCTGCGCCTCCTTGAATGACCACCTCAAGTCTGCTCACCACACACTCAAGTCAACAAGGAGGCGCTCACCCAAAGTGATCTTTTTTCAAGGCGAGGATGCAATGCGAATTAAGACTCTTGCGAAGAACGGATTCTCATTTCGGAAACAAAAGAATAAGAAGACACGAAATGAACTAATTGCTGATATTGAAATTTCCCGAAACGGTGCACATGCGGATGATCCACCGGATGTTAAATCACCAGCACAGATCAAAGTGCTTGAGCGTTTCGCTGCTTTGCTGGTGTTACTTGTCTGGCTCAATCTCTTTGCGTGCGGCATCCTCATCGGTTCCGAGCGCTACCGTTTGGCCATTGACCCGGGCGGAGTGAAAGCTCTGAAGGGCACGAATGAGAGAACGCAAGCAGCGACTGTGGCAGCCGAACAGCCTGTCAACAATGAACCAAACACAACCGTTGGACCGTATCGAGCCTGGTTCATGGTCCTGATCACATTCCTTCCTTTTAACCTTGCGCTGCTCTGTGCTGCTGCGGGCGCCCTCGGCGCATTTGGTAATCGAGTAAATCTTCAGGACGATCGATTAGATCTCGTCGCACAAGATAGAAGCAATCCGTACGTGTCGGCTTTGCTGCGTGGTTTCTTTGTTTACCTGTTCATGATCTCGGGACTACTGCTGATTGACGACAGACCGTTTGCTGATTCCAGTCCGCAACAGTATGTACGTCTCGCTGGTTTCCTATCACTCTTCAGTTTCGTCGTGAACTACAACCCTTACATCTTCAATCCACTCATCGAATGGGCGTATCAACGAATCCAGCCTCGCACGACGAGTTCTTTGAGCGACAACGCTGCGGTTAGCCTAAAGGTCGGGAAGTTGGAAAAGACGACTGAACGCGAGAAGACTCGCGAGACAGTCTCAACTGGCGAAGCAAGCGGATCAGGACCGGCGCGGCCAGAACACCTTCTCGCGAAGCAGAGTTAGTTTAGATTGCGCATGAGTCAGAACCGCCGAGAAGAGACTGTGTGAAAACGCTAAAGTCGAGTGTGTCGATCCTTGAGCGAAGGTGAACCGCCCTTCCCAACCATGAGACTTTCCATCTTGAATGATTGCGTAGACGTTGAACGGCTTTCAAGCATCGACAATCAGAGTCGAATTTTAAGAGTCTCGTGGTTGGGAAGGGCGGTTCACCCCGTTCAAGATTGGTTGAAGATCAATGTTCCAATGCTCACGCAGCCTAGTGGCATTCCTCCGACGAGAAAGCACTCATCGAGACTGAGCCTCGCCCAACGAAAGTTTTGCCTCAGTCGAAATGCAGAACGCACGTCTACTTAAACTGGTCTGGGCCAATCTGTAGTCCCAGTGGAATAACATCATCCACCGGTAATCCCGCAAGCCCGGCATGCTCGCGACATGCTTCCGCGCTTGGTGCCTCAAATTCACAAAACGAATGCTTTCCATCAGCAGTTACATGGCTGCGTATCCATTGCATTCCCATCCGATCGCATGCAGCGATAACGTTTTTGCCAACCACATTGAGTTCTTCGGAACTAAGCGGTGGCAAAGTGCGCGTAACCATATACCTTGGCATTGGTGCTTCCTTTCACCGTTCTGACAGCCTTTGTTGTTGTCTAGTTGAGATCGAGATCAACCAGCGTCTAATGAGAGAGCGTATTCGATTGCTCGTTCTACCGACATTGATGCTCCGCTGCTCCATGCGGCTTCTTGTGTTGATTGAGGTAATGCTCGCCTAATTGATTCCAGCCTATCTTTCAACTCTGTCTCCTCATCTGGAGGAAGCGGGACACCATGTTCTTTACGAACCACGTGGGCAGCGCCGGCCAGCCGAAGAGCTCGCTCAAATTGGTTTTGTACGATAGCTAGAGCCGTGAAACCCTCAAACAGCCGAGCTATGCCTCGAATATCTCCCAGCTCGCCAAATATCACCATGCTCTCCTGGTACAGAGAACGCGCGGAGTTGCAGTCGCCTTGTTCGCAAGCCAGCTTACCAAGTTCCGCAAGCACGTTGGCAATGTGCCACTTGCTGCCAGACTTCATGAACATCGTGAGACTCTCTTCGTAGAGAGTGCGCGCCGAGTGGTAATCGTGGCTTCTTCCAGCGGCATTGGCCAAATGGCCCAGTGATGATGCAATGCCATGTGCATCCTTCAGTTCTCGAAAGATGGCCAAACTTTCCTGATGTAACGAATTTGCTTGAACATAGTCACCAAGCTTCTCAGCTATATTTCCCAGATTGCTAAGCGACAGCGCAACTGCTCTTTGATTCCCAAGCTCGCGCCAACGGCCGAGGCTTTCTTCGTACAACGAGCGTGCTGTTAAATATTCATCATTTCTGAACGCGACAATTCCGAGATTGTTAAGTGAATTCGCGACTCCCCACTTGTCACCCAATTCACGTTGGATCAAAAGATTCTTTTCAAAGTGAGATCTTGCTGCTGCGAAGTCACCTTGAGCCTCAGCTAAGACTCCTGCTGCATAGAGGGCTTTCATCGTCGCTTTCGAGGGAGGCAACGAGGTGTACGCTGTCAGCAGGGTCGCCAGTCGTTCTCGACCCTCCGCCAAGTATCCGCGGGTGGACCAAAATCGCCAGAGTGCTCCACTCAAACGTAAACCAATCTCTACCTCACCGGTTTCTTCACACCACTCCAGCGCCGCACGCAAATTATCAAGCTCAGCCTCTAAACGATCGAGCCACAGCTCCTGATTCGACCCCAGGAGTTGCGGCTCAATCTGTTCCGCAAACTTAAGAAAGTACTTCGCGTGGTGCTGTCTGATCGCTAACTCTTCTCCACTCTTTGACAGACATTCGCGAGCATATTCACGGATTGTCTCGAACGCGCGAAACCGGTGCTCGCCACCTAGGTGTTCCTCTTGACGTTGAAGGCTCTTGTCTACCAGCGATGCCAAGCCTTCAAGAACGTCAAGCCGGAGGTCGCCTTCAGCGTTGCACACCGCTTCAGCTGCTTCTGATGTGCAGCCATCGACAAAGCTCGAAAGACGCCGAAAGAGCTTTTTCTCTTCCTCTTCGAGAAGGTCATAACTCCACGCAATCGCGCTTCGCATCGTCTGCTGCCGTTCAGGCAGATCTCGCGGCCCTCCGGTCAATAGTTTGAGACGGTCATTAAGACGGGCGAGCATTGCTTGCGGAGGAAACAATTTAATGCGCGCGGCAGCAAGTTCAATAGCTAGTGGTAGACCCTCCAGGTGCCTGCAAATCTCTACCACAGCTCTGGCGTTGGCATTAGTGATCGCAAAGTCGGGTTTTACTGCGCGCGCACGTTGGCTGAACAGTGCTACCGCCGAGTATTGCTCTAAAGCTTTTACCGGAGGCATAGACTTGGAGTCTGGCACGGACAATGGTGGCACAGGAAACTGCTGCTCACCGGTCACATGCAAAACTGCACGACTCGTGACGAGGATCTTGACCTTAGGCGAAGAAGCAAGTAACTCAACTAACAAGGGCGCAGCTTCCAGCGTTTGTTCAAAGTTATCAAGCAGGAGCAGCATTCGTTTGTCACGCAGATGTTCCTTGAGGCTATCGAGGAGAGGACGTTCGGCAGATTCCTTTACGCTCAACGTCTTTGCGATTGCAGAAGCGACAAGGCCAGCATCTTTTATAGGTGCGAGCGTGACAAGGAACACTCCATCTTCAAAATCACCGAGCATCTGTGCTCCCACTTCCAAGCTAAGGCGGGTTTTGCCGGTACCACCTGGACCCGTCAGAGTAAGGAGGCGAGCATCGTGTCGAAGGAACTTCTTGATGGTGTTTGCTTCTGTCTTGCGTCCAACGAGAGGTGTAATTTGCGCCGGCAAGTTATGAGAATGCGTTGACGCGAGCTCAGGTCTGCGTGTATCCGCATTAGTTGCTGAAGCCTTTCGATCGGAATTGGGTGCACTCTTCAATTTCGCCTGAAACTCCCACTCTCGTTTCAGACTCCTCAGGTCATCGAGCAATTCATCAATGGTCTGATACCGGTCACTGATCTGTTTGTGCAGAGCTTTTTCTAATATTGGCTGGAGATCTTTTTCAGGGACCTCCGGTGCATACTGAGTGAGCGGCGGCGGTTCCGTGCCTAGAATCGCGACTATCACGTCACTCATCGTCTTCCCTTTGAACGGCACCTGGCCCGTCAACATTTCGTAAATCACCACACCGGTGCTCCAAATATCTGTGGCAGCCTCCACAGCAAGTCCACGAGCTTGTTCGGGGGACATGTACGCGACGGTGCCCATGATTACTCCAGGGGTGGTCTCGATCATCACTCTTGTAGCGGCTTCAGGATCACTGCTGGTTCTCTCCAGACCTTTTTCAGTTAACTTCGCCAAGCCGAAGTCCAGAACTTTCACATAGCCATCCCGCCGGATCATGATGTTGTCGGGTTTTATGTCGCGATGAACGATGCCTACGGCATGTGCTGCCGCCAAGGCGGAAGCTATTTGCGATCCAAGATCCAAAACCTCGTCCAACTTTAGCGGGCCTCGTAACAGCCTTTCCCGTAGTGACATGCCATCAATGAACTCGGTGGCAATGAACTCGACACCCTTTTCTGAACCGATCTCGTAAATTGTAATGATGTTGGGATGATTCAAAGCGGAGGTTGCCAAAGCCTCCTGCCTGAAGCGCAGCAATCGGCCCTCGTTACTAACCAATCCGGGTGAGATGATTTTTAATGCAGCCGGCCGGTTTAACTGGGTATCGTGTGCTAGATAGACCTCTCCCATGCCACCCTTGCCCAGCAGTGAGCGAATCTCATAACGACCTAAACGCCTATGACCACCAGAGTCCATTCTTGAGAGTGTGAGGCCGATGCCAGGAAACGATTTACCTTCACACATCAAGTTGTGACTGTTCCGCGCTGGTTGCATTTTCTTGAGATCCCTACTGCTGTCTAAGGACATTGCTCGTCCAATGCTGCCGCACTAAAATCCTGTTAACACGTGATTCTCACTTTGGACGTGCAATTCAAGGCGAAGATATATATGAGACACGGAGGAGCGGTACTTAATCGGCTATTGATTATTTATTAGCGGATTATTAGCGGCAGGAACCGTATGCAACAACAGCTCTTATACGAGTTCGGTCCGTTTAGATTAGACACGCGCGACAGCATCCTCTTGCGTGACGGAAGGCGCATACCTCTAAAGCCCAAAGTCTACGAGACGCTCCTGGTGCTCATCAGGAACGGCGGCCACGTTGTTGAAAAGGAAGAATTAATGAAAGAGGTTTGGCCGGACACGTTCGTTGAGGAAAACAATCTCACAGGTAACATCTTCGCGCTCCGTCGTGCGTTCGGCGAGCACCAATTCATTGAGACCATACCTCGTCGCGGGTATCGATTCACTGCTGACGTCAAGCAGATAAGAGTTGGAGACGCCGATGTGCCTTCAGGTCGCGAGCCGGATTCAGCAACAAGAGACATCCAAGAGATTGGCGTGTCTTCGTCAAGCGGCAAGCAAATAAGAAGTTTGTGGAGGATCGGACTGCTTCCTCTCCTGATCGCGTTTACGACTCTGGCAGTGGGGGCTGGTCTGATGCTCTATCGACGTGCTCCGCAGATTGAAGGAACAGCTTCCAAGTCGTCAGCCGTTAAATCGATCGCCGTGCTGCCGTTCAAACCTTTGGGAGAAGAGAGTGGTGATGAATTCCTGAGCTTGGGAATGGCTGATGCTTTGATCACAAGGCTCAGCAATGTACAGCAACTCGTCGTGAGGCCGTCCAGCTCGATTCTAAAATATGCCTCACCAGATCAGGACCCGCTTGAAGCAGGACGACAACAAAGAGTTGATGCCGTACTGGACGGCAAAATACAGCGCGCAGCGGAACGGGTGCGCGTTACCGTGCAGTTATTAAGAGTTCAGGACGGTCAACAGCTGTGGGCTGACAAGTTCGATGAAAAGTTTACGGATATTTTCGCGCTTCAGGATGCAATCTCCGAAAGAGTAGCGGCAGCACTCGCATTAGAACTGACCGGCTCCGAGCAAGACCGGCTTACGAAACGCTACACGGAAAACGCGGAGGCTTATCAACTCTATTTAAGAGGTCGTTACTTCTGGAATAAGCGGACAGGAGAATCACTGCAGAAAGGAATCGAATACTTCAGTCAGGCTATCGAGAAAGACTCGCACTATGCGCTGCCCCATGCTGGCTTGGCTGATTCTTACATCATTCTCGGCAACTTCGGGCTACTTCCACCGAATGAGGCCTACTCGAAAGCAAAGGTAGCGGCGGAACAGGCATTGAAGGTAGATGCCGATCTCGTGGAAGCACAAGTATCGTTAGCTTTTGTAAAAGCTCTTTTCGAACGTGATTGGCCCGGAGCTGAGGCCGGTTTTAGACGCGCGATTGAACTGAATCCGAACTATGGTCCTGCTCATCAGTGGTATGGAGTTTCACTCGCAGGCGCAGGACGATTGGATGAAGCTGTCGCTGAACTCAAACGTGCGCAGCAGGTGGATCCGCAATCACTTACCATCAGCGCCGTAGTTGGGTGGATGCTGTATTTGGCTCGCGACTATGACAAAGCAATAGAACAGGAAAAAATAGTGCTTGAGATGGAGGGAAACTTCGCTCTTGCGCACCGCTATCTGGGGTTGGCTTATGAACAGAAAGGGATGTATGCGGAGGCCATCTCAGAATTTCAAAAGGCCGAGTCGCTTTCAGGGGCGAGGCCGCTCGACTCGGGTTCTCTGGGACATGCGTACGCTATCGCAGGTAGAACAGCCGAGGCGCGTCAGATACTTAAGAAAGCAAATGAGCGATCGCTTAAAGCTTATTTCCCGGCGTATGACATAGCGATAATTTATGTCGGCTTAGGCGAGAAGGATCAAGCGCTTGATTGGCTCGAGAAGGCCGTTCAGGAGCGTTCACCCTGGCTGATTCATTTGAGTGTCGATCCAAGGTTCGACCCATTGCGGTC
>JBKPAL010000149.1:0-22522 GCA_046726395.1 Acidobacteriota bacterium
TAGATTTGCGTACTCGCAAACGGCGTCTTAGTTAACACGTACAGATCGCCTTTCTGCGGATGAACCAGCAGAGACTCTGCATCGTGGCTTCCGTCGGGGTACTTCAATGTGATCACTTCTGCAGGCTCGGTAAAACTCGGCCGCATCTTTGTGGAATGACTGTCAGCAGCGGTTATTGTCGGTTCCGGAAAACGATAGATGACAATATCGCCGCGACGTCCATCGTTGTCCCCAAAATCGCCGGCATATAAGTAACTCCGGTTTTGATCGGGACCTGGACCAATCGCTATCCCTTCCCAATCTCTCGCTCTCGCGCCATTCACACGCCATATACCGCGGCTAGCGCCTTTCTCGTCGAAGGCGTAAATGAATGGGCCATCACCAGAATCGTTGTGTGTCCAATACAATCCTGGATTGACCCGAGAAGCGGCGAGTCCACTGCTTTCATCGATATCGCGATCGGTGATCTGGCCTAGGATACGTGGGCTAGCGTACGGAGCAGTTGGAGGTGGTAACGGTTCGCTTCCGGCACTCTTTGAATAGGAATTGGTTCTTCTCTTTTGATCGTGACCGAAGATGGCGTGTACGGTGCTCCCGTGCTGATGTAAGAGCACAAAAGCGCCACCGACTAGAGCGACTACGCACAGGACGATTAATACTTTGCTTCTCAGCTTAATTGTGTTCATTGACTATGTGGCAATCCCTCGACTGGGCACGACCTAGCGGGGGAATCGGCCCTTCCCAACTGCGAGACTTTCAATCTCGAATATCTGACATCCGCGTTGAACGGCTTTCACGGATCTATGACGATCTTTCCTGTCTGGTAGTCTCCTGGTTAGGAAGGGCGGTTTACCCCCGCTCAAATTCCGTCAACTAACTTCCTCAAGTGCCTCGAGCGCGACTTCACGATCGTCAAACTTAAAAACTTCGCGGCCAATGATCTGATAATCCTCGTGGCCCTTCCCGGCAATCAATACCAAATCCTGACTGCGCGCCTGGGATACCGCGTGATGAATCGCTTCGCGTCGATCTGAAATCTTCCTGTACGGCTTGCCTGTGCTCTGCAGTCCCACTTCAGCGTCGGCCAGAATCCGTTCAGGGTCTTCTGTCCTCGGATTGTCGGATGTCAGTATCACCACATCACTGAGACTGCCTGCCGCTTCACCCATCGGCGCGCGCTTGGATCTATCTCGATCTCCGCCACAACCAAACACCGTTATGATCCGCCCACGCGTCACATCGCGAGCAGTGCGTAGGACATTCAATAGCGCATCATCCGTGTGGGCGTAATCCACAACGACAGCGAAGTCATGTGTGCTGGGAACTCTCTCGAAGCGTCCGGGCGCGCCCGTGCACTTGCCTAATGCGCGCTCTATTGTTTGGAGCGTGTAACCAAGGGACAGCCCGGTAGCGACTGCAGCCAGCGTATTGTAGACGTGCGGTGGACCAACGAGTGGCGAGTGAAACCTGCTCCTGCCCTCCGGAGTGGACAAGTTGAATGTCATGCCGGCCAATGAAAACTCAGGATCAAATGCCCGGATGTCTGCGTCGTTCTTCACACCGTAGCGAACCACGCGCAAACCTTCGTGCTCAAGCTGGTCAGCAAGCTCGACACCATATGAGTCGTCGATATTAATAACGGAAACTCTAGGTCGAGCGCCGAGTCGTCCATCAAACAGTCGCTGTTTAGCGTACCAATAATTCTCCATCGTCTTGTGGTAATCGAGATGGTCGCGCGTCAGGTTAGTAAAAACTGCGACTGCATACTCCAGATAGTCGCAACGATGAAAATCCATTGCCTGCGAAGAACACTCCATAACCGCAGTCTTGCAACCACAATCAACAGCACGCCGCAAAAAGCGCTGCATGTCCGTGGCTTCGGGCGTCGTTCGGTCGGCCTTCGTTCGCTCATTGCCGACTCGGTACTCGACTGTTCCCGTCATTGCCGCCGGCTCACCAGCAGCTTCCGGTATTGAAGCGATCAAGTACGCAGTAGTCGTCTTGCCGTTGGTACCGGTAGTGCCGACCAGCTGCAGTTCCCGCGAAGGATGGTGATGAACTTCCGCGGCAGCAATCGCCATCGCCTGTCGAGCATTCGCAACCTGCAACCAGGCGCCGTTGAAATCAGCCGGTCGCGGTAACTCGGACAGAACGCCGGCAGCGCCCCGCTGCATAACGTTTGGAATGAACTCGTGCGCATCTCGCAGTGCACCGCGAATCGCAACGAACAGAGTTCCTGGGCCAGCACGACGCGAATCGTGACTGACGTCAGTTATCAAAAGCTCATCGTCGCCTGAAAGTTGGCCGTTGGTTATGCGCGCGATTTGTTTGAGGGAAACATGTTGGGTCACAGTTCGATTCTACGCACGCGTCGTTGCGATGTCATCCGGTCTCGATAATTTCTAGGCTCCGCCCTTTGGACTTGAGGATGGGCTTTGCCCTTCCATCACAGTCTCCACAATTTTCTCAGGGCTACGCCTCCCAAGACCTTATAGACAACCTGAAGAGTACCGACTACGATTGCTCGCCTCACTTATTTCAACTGCAACGGTGAACCATGCTGATAAAACTTGCCCTTGCTGTATCAATCATCACACTGCTGGTCTACTCAAATTCCAACTCGGTTAGGACGAATACTACGAACGACTTCGACACCATCATCAGAAACGGCTTAGTAGTCGACGGCTCAGGTCGCGCGGCTTTCAACGCCGATGTCGCAATCAAGGGGGATCGAATCGTTCGCATTGGCGATCTGCAGAAAGCAACAGCGGATCGCGTGATCGAAGCTCACGGAATGGTCGTTTCACCCGGTTTCATCGATATGCTCGGTCAATCAGAAACCTATTTGCTCATTGATCCACGTGCGATGAGCAAGGTGATGATGGGAGTCACGACCGAAATTACCGGCGAGGGTGAATCTATCGCACCAACGAAGGAACGTTTGATAAAGGAGTCCGAAGACTTCAACCGTCGGTACAACCTTAACGTTGATTGGCGCAGCCTCGATGAATATTTCAAACGTTTGGCGAAACAAGGTTCCGGAGTAAACCTCGGAACGTTTGTTGGCGCAACGCAGGTACGTGAGTACGTCGTCGGTTTCGACAACCGTCCGCCTACGCCTGCTGAGCTTGAGGAGATGAAGACTCTCGTTGCCCAAGCAATGAAAGAAGGCGCGCTTGGTCTTTCGACTTCACTGCAATACGTTCCGGCGCGGTTCGCAAAGACGGATGAGATTGTGGAGCTAGCGAAAGTCGCTCATCAATACGGCGGTATCTACGCCACTCATCAGCGTAGTGAGGCCAACGCTCTTGACTCTTCACTTCAAGAAGTATTCGAGATCGCTCGCCGGGCACAAATACCAGTCGAGATTTGGCACCTTAAGACCGCTTACAAAAAGAACTGGGGACGTATGCCGGAAGTGCTAAAGAAGATTGAAGCCGCACGTGCTGAGGGTCTCGATGTCACTGCTGATGTTTATCCGTATATCGCCGGCAGCACTTCCCTGAGTGCGTGTTTGCCGCCATGGGCTCTTGAAGGTGGTATTGAAAAGATGCTCGCTCGGCTGCGAGATCCTGCTACGCGTGAACGCTTGAAAAAGGAGATTTCGAGCGAAGCAACTGATTGGGAGAACATTTACCTCGGCAGCGGCGGACCGACTGGCGTCTTGATTGGATCTGTCGTGAATCGCGACCTGGAGGCCTTGCAAGGCAAACGTATCGCGCAAATCGCCAAAGAGCAGCAGAAAGATCCTTTGGACACCGTTTTCGATCTAATCCTCGCCGATCACGGCCAGACTGGCGCGATCTATTTCATGATGAATGAAGACGACCTACGCGCGGCGATGCGTGCACCCTTCGTCAGTTTTTGCACCGACAGCGGCGCGCGTGCGAATGATGGACCGTTGGCCGGCGCGAAATCGCACCCGCGTGGATGGGGAAGCTATCCGCGAATACTCGGGAGGTACGTTAGCGAGGAAAAGCTGATGAGTCTCGAGCAGGCAATCAACAAGATGACTGGCATGCCGGCAAAACGAGTTGGATTGGTTGATCGCGGACTCTTGCGTGAAGGAAACTTCGCAGACGTTGTGATCCTTGATCCGAAAACAGTGATTGACCGAGCAACGTTTGAGATGCCAAACCAACATCCGGAAGGCATAAAGTACGTCTTCGTGAATGGGCAGGTCAGCGTGGACGATGGTAAACGAACGACTGCACTGGCGGGACGCGGACTTCGCGGCCCAGGTTATCGTTCGCAATAACGTTGCTGAGGCCGTGATTGAATGCGCTTTAAAGTTTTTTCTAAACCGAACCAGCTATCTTGCGGAACTCTTGCTCATTCCACGCTCTCATAGTTTCGGTTTGTACATTTCCTTGAGAGCCGAGTGACAGCATGGCTCTTGCGATGCTGTCATCATCTGGAGCTTCTACGACACACAGCAGATCGTAGCGTCCCATCAGCAGGTAAGTATCCTTAATCTCAACTCCCATTTTCTTAAACGCCTTGCGTCCGGCATCCAAACGCTTCGGGCTATCCTTTACTTTCGCCACACCTTGCTGAGTGTATTTGAGTAGTGTGATGTAAGTCGGCATCGCGGGTTCTCCTTTCTATTTCCCTCTGGTCAATTGCGAATTGCGAATCTGTATCTTCGATCAAGCTACTCCAATCAAACCTCTGTCTTTGCTAGCAACCAAATTCGCAACCCGCAATCCGCAATTCGCAATTTTTCTCTTAGACTTTGATAAAAATCTTGCGCCAATAGAGGATCCACATCAAGCCCAACCACAGCAGAACAAAAGTTATCGCAAAAGCTAGAGATGCTTTGTAAGGCGGAGCCCACGACAGAAACAGGTTCTGATAAATCCAGCCGTGCAACGACGTGGTGGTGCCGTCGCCTTTAGGTACTTTGATCAGACCCAGTAGATCAGCCATGATCCCTGTCCCGACATAAAGCGCAATCGCGTTCACGCCAAAGACGACGAACGGCCTGGTCCAGCCGCGATAGTTTTCAATGTCAATCAACCAATAGCACAACGCCAGAAACTGCATCGCCATTCCGCCGGTAAAGAAAACATACGAACTGGTCCACAACGCTTTGTTAATTGGGAAGAATGGGTTCCAAATCCAGCCGACGATGATGCAACAGACACCGGCGGCGAATAACCCGGCAGCCTTCTCGTATGGTGATTTACCGGTGCGCATCCACTGACCAGTTAAAACACCAAACAGTGTGGTTGCGATAGCTGGTATTGTGCTTAATATTCCTTCGGGATCATAGACCTTGGCCTGCGCCCATACGTGTGGCCCAAAGACAAGTCGATCAATATAAGAGGCCAAACTTCCTTCTTTGCTAAGGTCGCCGGCAGTAAAACCAGGTGCCGCTACTCGCGTCATGAGTAACCAGTAAACCACCAGCAGTGCGAGCGCGATGATGATCTGTGTTTTTACACTCGTCTTGAGGAAGATGATTGAGGCAAAGAAATAGCAGACCGCAATTCGCTGTAACACTCCGGGAATGCGAAGTGTCGCTAGTTCAAAATGAGGAAAGGCGTTGAGGAAAAGACCGAGCGCGAAGATGATCAAGGAACGCTTGACTACCTTCAGAT
Source organism: Acidobacteriota bacterium (assembly GCA_046726395.1). Classification (GTDB taxonomy): domain Bacteria; phylum Acidobacteriota; class Blastocatellia; order Pyrinomonadales; family Pyrinomonadaceae; genus PSRF01. The sequence goes on from JBKPAL010000149.1 coordinate 5,604, forward strand.
ACAGATCGCGTTTACTTTTACCCGAATCGACACGCCGTCCAAATGCCAGTGGAATGGCAACACCGACAATGAAAAGAAAGAAAGGGAAAACGAGATCTGTTGGAGTCCAGCCACTCCACTCCGCATGTTCTAACGGCCAATAAATTGTGCTCCAGGTACCTGGATTGTTGACCAGGACCATCCCTGCGATCGTGATACCGCGGAAAACATCGAGCGAAACTAGGCGCTGACGCTGGTCAGTGGTTTCCATAAACGAGCTCCATTCATCATTTGACGGTTAGTTCTCTCAGTTCCATTAGTTACGCGTAATGCGACTTTTAATACCAAGCGACGAACGGTTGAACGACTTCAGTAGACGACAGACGGAGACGGCTCCATTCGTGTTAGAGTGTTTGACATCGATGAAGAAGACGTTTTTACTGCGGACGAACGGACCAGTATTTATCATTGTCGATTGCTAATTGCCAATTGCTCATTGGAATTTTGCGAAAACCAGGACTTCGGTCCAGTGGACATATAACATGCAACTGAATAACTAATCCCCGGAGGTTTCACCGCTTGTCGTTGATGCTCCAAGAGATCGCCGAGCAACCTACTGCACTCGCGACCACAATTAAGGCCGAGACTTCGAAGATTGAGAGGCTGGGCCAGTTCCTACGCAGCCGGGAAATCGACTTGATCGTGCTCGTGGCGCGAGGCAGTTCAGATAACGCCGCTCTTTTCGGTCGCTACCTTCTCGAAATCACGACCGGTATTCCTGTGTCTCTATCGGCACCCTCTGTACATACCATCTATAACGTTAAATTGAAGTTGGATCGCGCTGTCGTCGTTGGTGTTTCTCAATCAGGCGAAGGTGAAGATATCAATCGTGTGCTCGAAGCTGCGAGAACGTCTGGTGCGTTTACGATTGGCATCACAAACGAAGCACAATCGCCAATGACCAGCATCGTAAATGAGACGTTACTCACTCACGGTGGGCGTGAACGCTCCGTTGCGGCAACTAAAACGTTTACCGGGCAGATGATGCTCTTCTATATGCTCGCGAGGCATCTGTCTGATCCATCTCAAAACTTACAGTACGAGCGGATTCCTGATTATGCGGCGCAGGCGCTTGAACAGAAACCAGCGATACTAGAACTCGTTCAGCGTTATGTGTTCATGGAGAACTGCGTTGTTGTAGGAAGGGGCTTGGCTTACGCGAATGCATATGAGCTCGCGCTCAAATTAATGGAAACGTGTTATGTCGTTGCCGAACGATTCTCTTCAGCTGATTTCCTTCACGGTCCACTAGCGATGATCGAACGGCATTTTCCAGTGATTTTGTTTGCTCCACCAGGTGTGATGCTACTGGGAGTGCAGAATTTGATAGAGAGCTTGCGTGACCTTCATGCAGACATGCTGGCCATCACGAGCGATCTCGATACTGCTAGCTCGTGTACGAGGGCCATCATCATGCCGCGTGAGATAGATGAGTTTCTGGCTCCGATTCCGTACATTATCCCAGGCCAGCTTTTCGCCGCACTCCTCGCCGAAGCGAAAGGTCTCGATCCCGACTCTCCTAGATCCTTGTCGAAAGTGACTCGCACGCTTTGATGGAGGGTATGCGGTCTCCAAATGAACATTCAATTGAAAGAACTATCGCATGGCCCCGTTTACCTGCAGGTCCGCGACCAGTTGGAGACTTTAATTAGATCCAAGGAAGTGCCTTCGGGAGAGACCCTGCCCACACCAGCCGCGCTCGCACAGAAACTCTCAGTAGACAGAGGTGAGATCCAGCGCGCGTATTTCGAACTCGAAAGGTCGGGACTCGTAAAGAAAGAGACCGGCAAAGACTTTCTAGGCCACGCTAAGACAACGTATAGAGTGATATAGATTGACGATTGACAATTGCCGATTGACGATTTGCGGATCGTCGACTTTCAGTTACCCGCCAGAGAGATCGTCAATAACCAAATCGTCATGAGCGAATCGTCGATCGTCAATTGCTCGTGTTATTCTCTTTTGTTGTTGAAATCAGCTTATTGCTAACTGTGCGAAAGTGGCGGAATTGGCAGACGCGCCAGACTTAGGATCTGGTACCGAAAGGTGTGGGGGTTCGAGTCCCCCCTTTCGCACCAACTAAGTTCGTTGTTAATTGTCCGTGGTCAGTTGTAGGAATTGGTCTTAGGTCTTTGGTTTCATACAAAAAGAACCAAGAATTATAGGAAGAGCCGAGAACGTAAGATCAAAGACCAAAGGCCCAAAACGAAAGACCAAAGCAGAAAGGTGCCCGTCGTGAACGGGCTTTATATTTTTGATGAAGACAGAATTGGTTGACGTTTCTCCAACACGCAAAGAGATAAAGATTGAAATCGAGCCGGAAGTGGTTCGCGAAACCTACAACCGTGTAAGCGATACCTACGCGCGACAGGTGAACGTTCCGGGCTTTCGCAAGGGCCACGCGCCCCGATCGGTTGTCCGTACACGTTTCAAGAACGAGATTCGTGGAGATGTATTGCGCGAGCTCATTCCCGACGCCGTCAATGAAGCCATTGAAAAACACTCACTTGCTGCTATTGGAGAACCCGATGTGCATTTGGAGGATTCAGAAGGTGCTGCTCCTTTCGGCGAAGCGCCGCTCGGTGTCCACGTCAACGTTGAAATCCTGCCAAATATTGAATTAAGTAAATATAAAGGACTGGATGTGTCACGGCGCGTTCGGCCCATTACTGATGTAGATGTGGATCGAGTAATTGCCGAGCTGCGTGAGGCATCAGCATCTCTCGAACCAGTTGAGGATCGAGCGGCTCAGCTTGGTGACACGCTCACTGTGGATTTCAACGGAAAGTTCGTCGATTCAGAAGAAGAAGATATTGACGTTAAGGACGTGGACGTCGTTCTCGGTGCCGACGGAGTCCAAAAAGAATTTACAGACAACTTAATAGGAACACGCGTCGACGAAAACCGAACGTTCCAGGTGAACTATCCTGACGATTTCTCTTCAAGAGGTCTGGCGGGAAAGATAGTTGATTACTCGGCAACCGTCACTGCTGTACGTCTCAAAGAATTGCCGGAACTCGATGATGAATGGGCGAAGAGTCTGGGCGAGGAGATCGATTCAGTGGAAACGCTACGATCTAAGATCAAAGCAGACCTGGAATCTCGAGCTAAGACGGAAGCCGATCATCGCGTTCGAAGTGAGTTGATGAAAGCTGTTTTGGCCGAACATCAATTCGAAGTGCCCACGACGCTGGTGAATCATCAAACGAATTATCGGATGGAGAGTGTAGTACGCGATATGATCGGTCGCGGGATCGATCCACGAAGCCAAGAGCTAAACTGGGAAGGCGCGCGCGACGAACTTAAAGCCCAGGCCGAAGAAGATGTTCGTGGTTCATTGTTGCTTGAACGCATCGCGGAACAAGAGAAGATCACAGTCTCAGATGAAGAAGTTGAACGTGAGTTAGAAGCGATTGCAAGTGCATCGAGACAACCGAAAGAGCAAGTGCGTGCTGTCTTGACAAAGGAAGGTGGCGAACGTAGCATCGCGAACAGGTTGCGCAATCGCAAAGCGCTTGACTTGTTGCTTGAAAATGCTCGCGTAACTGAAGAACAGTGGAGCGAAGAGAAAGACGAGAGCGCACCGTTGAAAGCTGAGGCCAAACTTTCCGGTGAGTAGATTCTTTCTCCATTCAGACTTCTTGCTTCATAAATTTTTTCTGATGAGGTTCACATGGCTCTAGTTCCTATGGTCGTTGAGCAAACGTCGCGAGGCGAGCGCGCGTTTGACATCTATTCACGACTGCTGAAAGACAACATCATTTTCCTCGGCACGCCAATCGACGATCAGATCGCCAACTTGATCGTTGCTCAACTCCTCTTCCTCGAAGCCGAGGATCCCGAAAAAGATATTAATCTCTACATTAATTCGCCCGGCGGCTCGATCACGGCGGGAATGGCTGTTTACGACACGATGCAGTTTATTCGTCCCGACGTAACTACGATCTGTGTGGGCCAATGTGCTTCTATGGGCGCATTGCTGCTGGCGGCAGGAGCGAAAGGTAAGCGCTTCGCTTTGCCGAACTCACGCATTCTCATTCACCAACCGACGGGTGGATCGCAAGGGCAGGCCACGGATATTCGGATCCAGGCTGAAGAGATCCTTCGCATGCGTGAACTCACCTCCCAAATTTTGGCTAAGCACACCGGTCAATCCTATGAAACAGTCGAACGTGACGTTGAGCGCGACAAAATAATGTCTGCCATGCAGGCAAAGGAATATGGTTTAATAGACGAGGTGATCGCGCATCGCGAATGATGTGCGTCTGGTGAAAGGCGCGGCATGATAGCTAAGATGAAAGCTCGTGGATTTCGCTGCTCCTTCTGCGGACGATCAAAGGGTCAGGTTGCAAACATCATGGCCGGCACGCCACAACCACTGCCCGGCGTCCCTAAACAGATGCTCGGAAAAAGCGCTTTCATCTGCAACGAATGTGTTCGCCACTATTACCAGATGGTTTCAACGAACGAGATCAGCACGCCGGTAGTCGTTCCCAAATAAAATTCAGGAGCTCCCCTCAGAAGCATGGTAAGAAGAACTGATGACACATTACGTTGTTCCTTCTGCGGTAAGTCGCAGAATGAGGTAAAGAAACTCATCGCAGGTCCTACTGTTTATATCTGCAATGAGTGCATCGACATCTGTAATGAGATCATCACTGACGACCAACAAGCTGAGTCGGTAGCCACTCGACCACCGCTTCCTAAACCCGGAGAGATCAAAACCTTTTTGGACGAGTACGTGATCGGCCAGGAAGATACTAAGAAGAGACTCGCTGTTGCGGTCTACCAACATTACAAACGCATCGAGATCGGCCGGCGACGTTCTGACGTTGAGATTCAAAAAGCGAACATCTTACTGATCGGCCCCACCGGTACAGGCAAGACACTGCTGGCGCAGACACTCGCGCGCATGTTGAGCGTTCCCTTTACTATCGTTGATGCAACTACGTTGACGGAAGCTGGTTACGTAGGTGAAGACGTAGAAAACATCATCCTTAAGCTTCTGCAAGCTGCCAACGGTGACGTAGAGCGAGCACAACAGGGGATCATTTACATTGACGAGGTCGACAAGATTTGTCGGAAAGACGAAAACCCATCGATCACCCGCGACGTCTCAGGTGAAGGCGTTCAACAGGCATTGCTGAAAATTCTTGAAGGCACTGTGGCCAACGTTCCCCCTCAGGGCGGTCGCAAACATCCGCATCAGGAATTCTTTCCCGTCGACACAACTAACATCCTTTTTATTTGCGGTGGAGCCTTCGTCGGACTCGAGAAGGTCATTGAGCGCCGGTTAAGAAATAAGTCGCTCGGTTTTCACGCGGAACTTAAGACTGGACCCGCGCGCCATTCGGAAGTGCTAGGTCAAGTTCAACCGGAAGACCTGATCCGTTTCGGGTTGATACCTGAGTTTGTTGGGCGACTACCCGTATGCGGCGTCCTTCATGAACTCGACGAAGGCGCGCTGATCAAGATACTTACGGAGCCAAAGAATGCTCTGGTCAAGCAGTATCAAAAGAAATTCGATTTCGATAACGTAAAACTGAAGTTTACAGAAGACGCTTTGAAGTACGTTGCGCGTCAGGCGGTCGAGCGAAAAGTGGGCGCTCGTGGCCTCATGATGATCCTGGAAGAACTGCTGCTCGACGCGATGTATACCCTACCTTCCCAGAAGCGCATCAAAGAATTTGTCATTACTAGCGAGATGGTGGAACGTCGCCGTGCGATACCCGGCGAAGGATTGACTGGCGTCGACGGCGCAGCTGCCTGATACTCGTTTTCTCTCCTCAATCGCCCTACGTTGTTAGCTGACCGGCTGCGCCCGCTTCCATTTATACGTCGCCTTGATCCCGGGCTTTCAAATTAATCAGGGCGGGAATACATCGTCCTAGTGGACCTTCAATTGGTCAGGTTTTTACAAGGACCCAAGTGACACCCCTTGGGAAATGATTTACAATTAGCCGTCTTCTAAGAGAGGGCGAGACGGCAATTAGCGGCTCGCCCTTTCGCGAAAAAGGCGTTCAAAAGTTCCTCGAAAACCATGGAAGAATACTCAGATCGTGCCCCTTCCGACGTCGTTTGGTACCCGATGGTACCGATCCGCGATGTCGTCATATTCCCCTTTACGAAAGTCGCTTTTAAGATCGGTCGACCTGGCTCTGTGCGCGCCCTCGAACAGGCCTTGGCATCGGACCGCACGATTTTTCTGGCGACGCAACACGACGCGACAGTTGATGAACCATCGCCGGAACAGATCTATGGTGTTGGCACTCTGGGTCGGATTCTCCAGTCTCAGAAGCAGGAAAACGGTCAGATCAAAGTTGTAGTCGAAGGTCGCGAACGCGCAACGACGGTTCGGGTTGAGAACAGCGAGGGCGCATTCATGGCTCTCGTCAAACGCGCTCCCGTCGTCAACGAAGAAGGAACTCGCCTCGACGCTCTCATTCAAAAAGTTGGACAGTTGATCGAACAGCATTTGCGGCTCGCACCGGATACTCAAACCGATGCTTTGCAAACCGCAATGCGCAACCAGGATCCGTCTCATCTGGCCGATGCACTGGCTTCGCAGTTACGAACTTCAGTCGAAGACAAACAAGGGCTGCTCGAACTTTTCTCAACTCAAGCCCGGCTGCAACGCTTGATTGAACTACTCGAACTCGAGATCGAGAAACGACAACTCGATCGCACTATCCAAACGCGCGTTAAGCGGCAGATGGAGAAAGCTCAGAAGGAGTACTACTTAAACGAGCAGATCAAGGCAATTCATAAAGAACTCGGGCGCAAAGATGAAAAAGCTGAGCTCGAGGAACTGAAAAAGAAGATTGAAGACGCCGGCATGACCGACGAAGCCAAAGAGAAAGCGATGCAGGAGTTGCACCGTCTCGAGGCCATGCCGCCGATGTCTGCCGAAGGTACCGTCTCGCGCACTTACATTGACTGGCTAGTCAGTGTGCCGTGGAAACAGAAATCCAAAGAGATCAAAGATCTCGTCAAGGCCGAAGAAGTACTGAACGAAGACCACTACGGTTTGGAAAAAATCAAAGAGCGCATCCTCGAGTATCTAGCCGTTCGGCAATTGGTGAAGAATCCGCGCGGCTCGATTCTCTGTTTCGTTGGTCCTCCGGGCGTCGGTAAAACAAGTCTTGGTAAATCGATCGCTCGAGCCACTGGTCGCAAGTTCGTCCGATTGTCACTCGGCGGCGTACGCGATGAAGCGGAAATAAGAGGTCATCGACGGACGTACATCGGGGCCCTGCCAGGTCAGATCATTCAGATGATGAAGAAGGCCGGCACTGTCAATCCGGTTTTATTGCTGGATGAGGTGGACAAACTTGGCGCGGATTTTCGTGGCGACCCGAGCGCTGCCTTATTGGAAGTACTCGATCCAGAACAGAACCACACATTCCAAGATCATTACCTCGACGTCGAATATGATTTGTCGAAGGTGTTCTTCATCGCTACATCGAATGTGTTGCACACGATTCCGCCTGCGCTTCAGGACCGCCTCGAGATCCTGCGCCTCTCTGGTTACACCGAGAGAGAAAAACTCGAGATCGCCAAAAGGCATTTGGTGCCCAAACAGGCTGAAAGTAACGGCTTGCGAATGGAACAGTTTGATTTCACAGATGAAGGTCTGCTCGAAATCATTCGTCACTACACGCGTGAAGCTGGCGTGCGCAACCTCGAACGAGAGATCGGTTCCTGCTGCCGCAAACTGGCGCGCAAGTTCGTTTCCGAAACTCCTTCAGAGGGCGCAAAAGATATCGTCGATGCTGCGAGAGTTCGGGACATGCTTGGACCGATAAAGTTTCGCCAGCAGGGGGTCGCAGCTTCGAGTGAGATTGGCCTTGCTACCGGCCTTGCATGGACTGAGATCGGCGGCGAGGTTTTACAGATCGAAACAACGCTCGTTAAGGGTCGGGGCGGCGTGACACTGACTGGCAAACTGGGCGACGTGATGCAGGAATCTGCTCAAGCTGCGCTGACGTGCATCAAAGCACGTGCGGAGCGCCTGGGTATGAGTCTCGATTTCATTCGCAAACGTGATCTCCACATCCACATTCCTGAAGGAGCCATTCCCAAAGACGGACCTTCCGCTGGGATAACAATGGCTACAGCAATGGCATCAGCACTGAGCCGAGCTCCTGTAAGAAAGAATGTTGCCATGACGGGCGAGATCACTTTGCGTGGGAAAGTGCTTCCGATCGGCGGAGTGAAAGAAAAATTACTGGCTGCACATCGATTTGGAATCGACACGATCATTCTTCCAAAGGATAACGAGAAGGATCTGACTGAGTTACCCGAAGAGGTACGAAGCGCGCTCAACATAAACCTTGTCGAAACCATCGATGAAGTGTTGGCACTGGCGCTTGAAGATGTATGCCCGACCGAAGCGGCTACAGATGAAGCGCCGCCACTCTGGACGACTGAACAACCTTCTCAAGGAATTCAAACCAGCTAACAGTTCCGATTCACGGGTAATTACCTGAGCTCGATTTGAGGTCGATTTTAACGAACCTATCGACCTTGATTCGTGCGGCATTCGTGTGACGCAAGTGATATATGCGCACGACCTTCATCTCAATTCCACTTAGGAGAGCGAAATGAGCAAACACGATGATGCAAGCCTAATACTCAAGCTCTATGATCTCAGGCGCGAGGCAGTTATGAGAGAAGCGCGTTCCTGGTTCTTTACCTTCAATCCCCAAAGCGTCCAAGACTTTATAGAAGTAATGATTGGAGATAAGAGCGGCTACTATCGGATGGTGGTTTCCTACTGGGACATGGCCGCCTCGTTCGTAAACCACGGCGCGATCGACGAGCAAATGTTCAATGATGCAAACGGAGAGCACATATTTGTTTACTCAAAACTTGCTCCGTTTTTACCTGAGATGCGCAGTACTTTCGGCATTCCAAACTATTTGGAAAACCTGGAGACGGCTGTACGGCGTATACCTGACATCGACGAACGACTCGCTAACATGCGAGAACGAATGAAACAGTTAATGGCGATGCGCGAACAGCGAGCGGCGAAAACCGCAACCGCCGAAGTTTAAGGCCTCAGTGCAATTAATCTGCTCAAGAGCGATGAAAGTACGCAGCGCTGAGTTCATTAAAAGCGCTTTTAAAGAAGCCGATTGGCCGGCTGACCTGAAAACCGAAATAGCCTTTCTCGGTCGTTCAAATGTAGGCAAGTCAAGTTTGATCAATTCCCTTCTTGGAGTGGCTGGCCTGGCTCGCACGTCATCCACTCCAGGAAGGACACAGTCGCTAAACTTCTTTGAAATAAACGGTGTCTTTCGCTTTGTTGATTTACCTGGCTACGGGTACGCGCGCGTGCCAAAAAACATACGATCAAGCTGGGGAGAGATGGCAACTACCTTCCTTGCAAAGCGCAGTCAGCTTGTGCTATCAATTCATATCGTAGATTCGCGCCACGAACCCACAAAACTGGATTTGCAACTTCACCAGTGGCTTCAGCACAAAGAAAAGCCGCTCTTAATAGTTGCCACGAAATCCGATAAGCTGTCTAACAATGAGTTGCGAGAGAGTATCGGACGCGCCCAGAGCGTGTTCGGCAAGTCCAGGGTGGTACCCTACTCTGCGAAGACGGGCCGTGGACGAGAGGAAGTCTGGCGCGTGATCGAAAACGCACTGAACAGAATTTCACGCGTAGCTTAATTTGTTCGATAAAAAGAACCCATTGGTAACGGCTAATTCCGAATTCTCAGCCCCCTTGATAAATCTTAGTGATCTAGGCCACGGCGGCGGACGACCCGGCATCTCAAAGGTGCTGAGGTCAACCCCCGCTCAGATCGAGGAATACTTGTGAGAACATCGTTCGGGAAGGAAAGCTTCTGCCTCGCAAATGAGCGGCACACCTCGACGCCCACATGCGTCCCCTGTTTGCCGCATTAGTCATTCCAACTTCTCAACTCCACGAGTTAAAAAGCCAACCGCCGTCATGCTTGAGTTTTGAGACGGCAGATTAATAAGAGACGAACTGATATGTCACAGAGAACACGTTCACGCGCTTCCAGCGCGAGCAACAACGACGGTAATGGAGAGGATAACGGAACTTCCATAGCTACCGCCGAGGCTCCGGAAAAGGAAGGCCGAGACGGACGCGAACACCGCGACGAAGGCTTCCTCAATCTTGCCGATCTGAAGGAAATGTCAATCTCCAAGCTTACGTCCATTGCCAAAGGCATGGATGTTCCTGGCGCGACCGGCATGCGCAAGCAGGAGCTCATCTTCAAAGTACTCGCGGCGCAAACTGAGAAGAGTGGTTTGATCTTTTCCGAAGGTGTGTTGGAGACCTTACCCGATGGTTTCGGTTTCTTGCGCGCACCTGAATACAACTATCTTCCCGGACCCGATGACATCTATGTGTCACCGTCACAGATTCGCAAGTTCGATTTGCGAACCGGCGACACAGTCAGCGGACAGATTCGACCGCCGAAAGAGGGTGAGCGCTATTTCGCGCTAATCAAAGTTGAGGCGATAAATTTCGAATCACCTGATCAAGCGCGCGAGAAAGTCTTCTTCGACAACCTGACTCCTCTTTATCCAGATGAGCAGCTGCGGATGGAGGTGACTTCAGAGAACCTTTCTGCACGAGTGATTGACCTAGTGACTCCTTTAGGTAAGGGTCAACGTGCATTGATCGTCGCGCCGCCACGCACGGGAAAGACGATGTTGCTGCAAACAATCGCCAACTCCGTCACTCAGAACCATCCGGAAGTGACTTTGATTGTTCTGCTCATTGACGAGCGACCAGAAGAAGTCACCGATATGCAGCGGTCGGTCAACGGCGAAGTCATTTCATCGACTTTTGATGAACCGCCAACTCGGCACGTTCAAGTCGCAGACATGGTGATTGAAAAGGCCAAGCGTCTCGTGGAACACAAGCGCGACGTAGTGATCCTGCTTGATTCCATAACTCGATTGGCTCGAGCCCACAACGCCGTGGTGCCACCCAGTGGAAAGATCCTTTCCGGTGGTATCGACTCGAACGCGCTACAACGACCGAAGCGATTCTTTGGTGCGGCGCGGAACATCGAGGAAGGCGGCTCATTGACCATTATCGCGACCGCGCTTATCGATACTGGATCTCGTATGGATGACGTGATCTTTGAGGAGTTCAAAGGTACCGGCAACAGCGAAATTCATCTCGATCGTCGTCTCAGCGACAAGCGATTGTTCCCGGCAATCGATCTGCAGCGCTCGGGAACACGCAAGGAAGAGTTGCTGATCAGCAAAGAAGACTTGAACAGAATATGGGTGATGAGACGCGTTCTTAATCCGCTCTCACCCGTGGAGCAGATGGAAGTCGTGCTCGAGCGGTTAGAGAAAACCAAATCGAACGCAGAATTTCTCGCTTCAATGCAAAGCTAAGCAGCTGGGATGAAAGTTGATCGCGGCACCACTGCCGGTTCGCCTTTCATCCCTCTTTTTGTGTGGACCGCCGCAGTTGCCCCTCAAATCCGAAATGAAATGTAGCGAGTTCTCTTCACTCATTTATCCGCCCGCAAGTGCCTGGTGATGCGCGTCGCGATCCTTTCGTCAGAGGTTGTTCCGTTTGCCAAAACCGGCGGCCTCGCCGACGTCGCGGGTGCACTACCTAAAGCCCTAAGAACACATCACGTAGACGCTATCGCGATTCTGCCGCTTCATGATCAAGTGGACCGCGGTCTGCTGAACTCTACAGTCATCGAAGGTGTCAGTGTTGAGTGGCGTGGTCGCATGCGCCCGACGCGCGTCTGGCAAAGTGATGCCGGCGGTTTCCCGGCGTATCTAATCGAAGCGCCCGAATATTTTGCGAGGCCAGCAATATATGGTCATGGAGACGACCACGAGCGGTTTGCGTTCTTCAGCCGTGCTGCCGTCGCGCTTTTCAAACATCTCGATTGGCGTCCTGACATTGTTCAGGGAAATGACTGGCCGTGTGGGTTTGCAATCGTAGAACTCCGGAAGCGTCGGCTGTACGAAGAGTTTTTCAAACATAGCAAGAGTGTGATGTCCATCCACAACCTCGCATACCAGGGTCTCTTCGATCCCAAAGAGCTGTGGTGGCTCGGCTTTGGTGATCGGCCCGATACTGATGACTTCATGCTGCGCGGGATGGCTTCGTCCTTAAAAGCCGGGATCGTTGCAGCCGACGCCTTAACCACTGTCAGTCCGAAATACGCACAGGAGATACAAACGCCTGAACAAGGAAATAGCTTGGATTGGCTGTTGCGCGCACGTAGCTCACGGTTAGTGGGAATTACAAACGGTGTGGACTACGAAGTCTGGAACCCCGAAACGGACCCAAATATTGCTGCTCACTTCTCGATTAATGACCTTTCTGGTAAGCGCACTTGCAAAGCAGATCTTCTCCGCCGATTCGGACTTAATCCAAATTTGGAGCCTCCCGTTCTTGCGATCATCTCGCGACTCGTTCGCCAAAAAGGCTACGATCTTATTCGCGAGATCGCGGGCGAAATAATCAGACTGGGTTGTCGGGTTGTCGCGCTCGGCGCGGGTGAAACTCAGTACGAGATGTTTCTGCAACGATGGCACGATAGCGCCCCAAACCAGGTAGGCATCTACGTGGGATATGCAGGTGAAGCTTTGGCTCATCAAATCGAAGCTGGAGCCGACATGTTTCTGATGCCGTCCCTCTATGAACCGTGCGGCTTAAATCAGATGTACAGCATGCGATACGGCACTGTCCCTATAGTTCGAGCCACTGGTGGACTCGACGATACGGTACAGACTTTCGAATCCAAAACAGGGACAGGAACGGGCTTTAAGTTCTATGAATATAGGTCGGCGGCGCTGCTTGATAAAATTCAGGAAGCCTTATACTTTTATGGTCAGCCGCAGCAGTGGCAGAAGATTCAGAGGAACGGGATGAGTGTTGATAATTCGTGGACAGCCGCTGCTGCGAAGTATCTAGAGTTCTACCAGCACGTAATCAATCTTTAAATCGAAACTTAGCTTTTGTCGGCAGTTCAAAACTCTATCGCTGCCGCAACTCAACATCGATTTAGGACATAAGGAGATTTGGAATGAGTGAGCACATAACGGAAGTCAGCGACACCAGTTTTGAGAAAGATGTGCTGCAATCCGATAAACCAGTCTTGGTGGATTTCTGGGCTGCCTGGTGTGCGCCCTGTCGTATGTTGGCTCCTACCGTCGAAGCAGTCGCGGAGAAATACATTGCCAGTGCCCGGGTGGTCAAGCTGAACGTTGACGACAACCCCTCGATTTCGCAGCGCTATGGGATCAAAGGAATTCCTACGTTGATCCTTTTCAAAGGCGGCAAAGAGGAAGAGCGAGTTGTAGGCGCAACTTCGAAAGAAGCGATTTCCAGAATGCTTGACAAGCATGTAGGCGCGGCAACTGTGTAAGGTGGTTTCTGTTGTGGCGCGGACTTTCCTTTTGGTTGATGGTTCGCGCCACATGTGTGTTCCGCGAAAGAGAAAAACTCTGAAACGTCCGGCATCAATGAAATCAATCCGCGCTGCGGCTATCGCCCGTCAACGATCGTTTGAAGATCGGCTAGCCGAGCGCTTACGTTCGCGTAAAGTCGAGGATGCGCGTTTGCGAGCTCGTCAGGCACAAGGCAAGCTCCGGCGTTTCTTGAACACAAACTTCCGAAAGCAGGAGATGGTGGCTGCTCTTGCGCTGCGACGTGGAGAATGTAATCGCTGTGGTGCCTGTTGTGAGCTGCTCTTTAAGTGTCCTTTTCTGAAAAAGAATTCTGATGGCACTACTCTTTGTGGGATCTACGAGAACCGGCCGAATTCTTGCCGTCTGTTTCCTATAGAGAGCCGAGACATTCGCGAAGTCAAAGGCACGTGCAGTTATTACTTCATTGAGAAGCCGGTGAAGTTGGAACGAGCAAGCTAAAGGCTGGCCTTGGGTCTTTGGTCTTAGGTCTTTGGGTCTTTGATGGTTCGTGTGGTTCGTGTGATTTCCTGGATCGTATTTGTCGGTAACTTTCCACAACGATCCACGAAATAGTACGAAGGAACACTAAAGACCGCGGACGACCACAACCAGGTGACGTACGAGAACGAACCGAGACCAAAACCCCAAGGCCAAAGACCAGATTTGTTATGAGTAAAATCGTAGTTGTTATCGGTGCCCAGTGGGGCGATGAAGGTAAGGGAAAGATCGTCGATCTTCTTGCCGAGCACTTCGATATTGTTGTGCGCTACCAAGGGGGCCATAACGCTGGTCACTCCGTACAGGTGGGCGATCAGTCGTTCGTACTTCATCTCCTTCCCTCGGGAATCGTGCACAAAGGTAAGACCTGCGTGCTCGGCAACGGCATGGTCATCGATCCGAAGGCATTCTTTGAGGAAGCCGATCGGCTCATCGCTCAAGGCATTGAAGTCTCACCGGACAGAGTCAAGATTAGTTCGCGCGCTCATCTGATTCTTCCCTACCACCGTGCGCTGGATCACACTAGCGAAGAGAGGTTGGGAAACGAAAAAGTAGGAACCACTTTGCGGGGCATCGGTCCAGCTTATGAAGATAAGGCAGGGCGACGCGGTATACGCACCGCTGATGCGCTCGTGCCAGAGGTGCTGCGTTCGAGAATTGAGCGAAATCTCGAGGACGCGAATCGGATCATCATGGCGTATGGCGGGGAGAAGCTTGATGCAACCGCGATCTTCAACGAAATGTCTGCCCTTACCGAGCGTCTCGGCGCATTCGTCGGTGATACGACGCATTACCTCAACGTTGCTGCCTCCGAGAATCGATCGATATTGCTTGAAGGCGCGCAGGCAACCCTGCTCGATGTGGACCAGGGCACGTATCCCTTCGTTACCTCCTCAAACACTACGGCTGGAGGTGCAATTGTAGGAACCGGTCTCGCGCCTAATAGACTTACCGGAGTGCTTGGAATTGTGCGAACCTACACGACCCGTGTTGGCGAGGGTCCCTTCCCTACCGAAATGTTGGAAGGTGAAGCGGAGTTGGGCCAGATGATTCGAGAACGTGGACGTGAGTATGGTGCTTCGACTGGTCGTCCCCGGCGTTGCGGCTGGTTTGACGCTTTCGCGACGCGTTATGCGGCAGAGATTAATGGGTTCACTTCAGTTGCACTCACGAAACTCGATGTGCTTGACGCGTTGGACGAAATTAAAGTCTGTATCGGATATACGCTTGATGGGCGCGCATGCGAGTCTTTGCCGCCAGTGTCCCAGGATCTGCGCCGAGTTAAGCCAGTTTATGCCACTCTTCCTGGCTGGAAGGTCTCAACGGTGGGACTCACCGAGATGAATGCGTTGCCTCCGAACGCGCGACGTTATGTTGAGTATCTTTCTGATCAGATTGGCGTTGAGATTGGCTTGGTATCGACTGGACCAGAGCGCTCACAGACGATTGTCGTGCATGATTCCGCGCTGGGTGGTTGGCTCACAAAGTGATCGAGCTCAACTCTGCTACCACATGACATAGCATCCCGCGTTACCTTCTCAAATACTGCTCCTGATATCGCAAGTTAAGGCGACGTTCGCTAGATACGACGCTGACGTGAATGCTTCGCCAACCAGGAGACTTTTCGTGTGCGTAATAACCCAGTGTGTACTGGCTGTTCACGTCAGCGTGGATGCGTTTTAGCGCCTTGGGGATCTCATTGGGATTCGGGAAGCTGGACAAGCCTCCCGTGGAAGCAGCCAGCTGCGCAAGAATCTCCTTGCCCTCCATCTCAAAGTCCATCAGGTAATTGTTAAGTCTGTTGGGGCGGATTCCAACTGTGTAGATGGTTGCCCTACGGGTGGCAGCTTCCCGCTTTACATTCTGGAGATCGCTATGGCTGCAGTTATCCTGTCCGTCGGAGAGAAGAACGAGTGCCCGGTAGCGGTGGTGCGCCATTCGCAAGGTCTCCAGCCCCATCAACACGCCATCATAAAGGGCTGTGTCGCCGGACGGCTTCAAGCGATCGAAGCTACGCCACAGCTCATCGGCAGTCGCGGATCGCAAGACCAAACGCGGAGTATCGCTGAAGACAACGAGTGAGTAATCGTTGTCTTCACGCGCCGTGGTCAGAAACTCCTTGAGCCCTGCACGCAGCTTCTTCCACTTCTCGTTCGCCATCGAAGATGAAGTATCGACCACAAACACTATCGTTGCTGGTCCTTCGGCGTCGCAGAACTCCAAGTCAACAGGCAGCCCCTCTTCGCTCACGCGGAAGTCCCTCGCCTTCAGACCAGTGACTGGGTGCTTGTCACGGTCGGCAACCGCGATGTTTATTGTCACCAGGTCGATCCCTACCTTTATTACTTCCATTTCCTGCGCCCGAGCCACAGTCAGGAATGTGATTATCAGCATCAATGCACTCACTTGCGGTCGCCATGCTGACATTTGGTTACCTCAGTAGATATGTCGAGAGTGTCTGGCGGTACTTCCCAGCCTGTTCCGTAATCACCATCAGCAATGCCTGTACCTTGAGAGTTGTGAACTCGGCGCGTAATTCCCTTTAATTACCAGAGATTTTGCATTGCTCGAGGTGACCGGCATTGCGAGGTCCAACCAAACGGATAGTGAGTGTCTACCACAGTGGAGGGAATGTTGATGGGCACGGCGCAATACATGTCACCGGAACAGGCGCGCAAATCCGAGGTGGACATGCGCACTGACATTTGATTCTTTAGTTGTCGTGCTCTACGAAATGTTGACCGGTCGCGTGCCTTTTTAGGGAGACGCCCAACCAGGGGATCGTTTCCATCCTGGGAAAAGACCCGCCTCCCATACCCCTCATTCGGAAGTGCCTGCGGAGCCTGGAGAAATCGATTTCAACTCGGATCAAATCTTCTGGTTCGAATGGTCCTCAGATGGCAGCCAGCTCGGCGTATCGCGTGGCGGTGTTACGAGCGACG
>JBKPAL010000150.1:0-19599 GCA_046726395.1 Acidobacteriota bacterium
TCACCAACTCTGGTTTCTGCCCAATCGTGCATGATTGCTGTTCGCAAGAGGATCTCCATGTTGACAGGAACGCCGCGTGCCAACAGCTCATCAGCTAAAAGCATCGCCGTCACACAGACCCCAAAAGAATGAGCCGCAACAGATTCAGTTCCATTGGGGAGCCCACGCAAGGTCCAGCCCGTGCGATCAAGTCGCTTCAGTCGTTGTAGTTCGAGCAAAGTTCTCAGCAGCTTCATTCAAAGTACTCTAACCCGCCTTCTTTCGTGGCGGCAATGCACGTTGCCACCAGCACTTGCGGGGCAAGATTCAATACAATGCTGAATTGTTATTGGAACGAAAGGAGAGTTAGACGCAGGAATCTCGGCGGGGGAAATTCAGTTTTAGTCTGGTGAAAGGGCAGGGCAAAGATCAGGAACCTTCACAGGCCGGATGTTCGCAGCCGCATCCGATTTCCATCACCTTCGCCTTTACCGCATCTTCACAATACTCGCTGCAATACTTCGTTCCGTCGTCCACCATACAATCGCAAGGTCCATGAACACATTTTTTCTTCTCAGCCATACACGTAGCTCCTCGCCCGAAGTTGATCTTTTTGTTGTGATGCTAGAACTGTAAGCAACATCGGTCAAGCCAGAGGTCAGAGGTCAGCGATCAAAAGTCAGAGATCAGACGTCAGAAGCCCCGCAATCTGTTCCGACCTGTGACCTCTGGCCTCTGATCTCTGATTTCTGATTTCTGATTTCTGACCTCTGACCTCTGACCTCTGATTTAATCACGGAGCTCTTTTCAGGAGGATCGTCCGCCGAGTATCACCCAACGTAAGCACCATTGGTTTATCAATCTGAATTGGATGCTCTTCTCCATCCACGCTGATCAAAAAATTACTTGACGAACCCAAAACCGTAGGAGTGATTGGAGCTAGTGCTCTCGGGACTAGATTCGTAGCTACCACACGCCACGAGCCCGGTGCACATCTAATTCGGATTCCTGGGGTGTCGGTCTCAACGGATTCGTTTGGCGCGAGCACATCCGCGCTGAAAATTCCCTCAGCACATCGAATTCCCGATGAGTCATAAAAGGTAGCGATCCCCGAAACGTACGAATAATAGATAGGGCTAACATTCTTCACGACTATGCGAATGTTGGTAACGGGAGTATCAGACGCGCCGCTCGGTGACGATGTTTTCAACGTGGATTCGAGTGCTGCGGCCCCGGTCGCATCTAACGCGATCGCTGGCTGAGAAAGCGAAACACGTTGGTCCTGATTAGCAGCGGGCTGTTGAGCACGTGCGTTGACAAGTCCCACACTCAACATCGCGAGAACAACTACGAGATTGATCGTTTTCACCGTTCGCCTCCACTGTGTCGTCGTATAAAGATAACGGGCCGCGATTCTAATTCGCACATCTCAGAGTAGCAATACTTAAACTAACGAGCGTTTCGTACAGTCGGCAAGAACTTCGCTCCATAGGGAAGAATGTAACCGTTGGATCTCATATCAGTTTTGGATATGGCCTCATCAAGAGTGGTCGCCGGAACCATCTTCATCTTAGCAACTTCCTCATCCGGCAATTGCGAGACAAGTATGATCCGGAATCGCTCTGCTTTCGTCAGCAATGCCCATGCTGTCTGCCCATTTACTTCGTACTCATTACGCAAACGCATTTCGAGCTCGCTAGAATTGCTTGCCGAAAACCATTTCAGGAAATCAGGCCTTCCCAACCCTTCCTTGCATTCGGCCAGAACGAGAATAGTGCCACCTTCATGACAAGCATAACGTGCCATCTCCAAAGCCTTATGTGCCTGAATTAAGTTGACGTCGTAAGGAGAGCCCCCGCAACTGACAATCACCACGTCACGCTTTTCCTCGATCTGCAGCGAGTGCTTGGAAAGATACTCGTCACAGGCGATGCGATGCGCTTTCCGCCAGTCTCCGGCGTGCACGCGAACCGCACGACCGCGGTGGTCCACAACTGAGTTAATACTGAAAGAAGGATTTACTTTCTCAGCAATTTCTTCGCATGCGAAATGAACTGCGTTTCCATCAAGAACTCCAGTAGCTACTCCTTTTCGTCGACCGCCGTTTTCGAAGTCAAGCGCGAGAACGTGTGTATCGCGCACGGTCTGAGCACCTGCTAGACCAGGACAAATCGATTTGCGTCCGCCGGTAAAACCCGCGAAATAATGAAAAGAAATACCACCAGTAACAATGACGTGATCGAATTCGCGCAGAGCTTTATTGAGTTGAATCTCCGTACCCTTGCTGCTGCGTCCTAAGGAGATCAATTCTTCTGGATTGTGCGGCTCATGATCTAGCGTGCGGAGTCTTTGAACGATGAACGGTGTAAGCAGCTCGCGCTTTTCCTGGTCCGTAACTCGCCGATGGATACCAGTGGCAAATATGATTGCGATGTCCGAAGGCGAGATTCCGTTCTGAATTATCCGTCGGACGACCAGATTCGTGATCTGCGCGCTGCCGGTAGCTCTTGTAGCGTCAGAAACAACGATTAGAACTGATTCCCCTGCAGATAAGATCTCGTCCAACGGTGGCGACGAGATTGGCGAGTCCAACGCACTGCCAATCTCAACATCACTCAACGGATGTTCGTCGGATTCGTCTTTAGCAAGTACTTGAAAGCGGCTTTCCTCATAACTTAACGGAAGAGAAGTACCACCATAGGCAAGATCAATAGTTGACATGTTAGACGCGCAAAGCGCGTGAGAACTTTAGAGGCCAAACTGCACGAGGGCCCGCTCAATGACGTGCAACGAGGCAAAGTCGGTTTCACCGGCAGTACGCGCATCGGCGAGCCATTTCCGCAGTTGCCGCGCTTCTTCAAGCGATGCAATTCGACAAGCACCGGTGAGGGCCAGAGTGACGAGGCAATCAGGCGCGCCATGCGTTACGAGCGCTGCCTGTAGAGCCGCCTGCTCTCGTAAATCGAGATTTAACAGCAGGTTGATTTCCATTGCCTTATGCCGCCTGTTTTAAGGAAGCAGATAAGAAGCTAAGAAACGATCTCAACTGCGCTTAGATTGAAAGCAAGCCGTGCCTGCATGGCAGAAATGGAATGTCTCGTCTTCAAACTCCGGCGTTTCCATCTGGATGGTGAGATGATCCACTCCAAATTGTTCGTGCAGTTTGATCCGCAAGTCCCTCAGTAATTCTGGTTGTGAAATTGAGCGTGAATGTATCACATGTGCGCTCAGGGCATCGCGTCCAGACGTTATGGTCCAGATATGCAGGTCATGCACATCATCCACTCCCGTTGTCTCCAGGATCGCCGTCTCTACTGCGGCGAGGTTGATATGTGCAGGAGTACCTTCGAGCAAGACATTCGTGGACTCGCCAATTAGTTTCCACGAACTCCACACAATAAGAAGCGCTATGAAAACGCTGAAAAGTGGATCTGCGAGGTACCAACCGTAAGCAGCCATCAGAATTCCAGCGACGATCGCAGCGACAGAACCGAGAGCGTCACTCACCACGTGTAACCACACACCGCGAATGTTTAGATCGACTTCATGTCTTCCTCGCAGAATCCAAGCGCTTACGAGATTCACCAGGAGGCCTCCAAGTGCGACGGCGATCACAACATTGCTTCGAACCGGCGGTGGCTCGGACCATCGTTTATATGCTTCATACAGTATGAGGAGAGAAATGAGGACTAGGGCCACGCCATTGACCAACGCTGCTACTATCTCCAATCGATAATAACCAAATGTCTTCTTAGAAGTAGCCGGACGCGAGCCAAACCAGACCGCAAGCAGAGCCAATGCCAACGCCGCTACATCGGTCAGCATGTGACCAGCGTCGGCAAGTAGAGTCAAAGAGCCAGACCATAGTCCACCTGCGAGCTCTGCAACGAAGTAAAAGGCCGTAAGGACCAGCACGACGGTTAGGCGACGCTGACTGTCCGTCACTCTGCCGTGTGTGGGACTATGAGAGTGCGAATGCACAATTCTTGAAACAGCGCCGGCTCGTGTTTGTTCGGCCATGCCACACTCTTAAATTCTGTCGAGGGCTTGGGTGATATCGGCGATGATGTCATCCGCAGCTTCGATTCCCACCGCAAAACGCACGGTCGCGGCTGACACGCCCGCGGCTCTAAGCTGCTCATCTGAGAATCCCGCATGGGAAGAATAGAGAGGGTAACTGACAAGAGTTTCGACTCCTCCGAGCGAAGGAGCCGGGCGGATTAGTTTGAAAGAATCGAAGAGTACTTCTGCCTCCGGTTCTCCCCCAACGAGATCAACTGCGACAACTGCGCCGAAAGCAGTCATCTGGCGTCGAGCAATCTGATGCCCGGGATCACTCTGAAGCCCGGGATAGTACACACGCGCAATTTTCGGATGCTTCTCCAGCGCGAGAGCGAGTTTCAATGCGTTCTCACTAGCGGCTCGCACCCGAACATCTGCTGACTTAATTCCTCTTGCTAGTAAATACGCAGCCGCAGGATCGAGCGTGCTTCCGACGAGGACGGAAATTCGACGCGCTCGCTGAATGAACTCGCTTTTACCTGCAATGGCACCTGCTGTCAGATCGGTATGACCACCAAGGTATTTGGTCGCGCTGTGCATTACAGCATCGATGCCAAACGTCAACGGTTGTTGAAGAATTGGCGTACCAAATGTGTTATCGACTATCGAAAACACATTTGCAGCGCGCGCAGCTTTGCTGGCTTCAGACAAATCGACAACGCGGTTGATTGGGTTTGCTGGTGACTCGAACCAGAAAACCCTGGAACGCTCGCTGACAATCTCGGGAAGTTTTGGAATCTCATCCAAGGTTATGAATCTTGTTTGCACGCCAAACCGCGCGAATAGCTCTTTCAGAATCTTGGTTGTGCCACCATAAATCGAATCGCATGCGATCAATTCATCGCCTTCTTCACAAAGAGCAGCCAACGCACAGAACGTGGCCGCTGAGCCTGACGACGTAACCACACACTCCTCCGCGCCTTCGAGGGATGCGATCTTTCGTTCCACCTCAGCTACGGTGGGATTGGCATAACGCGAATAGAAGTAAGCCTCAGCCAGTTCTCCGCGCGAGTAACGACGCATCTCGTCGAAGTTTCCAAAGCTGTAAGTTGACGAATGAAATACCGGAGAGACCACGGCTCCAAAAGGCTGTTCGTCGTGACGCTCGCCACCATGCACAGCCAGAGTTGCTGGAGAAAGTTCGGTCTTGAGGGGTGCTTTAGAGGTCATAATGTTTGAAGCTCCTGATGACCTTTCGTGAGCTTAGATTAACAAATTCCCCGAGCCCATTGTAGGGCCGTCCCTCCGTGGGCCCCCTGTGTTGCTGCGTAAATCAAATACATAAGGGGCGCCCATGAGGGACGCCCCCTACAAACTGGGTCGTCGTGGAAGTTATTACAGACGAGCGATTGCCTTCACAGCGAGAGCCTTCAACTTTTTGATTTTGGTTTCCTGATCATCGGAACCACCGATGCTCACACGCAAGTATTTGTCGTTCTTCAACACGTAGAGCGCGCCTCCTACTCGACTGCCTGACCAAAACGCTTCATCACCAATCCCTTCAACTCGCAAGGGTGCCGCTTCTTTTTCCTCTCCTTCTTCGTTTTCTTCAGTTCGATCTGAGTCAAAAATTTCTTTCCAATATTCTTTCGGATCGCGATCTCCCTGAGCATCGGCGCGCTCTGTTACCGCGAGGCTTATCGAGTTACTAAAGGTAGGCAATGAATAGAAGCATTGCGAGGTGATAAGTTTACCGTCGGATCTTGACGTGAGCTTCGCTTCCTTCAATGGCTCGCCCTGCACGGCTTCAATCTCTTCACTGCTCAATAGCGTGCAAGCGTCACTCCGTTGCTTTTGAGGCGACACGGTAGACTTTGATTCGGGCAAAGGCGCCGCGTTTGAAGCTGCCGTAGCGGGTGAATTAACACGATCGTCAGAATTATTCGTGGGGAATTTAGTACAAGCTATCACTAGTGCGGGCGCTGTGATTGCCAAGCACAACAATAAGCAACGCATGGCCGGGCTCCTTTGCATTACTCAGACTCGAGAGACAAGAGCTTGAGCCAAATCATATCTCACTCACTTGAGGAAAGGTTGAGTCAGACTTGAGAGATGAGTGCGATAAGAAAAAGCGCCACTATCTCGTGGCCCGGATGATCATCGTTATTGGCTTATGCCTTTAGATTGCTGCGAGGTTCAGAGCATTATTGAAGTCCTGGTACATCTCGTTGTAACCGCGTAGCGCAAGGTTCAGGATGCCGGTGAGATCGTCAATGTCCTTTTGATTGATGACTGCATTCGCGTTGTTAAGAAATGCTCCATGTGCGTCGAGCGTGCGCAACGAGTGTGACATCAGTACAAAGAATAGTCGTCGTCGTTGAGCCGGGCGCAATACATTCACTTCCCTTACGACAAACGCCGCACCTTGCTCTTCAGCGTCGAATTGTGGATCGAGCAGCACTATGTCCAACTTATTCTCGCGCATCCGCTCGACGGCCTGTTCTGTGTCGAGTGCTACAAATACTTCGTAACCGTCCTTCGCGAGTAAGCGTGCCGCTCTTTCTCGCCGATCTTCTGGCGCGCACACCAAAGCTCTGCGGTGTTTTCCTGATGGACGATCGAGGGACGCGTTCACGCCTTCGCTTTGCTTCCCGACTATGGTCGTCAGCATCTGCAACAGCTTTTCAGCATCCGTCGATTTCGTCTGATTCTCGTTCTGTGATCCGCTTGTGAAGCGAGGCGCCGGACGACCTTGACCGTACCGCCTCAAATCCGTTGCCGGTGAGCCGCCCAACGACAAAGCGCTCTTTTCCGAGGCAGGACTTCCTGAGATAGCACCAATTTCCTGCTGACACTTGGGACAGACGAGGCGTCCCGATGCCTTTGCGTCATCGACTTCGAGTCTGCATGAACAGTGCGGACAGGTGAATACCATAACCTTATTCGATCATTCCAAGTAATGAACCTGATTCTTCCAAACTGCCAGTTCCGGAAAGACTGTCTCTACGAATGAAGTCCTCTCCCGCTGTAAGGCCTTTAAGCGAAAGGAGCAGGTTGTTCTGATTGGTAGCGAAGTTCAACCCATCCTCCAAACTAACAAGGTTACTCTCAATGAGATCTTTAATGACCGTGTCAAAGTCTTGCATGCCATCCAGCTTTCCATCACGCATGGCATCGAGCAGCGATTTGCCGTCCGCTTCACCAACCTCGACGTATTCGCGCGTGCGGGGACTAGATCTGAGAATCTCCAAAGCGGCAATTCGCCCTTGCCCATCTTTGCGGGGAATCAGTCGCTGGGAAATTATGTAGCGGAAGGTTTGGGCCAATCGCGTCCGAATTACTGGCTCTTCGTTCTTCGGATAAAGACCGATGATTCGATCAACCGTCTTTGAAGCATCAATCGTGTGCAGAGTCGATAGTACGAGGTGTCCCGTCTCTGCCGCTTCCAACGCAATCTCAGTCGTTTCGAAATCCCGCATCTCGCCAATGAGAATTACTTTCGGTGCCTGCCGGAGAGTTGCACGCAATGCAGATGGAAAGTCTCTCGTGTCTTGCCCTACTTCACGCTGATTGATGGTGGAGTTCTTGTGGATGTGCAGGTACTCAATCGGATCCTCAATTGTGACGATGTGGTAATGCTTCTTCTCATTAATGAGGTTGATGAGAGCAGCCTGCGTGGAACTTTTTCCAGATCCAGTGGGCCCCGTTACCAGGACAAGACCGTTGCGCAACTCAGAAATGTCTTCCAGTTGTTCAGGCAACGATAGAGATCTCAGAGTAGGGATCTCGGTAGGTATGACACGCATCACGATGGAATACACACCGCGTTGCTGAAAAATGTTGACGCGAAATCTTGCGCGTGAAGGCAACGAATAACTCAGATCGGCTGTTCCTGTTCGGGCGAGTTTCTCGGCAGCGTCCGGGTTCCCGTACATGAGAGTCATCGCAATGACTTCCGTCTGGTAGGGAGTAAGTCGCTGCATGCCGAGCGGCTGAACGGGCGTTAGTTTTCCGTTTATTTCTACTTGAGGATGTTGGCCGACAGAGAAGTTCAGATCACTGATCTTGTCGGAGACCAGCAGCATACGCTCAAGAATCGGCGGAAGATCGAAGAAGCTCATGTTTTGGAGTGGGAGAGTAAAAGTGTGCGTCGGGTAGTAAGGACGGGGCGGCTTTCTCGTTCAGCCGAGGCCGATTCTCGCGCAAAACAAAGACAAACGCAAGACAATTATGTTGCGCGATTTAGCTGACTCGGGAAGGTGGAGATGAACTGTCGCGTGCGTTTTTCTATCTCAACTTTGTTGGAGATCAGCCAACTGACTATCGCCACAGAATCGGCGCCTGTATCGAAAACTTCTTCTGCGTTTTCAATTGAGATTCCGCCGATAGCAACGACTGGCATCGTGCCAACCATCCTCCTGATGTCGCGCAACAGCTTCAATCCAACTTCGGGATCGGGGTTCTGCTTGGTCTTAGTAGAGAAGATTGGACCCACTGCAATGTAGTCTATTGGAGCTTCTAACGCGGTAAGTGCTTGCTGTGCGTTGTGGGTGGAGTAGCCAATAATTGCGCCATCGCCGAGCAGCCTCCTGGCTGCTGCCGGTTGTAGATCTTCTTGTCCTAGGTGCACGCCGTCCGCATTCACAGCCAGCGCGATATCCACGCGATCGTTTATCAGCACCTTAGCGGCGTATGAATGGCCGACTCGAACAGCCTCTTCAGCTTGAGAATAGAATTCGAGAGGCGACAGGACCTTCTCCCGCAGCTGAATTATCGTGGCTCCACCGGCACACAGCGCCGCGACTTGTTGCGCATGACTTAGCCCAGAGAGCTGGACATCGGTAATGGCATAGAGTGGCGGAAGAACTTCAGACATGGCCAAGATTAACTGTCTTTGCGCTTGGGTCGTTCGTTGGCCTTCAGGACTCTTTTGCGTAGCCGAATCATCTGAGGAGTCACCTCTACGAGTTCATCATCGGCAATGAATTCAAGTGCCTGCTCGAGTGAGATCTCTTTCACCGGCACGAGTCGCAATGCCTCATCGGCAGTCGAGGCGCGCATGTTCGTTAGTTTCTTTTCTTTTACTGCATTCACGTCCAGGTCTACTGCGCGAGCGTTCTCACCGATGATCATCCCTTCGTAGACCTTGGTTCCCGAGCGCAGGAACAACATACCGCGCTCCTGCAGATTGTAGAGTGCGTAGGTGGTTGTTTCTCCCGTACGGTCGGCAACGAGTGAGCCTGACGAGCGTCGCTTCATCGGACCTTGCCACTCACCCCACCGCAGAAACATTGTATTGAGCAAACCGGTTCCCTTGGTTTCGGTGAGAAACTCGTTTCGAAATCCAATCAGTCCGCGCGACGGGGTTTCAAATTCGAGTCGCACTCGGCCGGTGCCATGATTGACCATCTTCGTCATCTGACCTTTGCGGCGACCCATCGCTTCCGTCACCACTCCGATGAACTCCTGTGGACAATCAACCACCACCAGTTCGATTGGTTCAAGTAATTTCCCGTTTTGATTCCGAATGATGGCCTCTGGTTTTGAAACCTGAAGTTCATAACCTTCGCGGCGCATCATTTCGATCAGGATTGCCAACTGCAATTCACCGCGACCGGAAACCTTAAATTGATCTGGTGATTCTGTTTCTTCAACTCGAATGGCAACATTACCGAGAGTTTCTTTCTCCAAACGCTCTTTGAGTTGTCGGGAGGTCACATACCGACCTTCCTTGCCGGAGAACGGTGAATTGTTAACTCCAAAGATCATCGAAATTGTGGGCTCGTCAACAGCGATCACCGGAAGCGGCTGCGGGTCTTCAATAGAAGTTATCGTGTCACCAATCTGAATATCGTCGACACCAGCGAGCGCTACTATCTCACCGTACCTGGCACTATCGATCGGTTCTCGTTTCAATCCTTCAAAAGCGTAGAGCTGCGACACCCGAATCTTCTGGAGTGAACCGTCGTGCTTCGCAACAGCAACCATGTCTCCCACTGCAATCTGCCCCGACACTATTCGCCCGATCGCGAGCCGGCCCACGTACTCGCTGTAATCGATGTTAGCCACAAGCAGCTGCAGCGATCCCTCATGAACCTCATTTGGTGCCGGGATAGTCTCAACAATTTGATCGAAAAGCGGACGCAAGTCTTGACTTGTATCGTTCAATTGTCGCTTTGCGATTCCATCACGTGAGATGGAGTACAGAATGGGAAACTCAATTTGCTCCTCTGTAGCGTCGAGATCGAGAAAGAGCTCATAGATTTCGTTCACTACTTCAGCAGGTCGGGCGTCCTGTCGATCGATCTTGTTGACCACGGCTATCGCAGGCAGACGCGCCTCAAGAGCCTTGCGCAGAACAAATCTCGTTTGTGGCAAACATCCTTCAGCCGCATCCACCAGCAGCATCACACCGTCGACCATCTTAAGTACTCGCTCGACCTCGCCGCCAAAGTCGGCGTGGCCGGGCGTATCGACGATATTGATCTTTACATCGTGATACCGCACCGACGTGTTTTTAGCCATGATAGTGATGCCGCGCTCGCGCTCAAGATCCATTGAATCCATAACTCGCTCACGGACTTGTTCATTCTCGCGAAATGTCCCTGATTGTTTGAGCATCGCGTCAACCAGCGTTGTCTTCCCGTGATCGACGTGGGCAATAATGGCTACATTCCGTATGTCGTTTCGGTTTTGGGTCATAAATCCTCTTTACAGTCTCTCAGTGACAAATCTGGCCACTTACGAAAACTGGCATGATAGCACCGATGACTCGATAACTCTTGTGGACTGGCACTAAGAAGCTGGTTGTGTGAGCGGTTCTTTGCTCATCTGAGGGGAGACTAGCGGTTTTATTTGGATTGGCCTTCAAATGCGCCGGTTTGCCTGAGCGCTTCATAAAGTACGATGGCAACGCTGGTGGCGAGATTCAGGCTCCGCACTTTCGGGTTTAGCATAGGTATGGTCAAACAACGATCCCAGTTTGCTCGCAACAGCGCCTCAGGAAGGCCCCGCGTCTCTCGCCCAAACACCAGACAATCGTCGCTTTGAAAGGCCCATTCGATATAAGGCTTGTCCGCCTTCGTGGAGAAGTAAATGAACCGAGCTTGAGGAAGAGACTGCTGCAGAGCGTCTAGTGTTTCATGTCGCGTAAGGGTGACCTCAGGCCAGTAATCCAAGCCGGCGCGACGAACTGCTTTTTCGTCCAACCTGAAGCCAGCAACACCCACGATATGTAACGGGACTCGGGTTGCAGCACACAATCTGGCGACGTTGCCAGTATTCGGCGGGATCTCAGGCTCGACCAATGCAACGCTGATCATCTTTGGAACCGGGAAGAGTTGACCAAGCTTAACTGAACTGCGGGAGGACTGTCAGTGATCGGTGGAGTGGGTAGTCACTTGGAAAACAAAAGGAACGGCGAACCTCGTTGGAAGTATTCGTCGTTCCTTTGTGGCCTTGCTGGCCGAGAGTGTTGTGTGCGCCGATGGTGACTTACTGCTATAGGTGACCTGCTGGTTCGAACTATCTCTTCTTCGCGGCCTTCTTGGTACCGCCTTTCTTCCCGCCCTTCTTGGTGCCACCTTTTTTCGCTGCGGACTTCTTTCCACCTTTTTTAGTTGCCATAGCTTTGTGTGCTCCTTTTTTTGGTGTTGGTTTTTTGCTGTTTGTCCAACCACAAGATGCTGTGTTTCGTTTGATCTTGTGGGCTAGAGTAAACGGCGCACAACATCTTGCTATATAAACGCAATTGCAGAGGATGTCAATAACTTATTACAGCGAGTGTGAAAAATATTTACACGCCTCAGACCTACAAAAAGCAAGCCCTTGGCGCTAATGACTCGAGGCAAGAGTGTGACGCGGAGAGCTCTTCGCACCTGTTTGATCGACTTCGTATGAATCGGTTGCGCGGGGTTCGAT
The DNA here is from genome assembly GCA_046726395.1 of Acidobacteriota bacterium. Lineage (GTDB taxonomy): Bacteria > Acidobacteriota > Blastocatellia > Pyrinomonadales > Pyrinomonadaceae > PSRF01. Next base: position 11,902 of record JBKPAL010000150.1, read on the forward strand.
GACGATATGTGTGACGGTGTGAGTTGGACCAGCCGACGAAGGACAGAGAGAAGCTACCACCTGAAGAGTGGCGTGAAGATCCATTCGTTGTGATGTTCGATCCCGTAGTACTGCATCACTGCTTTCTTCTGACTGCGACTCGTCACGCCGATGAATGGACCACTCGATTCAGCCGACGCGTCATCATTTACAGTTGGTGTGTTGCTCACCGGTATGCCCAGCACGTTGGTCATGGGTGGCGCCATAAGTGTCTGTAATTCAGCCATTTGCCGTATCCGCGGAACAGGCACGACGTTCCGTGAATACAACATGAGAGCGCGTTGAAAGTCGAGTAGTTTTTGCGTGCGTGGTTTGGCCAGTGCCCATTCACCTGATGACGAAAGTGGATCATGAGCTGCGCTCGCGCGAAGAACTTGTCGCTTCTTCGATCCTCCTGTAACTGGTATTCCTTCCAGCAACTGGTCCATCGAAGTAGGTAGCGCTTGATCCCCAGTGATGCCTAGTGTGCCGCTACGATAGATGTAGTATTCGCGAATTGCATCTGCTACTTGCTCTCCACGATAGATCGCTTCCTTCTCGCGTTCGCGCTGTGCTTGCTGACTGATCGTGGGCGCGGCAGCCAGCGCGAAGAGAGCCATGAGAGTCATCACGGCAAGCAGGGCAACCAGGGTGTAACCGCCCTGATGAGCTTTGGTGGAGCGGGAATCGGAGCGATGAGTCATGACCTGAGTCCGCAACGTCGAACCATATATATTGTGGTCGCCTCGACTAAGGCTCATCGTCCTCAGCGTCTACTTTTGGTGTAGGTCGTTGCGTCGGATTGTAGCCCTTTTCGTTTTCCTCACTACGAGCAACAGAATGCCTGATCTTCAGAGTCGTATCTGTCAAGACTAGCTCCTTCTCTGAAATGCTCGTCACGCGAAATCGTCCAGCCAGCACATCACCGCGCTGCACGTTCAGGGTCTCTTTGCTATTCCGATCCTGAAGAATAGCAGTATCAACGAATCGCTTAGTCCCGATGATGCCGACGTAGTTGTAGTTTGGCGCCGGCGGCTGAGAGACGTTCAGCGTGCTCTCATTCGAGTAGGACCTTCCGTCAGGGCTACGCAAAACGACTTGTTTGGATCCGGCGTTGGCAATGAGCGCTGCCGGTACGGTTGTGGCTATCTGCTGTGGACTGACATACCGGGTGGGTAGTTCTCGGCCATCAAACACGACGCGCAAATTCGGGGTGAACTTATCCCCCGTGACGTCCAACGTAAAATCAGCAGTGCGTGCGTAAACATTCGCCGGTGTAACCGCGACTAACAATACCGGAGGAGTCGGCGTCGGAGTAGCCGGCGGTGCTTCAGCAACCTTTACGGGCGCAGGCGGCGGCTCGTAATAAACAAATATGTTTCGACGCGGTTCAGTAGCGGGAGGGTACATCGGCTCATAAACAACCGGATGCAAGTTAGGAAGATCGTTCTCAACCGTGACCGCGCTTGAGGGGTTGTTTTGCGTCAATTGGGGTTGATTAGAAAGTGTTTGAACTCGTGTTGTAGGTCGATTTGAAGGGGGGGTCGAAGACCCGAAGCCAAAGAAAGTCCACCAGAGAAAAACGATGGCTACCAAGCCGAGACCCACAGCCCAGATAAGCTTCTTACGGTCGCTTGAGTTATTAAGATCTACTTTCTGCATAATCAACGCTCGAGGCTTTGTCCTTCATTCCCGTCATCCGAATCGGAGCGCTGGAAATAAGTAGACATCTGAAGACGAAGGCTCACCAACGACGAACGTCCAGGCGTACCCGCCTCACTGACTGCAGCCGAGCTGTTCTCAGCTCGCTCTAGTTCGATTCCATTGATGATAAGAAACTGTCGGCTTGCTTCGATATCACGAATAAATTTTCGGAGATTCTGATATGGGCCGTCCACAGTTAAGCTGATGGCGATACCGGGATAGACGCTTTGCCATTTCGTGTTCGCCGATCTGGTTCCGTTGGATTTAGCTCCGGCAGTTTCGAGAATGGTATAGCTCGGGCCCGAAGTGTTGCGTAGCCCGTTCTTTCGCATAAGCTGATTCAACTCTTCGTATAAATTCATCCGACCCTGGGTTCGTGCGAATAACTGATTGCTTTCGAAGTTAACAAGACTTTCAGTGATCGAGTTGACTGCAGCTTCGGTCGTCAGCCCTTTCTCGACAACGTTTTTAGAACTAGTAAGCAAAGTTTGCAGGCGCGCTCGCTCCTGCCTGGCTGAGTCACGATTCGATCGAGCCGGAAGAAGAAAGTATAGATAGCTGATGACGACAAGGATGAGAACGAGCGCGGCACCTCCCAACGCGATAATCTCGCCGGTGCCTAGCATTCCGTTTTGGCGCGTCACTCTGATGCGCTCGAGTCTCAGACGCATTCGCTCGCGCTTGGGCATTGACACTTGTTCGCTCATCTCAACTCTCCATCGACGGGCGCGCTCGAGCGAGCAATACTCGACGACTGTGATTCCGCAACGGGCGACCCAGCCCGCGGACTATAGAAGACCAAAAGCTCATACTCAGTGCCAGTCTCTCCGCGACCCTTTTGCAAATTCTGAGATCGCAGCTCCGCCTGAAAGACGCCGGCCCGATCCATGTCTGCGATCATATTCGTGATCGTGTCGGGAGTTTTCGCCACAACTACCAACTCCAGTTCAGCAAGCATTTGTTGGCCATTAGCAGTTACGTCACGCACGCTTATGCGGGTGACTCTGACAGTTCCCGGTAATACAGCTTCAAGATCGACCAAGAGTCGCGACCATGAGAAGTGCTTGCGATCGACAAGTCCGTGAGCGGCTTTCAGCGTTAACAACTGCTCGGCGGTAAGGGAGTTCTTGACCGCATCAGCTTGTTTCCGGAGCCCCTCCTCTTCTTGCCTCATGACCCGGATTTCCTGCTGAAGCACAGCGGTCTCAGCATTGGCCCTTCCAGTGGAACGTACGATGACAACGAATGCGATAAGAGATAGGAACAGTATAAGAGCTGTGACCAGCCAAGGCAGGGTGCGGTTTGTAAACGGCTTGCTTGCGAGGTTTAACTTTGTATTCACGACGGTAGATGTTTTTGGCCGGAGTCGGGGAACACTTCAAAACACCGCGGAAGCATACACGCCCCGTTCGAACCAGCGCAACCGCACATCGGAAGCGCCGGCCCCCTTGGAATACACGCCTGTGTTTGTGGCTCGTTTCAGAAAGTGAGAGGCTTAACTACGGCGCGGTGGGAGCGGACGTTCGGTGGCTGCCAACGATGGACGATACGCACAAATCTGGTTTCGGCCGTTGCGTTTAGCTCGGTAGAGAGCTGAATCAGCCAACTCGATTAAGTGAATCGGATCTTTAGCATCGTCCGGGTACGCGGCCACGCCAACGCTGATTGTAATTTGATGAGTCTTACTATCGAACGTTTCACCGGCGCTTGCTGAGAACTGATGTTGAGCGACTGCGAACCGAACCCGTTCAGCCGCGACCAGACCTTGAGCGTAGTCAGCATCAAGAAGGAATGCTGCGAACTCCTCGCCTCCGAATCGAGCGGCAACATCTCCCGCCCTCAGTGCTTTCTTTATCACTTCGCCGACTTCTTGCAAGGTTCTACTTCCAACGAGGTGTCCGTGCGTGTCATTTACTACTTTGAAGTGATCAAGATCCATCATTAAAACGCAAAACGGAACTGACTCTGCTTCTGCTCGCGCAGCTTCACGGCGTAATTCGGAAAGAAACGACTTACTGGTCAGGAGACCAGTCAATTCGTCGTGTGCCAGTAACCGGTGGATCTGTTGTTGAAACTCTCGATCTATTTCGTCCAGCATATCGAAACGAAAGAGCTGATCTCCGATTACTATCTTGTCTCCTTCGTTCAGCAACACTTCAGTGACCACTTGACCGTTGACCATCGTTCCATTCGTGGAACCAAGGTCCGTCAACCTCCACCGCACTTGGCCATTGGAGTCTATTTCCGTACTCAATCGTGCATGCAGCCTGGACGTACGCGAATCGTTAACGCGAACATCAGCTTCCAGCGCTCGGCCGATGGTGACGACGTCTCGTTCGAGCGGAATCGGCACGGCCAGCAGCTCACCTTTCAATGACACGAGTGCTGGCCTTCGTTCACGTTGCACCGAGGACACCGATGCAGAACGCGATTCCGAGAAACCAGTCGTAGCGTCCCGATTGGAATTGTCTTCAGTTGTCATTCTTGTATCGGCTATGCGATGTGGAGGTAGTCTGAGCAACTACCCATAGATGGCTTATCTTATATCGCCGTTATCCTCCTAGCAATGCACTTCTAGAAATTCCGTGGACGGCTTCCTGCGTGGCCAAAAAGTGGGCCGCTTGATAGCCACTGACTCGGCTCATATAATCAAGTTACCCGCTTATTGATGTGCGCAAATGCACAGTAAGGAGATTCGGCGTGAAAGACGTGTCGTCATGCGTAGAACAAACAGGAACCCTTTCAGTTGAACGGGTGGCAGAGGCTACGCTGCCTACTGAGTGGGGTGAGTTTAAAATCGCGGGCTACCGTTCATTAACGAGCGATGAGGAATTTGTGGTTCTTTACCTCGGTCAGATGCGGCGTGAGATCCCCACGCTCGTACGAATCCATTCTCAGTGCCTGACCGGCGACGTCTTTGGTTCTACAAAATGTGACTGTGGTCCGCAGCTCCATCGCACGATGGAGATGATTCAACAGGAAGGTCGTGGGGCAATCGTCTACCAGCAGCAGGAAGGACGAGGCATCGGCATCATCAATAAGATTCGCGCGTACGCACTCCAGGATGAAGGCGCGGATACGGTTGAGGCCAATGAGCAACTCGGCTTGGCTATAGACTTGAGGGAATATCGCCAATGCGCGGAGATTCTCTTTGACTTGGGACTGTGCAAAGTCAGAGTCATCTCAAATAATCCGCTAAAGCTTCAAGCTCTTGAGGAAGCTGGTCTGAGGATTGTCGAGCGAGTTTCTATTCAAGTTGAATCTACGGAGAAGGCGGAAAATTACCTGCGGACGAAGAAAGAGAAACTCGGGCACTTGCTGGATTTCAACGTCAGTTAGACGTCCGCGTTCCGCAACTAACAAAAAGGCCGCTTACTCTCAAGCGGCCTTTTTTCTTATTTTCTTACAAGTTAAGTAAAATGTTTACTTTTTACTTCGTAGCTCCTTTATCGCGGCCTTCGTCCGGTCAGCATCAGCTGCTTTCGGATGGAGCTTTAGGTACGTTTCCAGTTCATCGGCCGCTTTCCCATACTCGCGCTTACCCCAGTAGATTCCACCGAGGTAGCGATGCGCCATGGCGACCTCATTGCTGTTCGATGCAGTCGCTAACGATAGCTCGCTTTCGGCCTCCGGCAGTTTTTTCTGACTAACAAGGGCAATTCCCAAGTACATGTGAGCCGTGGGAGACTTGTCGTTCTTCTTCACAGCTGCCGCGAGCTCAGTCTCTGCCTCTGCAAACTTCTTCTGATTTAGAAGCGCGATACCGTAGTTGAGTCGCGCAGAAAAACTATCCGCGTTTTCCTTTAATGAAGCCTGCAATACTTCCGCCGCCTTGTCCGGCTGGCCCAGCTTCAGATACTGCACGCCAAGCGCATTCAGAGCCGGCAGAAACGATGGATGAATTGCCAACGCCGCCTTCAACTGCTCAACTGCTTTCTTGCTATCTCCGCCCCGGATCGACTCCATCGCCTTGTTGTATTGAGCACGAGCCTCATTCGGAACCGAAGCGAATGCTGGATCAAGTGCTTCCTTCAGTCGCATCTGGATTGCCAGAGTTACAATTCGGCCCCCGGTGCTCGCCTCCCTATAGATCGAAGGGTACTCGGTTTCGTTCTCAAACTGGGTACCACCTTCCACGGTAAGCCGATATTCACCCGCATTCACGTTCCTAAACTGAAAAGCCCCATCTCGGTCGGTAACTGCAGTCATTGACGGCGACTCATTGCTTTCGAGACGAACCTTTAGTGGTGTTTCTACCTGCCGCCCACTTGGCGCGTAAACACGACCTTGGATAGTGTGAATACCACCATCGCCACCCGGCAGACCTCGCCCGGAACCAACACCTTGCGCGCTTATGGATACGGCGGCACCGGCGAGCAAGCTCACCGCTATACACTTGGATAAGCTTGAGGCTAACTTAATGAGTACGGAACCCAACAAATGATTCATGCCAAACTATTCCTTCCCTGTTTGTTAAAACAGCCAATCCATTCTCAGGATCGGCGTCTCAAATCCTTGATCGTTGACTTTATACGTTCGCTATCAGCGGCGTTGGGGGCATGCTTTAGGTATTGCTCAAGTTCGTCTGCGGCCCGTTTGTATTCCTTTTTGTACCAATAGATACCACCAAGGTAGTACCGGGCCAAATTAACTGAGTCGCCCCCGAGATCCACAGCTTTTAGCAGAGTCGTTTCTGCGTCATCAAAGTTCTTCAGATTTATGCGTGCTATGCCTAAATACAAATAAGCAGTTGGCGACGTAGCATTCTTCTTCAGAGCTTCATTTAGTTGCGATTCAGCTAGCGAGAAATTCTTCGATTGCAAGAGAGCAATCCCATAATTCAGACGAGGTGTAAACTCGTCTGGCGCAAAGTCCACTGCAGAATGAAATGCATCGACCGCGCTTGAAGCATCGCCTAGCTTCAGGTACTGGAGACCCAACTCATTTAGGGCAAGTGGAAACTTTGGGTATTGTGCAATCGCGGATTTCAGAAACTTAACTGCTTCTTTCGAATCTCCCTCACGTCCTGCTTCCAGTCCTTTTTCATATTGGGCGCGGGCTTCCGCCGGAACTTCTGCCAACTTGGCATTGATTATGCCGGGCTTCACGCTCTGTCGCAGTTTAGGTTGTAAATGAACGAGAATCGAATAGCGACGAGGAACAGCGGGCAGGGTGACTCCAGTTCTTGAGGTACTTATGTCTCCATCGATGATGACCGACTCTCTAGCAATTTCATATTCTGGGCCTGCATCGACGACTACCGTATAGGAAGCGGGCGCCAACGATTTAAAACTGAAAGAGCCGTTACTGTCTGCGAAAACGGTAACCTCCGGAAACACGAAACTCTGCAGCTTGACTTGAATGGTCGTGTCCACTCTCCGACCGGACGGAAAATATATTCGACCCTGGATGGAGTGCCTCCCGCCCGTACCACCTAAATCCCCGCCACCTTGAGCACTGGCTACTTGGACTGGAATTAATAGCAGCGTGGCAAGACCTATCAAAATAGAGAAGAGTCGTAAGAGATAACTGCTGCTGCTGAGTGAAAGGGAAAACATAAAACACTCCTTATCACATAGCTAAAGGTCAGGCGTTCGGGGGTTAAGAAATATGAGTGACTTGAGGACGAAGAATAACATAAAAAACGGGAGAGGAACGCATTGCGTGCCCCTCCCGAAAACTCATGTTCGCGCGCGAGGCGAGCGACATGAATAAATGAATCTAGAACTGGAATTTAGCTCCCAGTCTAAAAGCTGAGGGGTATTGGAATATCTGACCCGCACCCCAGAATGGATTTGGTACCGGAGGCACGCCGCTGGCACCACTATTAATCTGGAAGGTGTTGTCCAGAGTCACAGCGCGCTGGCTATTCAAAACGTTGAACCAGTCTGCTGTGAGGCGGAGTTCACGTCCCTCACCAACCTTGATGGGATAGTAAGCACCCAAATCAAGATTGTAGGTGAACGGCGAGCGCGT
>JBKPAL010000151.1:0-3298 GCA_046726395.1 Acidobacteriota bacterium
GTAATGAAAAGGCTCCGTGGTGCGCATGAAGATGTCGTATCCACCGTGTGCATGGTCCAAGCCAAATGCAGCCGTCATCTCCTTGAAGTAAGCGACGACGTAATCCGCCTGCTCTTTAGGCGTTCGGCCGGCACGCTCAGCGGCGCGTTCGATGTTGATTCCGTGTTCGTCCGTTCCGGTTAAAAAGAAAGTATCGAGACCGCGCTGTCTTTTACTGCGAGCGATAGTGTCAACGACGATCATCGTGTAGAGATGACCGAGGTGCGGCAAACTGTTGGCGTAATAAATAGGAGTGGTTATGTAGAAGGTTTTCATCTCGTGAATAGTAAATGGTGAATAGCAAATCGTGGGGAGTTTAGTGTGGGTGCATCGCTACGGACGCAAAAGAACCATTCACCTTTCACCATTCACCAATTATTCTCGCCCAGTAATCAACGACATCGCCTCAGCTCTTGTGCGTGGATCCTTGCGGAACCCACCAAGAACCGCGGAAGTCACGGTCTTCGCGCTGGCCTTGCGCACACCACGCAACGTCATACAGGTGTGCTCCGCCTCAATCACTACCATTACTCCTAACGGCCGCAGACCTTCATAAAGAGTGTTTGCGATATCTGTAGTCAAACGTTCCTGTAATTGAAGACGCCGTGAATAAGTCTCTGCAAGTCGCGCCAGCTTGGAGATTCCAAGGATTCGACCATCTTTTGGGATGTACGCGATGTGGCATTTACCCACAAACGGAGCCAGATGGTGTTCGCACAAAGACGCGATACTGATGTCCTTAACGATCACCATCTCGTCATGCTTGTCACCTGGCAGCGGTACTACGTGCTCCTGCGGATCCTGACGCATTCCTGACGTCAGTTCGGCATACATCTCAGCAACTCTCTGCGGAGTTTCTTTGAGCCCCGGCCGCTCAGGATCTTCACCTATGCCTTCCAAAATGAGGCTAACTCCCCGGGCGATCATTTCGAGATCAACCGGTGGTGCTGGTTTATTTTCTGTCTCTTCGTCGGAAAACTTCGTTGCCATCGCTGTATTCTTTACTGGGAGCGCGGGCGTCCTCGCCCGCAGACTCTGACAATCATCAAGTGTGGTCTTTAGAAGATGCGGGCGAGGACGCCCACGCTCCCAGTACAATCAACTTCAACCCTTAGTCCGAGCAAGTAGAGAACGGACAGCATCCTCTACAACTCGTAATGGAACATTTGCGTCGCGGGCGGCTTGCCTGCACTGCTCGTATTCCGGCATCTCATTGATTACATGCCCATTCAGTTGAGCTACTTTAACATCAATGGTGCCGTATTCCGTTTTAACCTTAACAACTCGTCTCTCTAGAGCCCGACGCTCAACTTCAAACGTACGTATTCCAATCGTCGTCGTTTCGGCAAAGAGCATCTGAATCAGCTGCTCACGATGGTTCTCGCGACAAAGCGCGGAGAGTAAGACACCCGGACGGTTTTTCTTCATCTGCACCGGCGTGAAGTAACAATCGAGTGCGCCGAGCTCGAACGCCCTGTCCATCACATGGCCAAAGTACTGAGCGGGCATGTCATCAACATTAGTCTCGATCATCCACAAACGTTCGGCACCTATTGCCGGTTGGTCTGTCTCTCCATAAAGAACTCTCAAGACATTCGGAAATTTGTCGTAAGTTCGAGTTCCTGCTCCATATCCAAACCGTTCCAGCTTCATGGAAGGCATAGGACCAAACTCATCACTGACGGACGCTATGATTGCCGCGCCCGTAGGCGTGACAAGTTCACCCTGGATCTCGGTCGAATAGACTGGGACTCCCAAAAGCAGTTCGGCAACAGCAGGTGGTGGGACTGGAAATCGACCGTGTTCCATCTCAACTGTGCCACTGCCAACGTGCAAAGGTGAACAGACAAAGCGCTCGACACCAAGCGTTTCAAAACATATCGCAGCACCAACCACATCGACGATCGCGTCGAGGGCGCCGACTTCATGAAAGTGCACCTGCTCAACTGGCTTGTTGTGCACACGCGCTTCGGCCTCAGCTAATCTCCTAAAGACTTGTACAGCGCGGCGCTTGATCGAACCGTTCAACTTCGAACCCTCGATGATGTCCACGATATCGTGAAGATGACGATGATCATGTTCCTGCTGAGTCTTTACGTTTGCCTTGGTGGCACTGATTCCGGCGCGATCGACTGCTTCGAAACTAATCTCATACCCTTGCACGCCGAGCAGCGCCAATTGGTCCTTGATAGTCTGCGGATCTACGCCCGCAGCAACCATGGCTCCGAGGATCATGTCGCCGCTTATACCCGCAAAACAGTCGAAATAGAGCGTCTTCATACTGTCACTGAGCCAGTTATTAGTGGCAAAATTTCACCTGCTTTACCTGTTAACACTTCGTCACAAAATGGCGACAGCGTGGTTTGTTCAGGGTTGATTTCACAAACGAAGGCTCCCGCGGAGCTGGCGACTTCAGGCAGGCTCGCAGCAGGATATACGATCGCCGAGGTGCCTATCACAAAACAAAGCTCGCAAGACTCAGCTTGCTCAGCAGCTAATTCCAGCGTCCCACGCGGCAACAACTCACCAAACAATACGACATCGGGACGCAAACGATCACCACAAATCTCACACAACTCAGGCCTAATTCCCTCTCGAAGAAGTCGAAAGCGAGCTCGGCAAGAAATACACCGCGCTCGCCAGACACTGCCGTGAAGTTCAATCACATTTCTTGAGCCGGCTTGCTGGTGTAAGCCATCCACATTTTGGGTGACCAGACAAAACTTCCTGAAACGGCTCTGCCAGTGGGCCAACTCAACATGGGCAGGATTCGGCTTCACATCCGCCAGGAAACTGCGTCGATAATCAAACCATTCCCAAACAGCCGGGAGATCGCGCTCGACCATCTGAACGGACGAAAACATTTCGACAGGCAAGCCTTTCCACGTCAGTGATTCACCTCTACCACGAAACGTTGGGACACCAGATTCGGCCGATACGCCGGCTCCAGTGAGCACAAACACACTCTTTGCGTTTCGGAACCGCCAGCGCAATTCCTCCGACATTAATAGGCCTGCAGATGTACTCATTTTTTGCGATCTTGATGGTAGCAGAGCGTCGAGAAAAAGTGGAAAGGTGCATATCAAGCCGTATCCAAAATTTGACGTTGCTATCAGGTACTGGTTCAGGTGGAGATCCAGCCTTTTGGAGTGCGGTGGCAAGCGCAGCGCGACACCGCTTTTGATCGCTAACCTGAGTCGATCTAGAGGTTCCACTAAACACACGGGATCCAAAGCGGTGTCGCGCTGCGCTTGCCACC
>JBKPAL010000152.1:0-16795 GCA_046726395.1 Acidobacteriota bacterium
TTTGTGGCTGAAGATACTGGGAGCCGTTTTGTTCCTCGTTGCGTTTGTAATCCTGTTCGCAGCGTTGAAAGAGAACACGTTTGCCGCACCCGTAGTAAAGATGCAGAAAGAACGCGGCCAGAGAGTGATTTCAACTGGGCTTTACGCCTTCGTGCGACACCCAATGTATTTGGGAGGCACGTTGCTGTTCATTGGCGCGCCTTTGTTGCTCGGTTCCGTATTTGGATTAGTGATGGGGTTGTTGTTGATGGTGTTCCTGGCGGTTCGCAGTGTTGGTGAAGAAGAGATGCTGAAACAGGAGTTGCAGGGTTATCGAGAGTACATGGCAAGAGTGCGTTGGCGAATACTACCATTTATTTTTTAAAGTGAGCAGCGATACCACTGGCTTCAAGAGGGTGTCTGAAAACCTCGAAACTTAAACGTAACGAATCTTGAAGCGGGGGTAAACCGCCCTTCCCAACCATGAGACTTTCCATCTTGAATGATCGCATTCGGCGTTGAAAAGCTTTCAACCCTCGACAATCAAATGAAGGCTAAAAGTCTCATTGTTGGGAAGGGTGGTTTACCCCCCGCTTCAAGATCCATTCGATTTCAACGTTCGAAGTTTCTCCACAGTCTCAAGCGCGGTGGTGTCTTGGTTCTCGAAACACGATCTTAGTAGGCTGAAGTTAAAGAACCACGCGACTAAAGTCGGTGGTGTTTGAAAATGCTTATTTGTTCGAACGCTTGCGTTTGCCACTCCATGACAAATAAGCGACGTTTACTAAACCCGTGATTTGATATAGAAACCCACTGTTCTTTCCATCCCTGTCCGGAGTGATTCCATGAAAACGTTTCTTGCCGCCGCGGCCCTCATCTGTCTTATGTCTCTGAGCGCCTTTGCTCAAAAAACCAGCGGTGATCAAGCTGAGTTCAAAGCGCTGACCGATCGCTACTATGCAGCGTGGAGTTCACTCAACCCTGACAATGCGGCTCCGTTGTATGCGAAAGACGCTGACCTCGTCTTCTATGACATTGCTCCTTTGAAGTACAACGGCTGGTCTGAATATGACAAAGGCGTAAGAAGCGTGTTCAGTGGCTTTGAGTCTCTCAAGCTGACGCCGAACAATGATCTGAAGGTGACTCGTCACGGAAACATCGCCTGGACGACGGCCACAGTTCATCTTTCAGCGAAGCAGAAAGGCGGCAGTCCAATGGAGCTTGAGTGTCGCCACACGGCAATCTGGGAGAAGCGAGGCGGTCAGTGGCTGATTGTGCACGAACACTTCTCAACGCCTTTGGCACAATGAGATTCCGACTACTGGGAGCGCGGGCGTCCTCGCCCGCCGTAGCGCGACCCATGCAGATGCAGGCGAGGACGCCTGCGCTCCCAGTAGCAGGCTGAACTCTTATTCGCCGAGCTTCAGCTCGGTGCTAGCGAAACGGGTGAGCTGACCAGTTTCAACGGTCTTCTTCTCCGTGCTCAAGACCGGCGGAATGTGAGAGCTATGCAACGCATCTACTTCGTTATCCTGACCTGCGTCCTAGCAGTTAACTCAATCTGCGCCCAGCGCCGAGCTCTGATCGATGTACATTTGCACGCTGGTCCAGCCAAATGGACAGGACCAGGCGCACCCGGTGATCCTGCGAACGAAGAGCATCTGCGTTCCGTCCTCGCCGTAATGGACCGATTCAATGTCCGGTTGGCAATCATCAGCGGCCCAATCGAATTCGTTGAGTATTGGAAGAAGAAAGCCCCAGATCGATTTATAGCTTCACCTCTGTTTCCTTGCGACGGAGGTGTTGCTCCGCTAGGTGGTCGCCAATGTTTTCCATCCGGTTCAGCACTTCCGGATCTAACTTGGCTGCGCGGTCGTTACTCAAGCGGTGCGTATGGCGCGATGGGTGAGATCACTGCGCAGTACGCGGGACTGTCACCGTCCGATGCCTCGCTCGAACCATATTTCGCACTTTCCGAAGAGCTGAATATACCTGTGGGAGTTCACTCGGGACTCTCATATCCGGGCACGCCTTACAACTGTTGCCCGAAGTTTCGCGCTGCACTCGGCAGGCCTCTTCTACTTGAAGAGGTTGTGGTACGCCATCCGAAGTTAAAACTTTACGTGATGCACGCGGGTTATCCATATGTTGAGGACATGATCGCGTTGATGGTGCTCTATCCGCAGGTCCATATTGATGTTTCAGCGATCAACTACCTGATGCCGCGACCCACATTCCAGGCCTACCTTAAGCAATTGATAGAACATGGGTTCGGCAAACGGATTCTGTTTGGGTCCGATGACTTCCCAATGAAAGAGTCCATTGAGTCGATCGAGAGTGCGGCGTTTCTGACTGAAGAACAGAAGGAAGACATTCTGTGTGGTAATGCGGCTCGGTTTCTTCGCTTGGAAGCTGCGCAAATCTGCCGCGATACCGCGCGCTAATCGCTAGACCAGAAGGGCGTTCTATACTCTTCCTCTGCGTGACGTTTCGTTGACAACCCCATAAAATAGCTGGCGAACGAGCGGCGCGGCATTGTCTCAAAAAGTCAGAATTGCATAGCCGAATCAGAAGTGATCATCTACTTTTTGAGGCTAACCCGAGCCGCGTTCGAAAAAGATGGTTCCGCTCGTTATCAAGAAGTACTTTCTCATACCACGCGACCACAACGCGTGGGCCACACAGTCTAATCGAGCCCCCTGCCAACGAGGTTGCGGGCCGGTATGCAGGTGTGCAATCAAACTTCCTTAGCGCCGGGTCAAGTCCTCGGTCCATATAAGATTCTCTCTCTGCTTGGAGCAGGCGGAATGGGCGAAGTCTATTGCGGTATGGACGCGAGACTTGACCGCCAAGTGGCCATTAAACTGCTGCCTGCTGCTTTCTCCACCGATCGCAATAGGTTGCAGCGCTTCGAGCAAGAGGCGAGGACTGCCGGCAGACTCAATCATCCGAACATCCTGACAATCTACGACATCGGTACACATGACGGCGTGTCTTATATCGTCTCTGAACTGCTTACTGGTCAAACGCTGCGTGAGCGGTTACAGCAACCCCTGCCGCTCCAACGTGCCGTCGACTACGCTCTGCAGATCGCTCGTGGGCTGGCAGCCGCCCACGAGAAAGGGATCGTCCATCGTGACCTAAAGCCCGAGAATCTGTTCCTCACTAAAGACGGAAGGGTCAAGATTCTTGACTTCGGGTTGGCGAAGCTCAAGTCACCTCCTGAAGTTCTTGATGAGAATGATTCGACTCAACTCAAAGCCACTGCACCAGGCATGTTAGTCGGGACAGTTGGATATATGTCGCCCGAACAAGTGCGGGCGGAGGAGGTGGACCACCGGTCGGACATCTTCGCCTTCGGGGCAATTCTCTATGAGATGTTGTGCGGAAGGCGTGCCTTCCACGGCAAATCCTCGATCGAAGTGCTGCACGCAATCCTAAAAGAGGACTGCCCAGCAATTTCAGAACAGAAGTGCGACATTCATCCTGCGGTTGTTCGCATAGTTCGACACTGTTTGGAAAAAAGCCGCGAAGATCGGTTTCAGTCAATCGCGGATGTTGCCTTCGACCTCGAAGCACTCTCGGCTGGAGCGGAGCGCGAACCTTCAGTCACGACAAAGGTGCAGTCTCGAACTCGACGGGGACTTTGGATCGCACTAGCAGCTGCAGCGATTGCGTTGGTCGCAGCGGTCATCACCTGGCAGGTTAAGCGTCCAAGCGAGGCATGGGAGAATCCGCTTGCCAACGCCCACATCGAGCGGATCACTGATTTCCCAGGAACAGAAACCGACGCCGCTATTTCACTCGACGGAAAGTTCATAGTCTTTCTCTCAGACCGGGACGGCACGTTCGACGTCTGGCTCAACCAAGTTGGAAGCGGTGCATTTGTGAATTTGACTAAAGGCAGGGTGCCGCAAACGGATCACGCTGAGGCTCGCTCTATCGGATTCTCGAGCGATTCTCGCACAGTCGGACTCACGCCCGATGGTTCGCATGTTTGGTTTCGTCTGAGCCAAATGTCTACAACAGAAAAGCAGAACTTCGGCATCTGGCTCACACCGACAGTAGGCGGTGCAGAGCCCCGGCCGTTTCTCGATGGGGCCGTCTACGTGGCGTGGTCCACAGATGGCCAAAAGATCGTTTATCACGAGTTCAAGCCGGGGGATCCAATGTTCGTGATGAACCGCGATTCCGGCCAGCCGAAACAGATCTATGTTGGTAAGCCAGGTGTACACTGCCATTACCAAATCTGGTCCCCTGACGACCGTTACATCTATTTTGTTCGCGGCTTTCCGCCAAACGAAATGGACTTGTGGCGGATTTCCTCTGACGGTGGCGAACCAGAGCGCATTACGCACCACAACTCTAAGGTGGGTTACCCGACGTTTCTCGACAACCGCACGCTCATCTATTCGGCCACTGCAGAAGACGGTTCTGGGTTTTGGTTGTACGCAATGGACGTCGAGCAGAGGATTCCGCATCGCGTGACCTTCGGTGTGGACCAGTACCTATCAGTCTCGGCAGCCGTCGGGCCGGATGGTCGGGCTACCCGCCTAGTCGCTTCTGTGGCCAATCCGATTGGAGAACTTTGGACTGTTCCTATTTCCGACCAGATAGTGGACGAGTCGGATGTGCGCCGATTCAGCGTACCGGTCACTCGAGCCATATCGCCTCGGTTCGGACCACGATACATCGTCTTCCTCTCTTCAAAGGGCGGAGCTGATAGTCTCTGGAAAACTCAGGACGGCCAGAGTGTCGAGTTGTGGCGAGGCAGTGAGGGGGGAGTGATAGCCGCGGCGGCCGTATCTCCGGACGGACTTCGAATATGCTTTTCAATTCGCCGGCAGGGGCGCAACACGCTCTACGTCATGAATGCGGATGGTACAAAGGCCCAGCCGTTGGCAGCCACGCTGGATGTCCGCGACCCTCCATCGTGGTCGCCCGACGGGAAGTTCATAGCCGTGGCGGCTGACGAAGGCGAGGGGACTCGTGTGTTCAAAGTGCCGGTAGATGGCGCAGCGCCTGTTCGACTTGTGGATGTACTCTCGCGCCTACCTGTCTGGTCGCCGGACGGTAGCGTCATTCTTTATTCCGAACCGTTGCAAGGAGCAGAAAACCCAATCAAGGCGGTGACACCGGAGAAGCAGCCGCGTCCGATATCCGAGTTGTGGATCCCGAGAGGTGATAAATACCGTTTTCTGCCAAACGGGAAACAGGTGGTCGCTCTGTTTGGAAGGTATCCGAAGCAGAACTTTTGGATAGTCGATCTCGAGACCGGGCAGCGTCGTCAACTCACCAACTTGAAATTGGGCGATTCCATTGGGAGCTTTGACGTTTCTCCGGACGGCCGTCAAATTCTCTTCGATAGAGTGCGACAAAACTCGGACATTGTTCTCATCGATTTAGCTCGTAAGTAGGTGCTCGCTGTGCGCCAAGTTGTTGGCGAGCCGCTTAAGAGCGACGTCGGCTGCTTTTCTCTCAGTACCGTTAGAATGCAATGAAATATACCAGCCGTATGCTCGTCGCATTATCTGTTTTTATTTGTGGCGTGTTTGGCGTGGCCATCCTGTCGGCTGAGCTTGGTAGGCGCGTCTGGTCTCCGCGTGTATTCGCGTGGCGTAATCTTCTTAGGCGATCGCCGAAAATAGATTTACAGCCCGATTCTCCCCTGCTCATTACCAATCCTCGATACTATTCGTTCGTGTCCATCGGTCCGGCAGTGGGCGGAGTGTTGCTTTTCGATGTAACGAATAACAGCGATAAGCTTGTGCACTCCTATAACTGCCGCTACTACTCTGCCGTTCGAGTTGGCAACGGCTCTCACGGAAGCCGACCTGACGAAGGTATTCTGCCGAAACAGGCTCATCACGATCGCATAAGCGCACATGAGTACGCACCCCTAACACTCACGATCGATTTCGTTCAATTCGCAGATGGTACTGCATGGTTCTCGCCTTCACCTCAGTCAACTGTCAAACCCGAGGGAGTGAGCAGAGGAGCTAAGGCTGCAGCAAACTACCTGCTCGAGATCATGAGGATGGGCGGAATAGAAGCAGTCATGAAAACGTTGCCGCAGATTCATGGCAAAGTACGGGAGCCTATCGACCGAGCCAAGAACCTTGAGTTTGGCATCTTCGGATTCTACTGTGGGGTAACGAACACAGTTGTTCGGGTTGAGCACGAATACAAGAATGGTGGGACCGAGAGCGTAGAAAGATTCCTACGTTCTTATCGACAATAATGGAAGCGCTTGCAGCTAACGGCGTTATAGCCTTGTAATCTCTGTCCTCGAGATTGAATCTAATCGTGACTATCCTCTTCAGATTCATCCTGGGCGTCATTCTCGCGGGTGGGCTCGCGCTATGGTGCCACCTAGACTTTCCCATTAACGTCATACTGGTACTGAGTGTCGCGATTATGGCTGGAGTCTGGGGCGATAAGTTCATCCTGGGATTCATGTCAGTGATGCGATATTTCAGATGATTCCTCGACGTTGTTATTCAGGATTCAGTGATGAGTTTGACTCAGATAGTTTTCGAGTCCCTTGGCAGCCTAGTTTGGTCATTGACTCCTACGCCGTGGAACGCTCGCTGCCCAAACTGCTATGGAGATTTACGGTGGATCTCATTCTGGGGAAAGAGAAACGAATCCGTTGTGTTGATTGTCATCGTCAATGGGTCAAAGGATCACAAGGACGTTGGGGAATAGATGTCCCTCAAAACCCCAGCTAAGCTACAGTCATCCTCTCTGTGCGTTCTCTGTGTCTCCCTGTCTCTTTGGTTTTCTTATACCTGAGCTATTCTCAAGCTAAGGGAAAACCACCGAGACACAGAAAACCATTCAGGATTTCGTCACCATTGAGTTTCCGTCATGTAGGGCAAGTGGTAGTAACGTCGGAGGGTTATATGAGTCAGTTCAAGCTAATCTTAGTTTTGCTTGCAATTGTCGTCGGCTCGACGAACACCAGCTTCTTACAAAGTTCGAACGATACCTGCGAGGGTAAGATCTATGGAGGCAACGAGGTGACTCGGCGGGCCAAGATAAAGAAGATTACAGAACCGGCTTATACAGAGGAAGCCCGGGCCAATCAGGTGCAAGGTACAGTTGTACTGACCGCAGTATTTTGTCGAGATGGGAAAGTTACCAACATCGAGGTGGTTCAGGGTCTTCCTTACGGATTAACAGAAAACACCATTGAGACCACGCGACGAATCGAGTTTGAGCCGGCTGATAAGGATGGTGAACCAGTGTCCCAACGCTTCAGGCGGGAGTGTCATTTTTCTCTCTTCTGAGAGTGGCGAGGAATACATTCTACTTGGTGGCCACATACCTCCAGATCGCTTAGGCGTGCGGCTCAACTGTCCCAACAACTGTTACGCAGGTCTTCGATATGGTCGGTCATGAAGTCCGTACGGGCAGCGATAGCGACCCCGTCTCGACTCTCGCATCACGCGAGTTAACTCTAAATGCACGACCCGGTCGCTATCGCTCCCGGTGATGACCTGCAACTCTGACGCTCAACTTCTCATATGCATTGGACACGTTGCCTATCACTCATCGTCGGCACACTGATACTCCACACCTGCTCACACTCAACCTCTGTTGTCAACGAATCAATCCGACCGATCGACGTCAATCCAATGCTCAGAAGGAACCTTCGAGCTTTGAGGTCTTCAAACGCGAAATGATGCCGCAGGTGGTACAGAAGACAACCGTGGTCGGCGTCATGAGATTAGGAAAACTCGGTTGGTGGGTCGATTACAAGGATTGGGGCGTCTACATCTATGCAACGAAGGACCATGACGTTGCAAAGATGAATGAGCTCAATCGCTTCGCTGATCACAGTGTAAAAGTGACCGGCACGCTTCAGTACTTTCCGGAACCGCCTGCTCCTCAATCAGACCTCGCCGAAGCTCGTCCTCCGGAGCATTTCTATTTTGACATAGCCGAAGCGAAGGTAGGTCAGTACCGTCCGCGGTAGCAGATCGGTTCAAATCGAAATTCGCGTCACGCAACCGGAGCGTCGCGAACCTCTCGACCTAGTGCTACCTCTGAACTAACATACTGCAAGTTCGTAATAGACTACTGAGGGCCCTTACGTCGGATGGAGGTCATCTATGTTTTGTCCAACGTGTGGGAGAAATAATTCAAGTGAGCGCAAGTTCTGCGCCGCTTGTGGAACGAACCTTGAAGCTGTGTCGCAGGCCTTGTCCGGGAGCGATGATGATTTTTTCACGAAGATTGACACCGCTCTTGATCAGTTCCTGGCCAGATACGCAGAACACGTTTTTAAGAATGCTCCTTCACATGCGGCTGAGCAGCGGATAGGAAAGTCCTGGCAAGTTCTAGGTCAAAGTGCCGTCACGTCCTTCGTAGACATTCTTCTCTTCACTCTTATGTGGAACATTATTCCACTAAGATTTCTCATCCTATTGATCTCAACACCAGTAAGGCTGATCTCCCAGCGTGACAAGAATAAAAGGGGTGCAATGCTTGATAGTAGAAGAGTGGCTGAGTTGTCTGACCCAGCACTCCAGCAATGGCTGCCAGAATCTATTGGGAGTGTTACTGAGCACACAACGGCGATTCTTGCCGACTCCGATCCGGCGAAGCAAAACGTGGGGCTGAAAACAATTCCTCCCAAACTAAAGCCGGAGTCCGATAGGCATGCACGTGATCGCGAGTAGTAGCGCGGATACTGCTTCTCAACCTGTTTCGTTTGGAGCGGATTGTTAATGCCCGGCCAACTCAGACGTTAGCTTCAGCAATGTGGAACACATCAAGGGAAGTTTGTCGAACAATAGTATTTATTTGCGGCTTAATTATTCTGCCAGTGTTCGACCACGATGCCTTGTCCCAATCGCGAAACCCATGCTCATTCAAGTCGCACCATCATATCCAAGTACGGGAATGCGTTGGAGTTGACATACCCGAATTTTCTATGGCCGAAACCGCTCTCGAGTCAGGAACGAAGAAAGACAATCTTGTAGCGAGTCGGGCTAGGAGATATGAGGCCTTCACTGTGGATGGTACGCGGCTCTTTATAGGAGAACGACGCACGGGAAAGCTGTTTGAAATTCGCGGCTTGCCTTTGGAATGGCGACCCTTTTCAGACTTAACGTGGGCGGATAATAAGACCTTGTTGTTTGACCGTTGGTCGCAACCGCACTATGGAGTCCATTACGAGGTGAATGTAAAGAGCAGGAAGTTGATAGTTGCCTTGCCGTTTCCCGATGAGGTTTATTCGCAGCAGCAGCAGCGCCCGAAACAAAAAGACGATTGAAACGAAGGTTTACTGTAATCGGCCCCAGCTCCACTCTGCCGTGAAACACGTCGTGGAACTGGAGGCATTTTCGCGCGTTCATGAGATAGCACTATGGCCCATCCGCAACCGAGCCTGCGTGAAGACTTAACCTCTCATTCACCCCAGGCTTCAGCCTGGGGTGAGATCTGCGAGTTCATCTCTGCAACCGTTTTAATGGTTTCAGGATCCGCGGATGACGTAAACCGGAAACGGTTTACGTGTAGCAAAGTGGAGGCTACCCAGGCGGAAGCCGGGGAAATGAGAGGATTCAAACAACTAAGATGGAGTATCAGATCATGAAGAGCTTGTTACCTTTATTAGTTCTCTTGTTCTCAACGAGTCCCGTGGTGGCCCAAAAGGCGAGTCTTGGGCTTCCTGAACTACACACAATCAAGACCGTCACACTCTCTCCTTCTTATAGTTGTCGCTCAGCAGAGGAGTTTCAGCAGGGCTACGCTAACGCCGCGCTCTTCTTATCGGCTTACGCCAAACAGCGTAACAGTCCCGACTTGCTCTTCAACGGCGCCTGTAAATCGCCTGACTACTTTCATGCTTCAACCAACGGCGACGCTTTCTCGCTGATTGCAGACCTCGGTTCGGAAGTTTCTCTCGAGGAGGTCTCAGCCTCGCGAGCTTTCAATCTCAAACGTGTGCATTCATACGCTGAGTACACGAAGTTCACAGACACCGTGAACGTCATCGCGAATCACGTCTACGTAGTATTACTCAACGAGGGCGATAAGCGAGGGTTGTTCATTTTCAAGGTGGACGAATACGTTCCAAACGAAAAGGTCGTCTTGCGATACGCTGTGAAATCGTATCAGGTAAGTCCGACCGGCCGAATCAGTTCTGAAGGTTTCGACTGGGACAAGACGAACAAGTGAATTGACTAGATCAGACCAGTCGGAAATCTCAATGAAGCGCTTACTTATTTTCGGACTTGCAACTCTTTCACTGGCCCATCACGTCAAGGCTCAAGTTCCTAAGCGTTACGAGGTGGTTGGTCCCGTTAGATCGTTTCGCCAGGAAACCGCCAAGGTGAAGGAGCTGAAGGGCGAGATTGTTGAAGGCCCTCGTGTCTTGATTCAAACCGCAACCTTTAACAACCACGGAGACGCAATTGAGCGACTCGTGAATAACTCAGATGGCAGTCTTAAATGGAAAGCCAGGTGGATCGCGCGATCCACGTACGACTCTCAGGGCCGCGAAACGGAACGTGTTTCATACGATGACAACGGCAAGGTAACAACTCGTACCGTGTGGGTTTATGAAAGCAACGGCCACCTGACGAAATCAATTACCTATGGCGAGGCTGGAGAAGTTAAGTTCTGTGACACTTTCGAATACGACAAGAACGGTCACAAGATTCGAGCTGATTACATGAACGGTGATGGGTCGACGCGAGGTAGTGATCTTTTCGTCTATGACTCTCCTGGCAATTTAACTGAGGTCACTCACAGCGAAGGCACCGCGCAATATAGAGACACGTACAAGTACGATGACCGCGGGAACCAAACGGAATGGTCCGTGTACGACAAGAACGGAAAGCGAGGACGAAAGGTGTCCTGGGGATATAGCGATGACTCGAGAGGTAATCCGACCGAGTTTGTGCAATATGACAATAGTGACAAGGTGGTGAGTAAAGAGATCTACAGTTATGAATTTGATTCTCATGGAAACTGGATCAAGAGCAAAACAATACGCAAAGTGTTCAACGGTCAGGCTCCCTTTACGGAAACTGAAATAACTTATCGCACGATTGAGTACCGTCAAGGTCAGTACGGTCCGCGGTAGCCGATGGATCAAGGACTAGAGCATCCGCGGTAGAGAGTGTGTGAAAACCTGAATGTAGAGTATGGGAATTCTTGGGCCGGGGTAAACCGCCCTTCCCAACTTCGAGACTCTCAAGCTCGAATGCCTACAACTTACCGTGAAGGGCTTTCAAGCAGCGACAGCTATAGTCTAGTCTGCGAGTCTCGGGGTTACGGTAGGCGGATGCATGGATGTCAGTACCATTCGCAGTGTGAGTCTTCCGTTATGCCGCATTGCATCTTCTGCAAGATCGTTACCGGTGCCGCACCTGGTCACAGAGTCTGGGAGAGCCAAGATCTGCTCGCGTTCCTCAGCATTCATCCAATTAACCCTGGACATACCTGCCTAGTTCCAAGGCAGCATATTGATTACTTGTTTGATTTGGGCGAACCGCTTTACTCAGAAATCTTTCGCGCTGCAAAAGAATTGTCGGACCCGATAAAGAAAGCTACGAACGCGAAACGAGTCGGTATTGCTGTCGAAGGGTTCAGTGTCCCGCATGTGCACGTTCATCTCGTTCCGCTGTACAACGTGTCTGAGCTTGACCCGCATAGACATATCAAACAGAGTGACGAGGAACTCGCGCAAATGGCTCAAAAGATAAGAGCGGAAATAGCCACTTGAACTTAGCAGGACTCGAAATCGTACGCTCCGAGGAGGTGAAAGCTTATGTATTGTTCCTCTTGCGGTACCGCTGTCGCGCAGGGCTTGAGCTACTGTAAGAACTGTGGCGCGAAGTTGATTAGTGAGAAACGAGATGACGCAAGCAAATCGCCGGAAGTAAGACCCGAACTCCTCGTGTCAGCGATGGTCGCGCTTTTCATCTTCGGAATCCTGGCTATCACGATCTTTATGGGAGTGATGAAAAATGCAATGGGCCTACCGTCGGACTTGGCTCTCGGTGTCGGATTGTCTTGCTTTCTGATCCTGCTTTTACTCGAAGGCGTGTTCATCAGGTTGTTATTCCGACGTACTCGCGGTGCTGGACAAGAAAGCAACAAAGTGACGGCGCAAGAACACGCTACAAAGGAACTCGACGCAGCCCAGACGCGAGTATTGCCAGAGGGCGTGCCGAGCGTGACTGAACAGACTACTCGCGCGTTTGATCCGATCTACAACGAGCGAAAGTAAGATCGCGTTACGCTAGCCACACAGAGGGAAATCCCCATGAAGAAGGTTCGTCTTTTTGCGGTAGCAATCATTCTCGTCTTTGCTTTTTTGATCTATCAGAACTGGCGGGAGCTGATGAGTGAGGGTCGATATTCAATGAAGCTGGCTGCGTTTGGACCAGTTGGGGTGATAGGTGGACTCTTCCTCCTGTTGTTTCCTGAGAAGGTCGGAAAGCCCGAGACGACGAAGGATAAAATAATCGCTCTTCTGGTATTCGCAATTGGGCTATTGGCAGGGTTATGTAACTGGTATCTGATGGACCCGGGATTCTTTGGGAGATGAAAGCAATGAAAGCGGAACTGAAAAGCGCGTGGGGTTACAAAGGGAACAACATGAACCTACCAGTAGAGAACGTGGACACTGCAATTCCTTTCTACGAATCAGTAATGGGTTTCCGCGTTCTATCTCGAAGTGATTCGCCGAACCGCTCTGCACTCCTCGGCAGAGACAACATCCAGATAGGATTAGCGGAAAACGGTGGAGACCCTTCGCAAGATGGCTGCGCTTTCGAGGTTAACGATGCCGAGTTGGTCTTCAACGAACTGAAGCAGAACGGGTTGGCAAAGGATGACCCTCGGTTCGAAATCGAACGACACAATGATGCGTCGTGGAAAGTCTTCTACGTGGTTGCACCGGATGGTCTTTGTTACTGGTTTGGAGAAAGGCAAGAAGCGGCACGCAAATAAGCTATGAAAAAATCGACAAAGATTCTATTGACCCTCGCAACGTTGTGGCCGTTTGTCTTTATGATTTTGTTCTTCGATTGATCTTTTCGATGTTCATGTTCATACCCACTCACCCCGGAGAACGATCGGAACCTCCGATGTTTTTTCTTATCATTCTTCCGCTTCACCTTCTCACGATGTTATCGGTTCTGGCGCTCACTGTCTTCTACATCGTTAATGTTTTCCGCAACGATCGCGTCGAGAAGGATAAAAAGGCCTTGTGGGCCGTAGTCATATTCCTGGGACATGTGATTGCCATGCCGGTCTACTGGTACTTCTATATTTGGCGAAAGCCTTCCATTGCCAACGTGCCTCCACCTTCGTTTGCGCGGGTTCTGCTTCAGGCTGGGTAAATGAGGCTACAACTTCCCAACGGAATGAGTATGTGCCGCCACCTCAACCTCCAAACTGGCGGGATTGAATTGGGCCACTAACTTCTGAGCAATTCCATACGAGCAGCTTCTCATAACAAATGAAATAGGTGGACACGAAAGTTCCATCAGTCCTTCCTTGAGCGGGGTGAACCGCCCTTCCCAACCTAGAGACGTTCAGTCTTGATTCATACAGATTGTCGTTGAACGCCCTTCAAGCATCGACAACCTCAATCAAGTTGAAGAGTCTCATGGTCCGGAAGGGCGGTGTATCCCCGCTCAACGTCCGTTCAGTTTCAATTCAACAAGTCTCACAGAGTCACAGATTTTGCTGCCGTTCGAGTAAAGTAGTCCGAAAAAGAAGCTCTAACTGGGAGTTTCCGACCCCAAAAAACAGGCCAACCCGCCACCTCACTGTGGGCAGTACGGGCCAGGTTCGTGGTCTGTAACGTTAGCTCCAGCTCCACACTTCCATACGATCCGCATCGTGAAAAAAGAGGGCCCCATTCAGGCCCACACATAACCGTGGAGAGAGTTCAAATGAACGCAAAGTCAAAAATGCAGTTGGCCTTAAGAAGTGTCATCGGGTTGTTTTTGATCGCAATAGCTATTGTGCCTTCGCTGAAAGTCGCGCGCGCACAGGAGGGTCCCATCGAGCCACCGGAAGATAAAACTCTTGCACCCTACTTCGTCGTGCAAGGCGATCCGAGCGTAGATCAGCTACCGCTCAAGGATACGCAGGTTGATATAGCTGTTTCAGGTGTAATCGCCGATGTGAAGGTGGTGCAGACCTATCGCAACGAAGGTTCGCGCCCAATCAATGCTGCCTACGTCTTTCCTGCCTCAACGCGTGCTGCCGTGTATGCGATGCGCATGAGGATGGGCAATCAGGTCATCGTTGCGAAAATTAAAGAGCGCGAGAAGGCGAGCCAGGAGTTCGAGACTGCCAAGAAAGAAGGAAAGAGTGCGTCATTACTCGAACAGAATCGACCGAACGTCTTCTCAATGAAGCTCGCCAACATCATGCCGCAGGACCAGGTCGAAATTGAGCTTCGCTATACCGAACTGCTGGTCCCAACCGACGGAGTTTACGAGGTAGTCTTTCCAACCGTTGTTGGCCCACGTTATTCATCGCAGACTGAGTCGTCCGCGAAACAAGAAGATCGCTGGGTTAAGAGTCCTTACCTTCATGAAGGTACTAAGCCAACCAGCACGCTACACATCTCAACTCGAATCGCAGCGGGTGTTCCGATTCAGGATTTGACTTGTACCTCGCATCAAGTCTCGCCACAGTGGCAGAGCCCAACCATCGCTCAAGTGAGCCTTGACGACGCTGATCCGTTCCAGGGAAATCGTGACTTTGTTCTGCGTTACCGGTTGGCTGGTGCGCAGATATCTTCAGGTTTACTTCTTTATCAGGGCCAGGACGAAAACTTTTTTCTGTACATGGCCCAACCGCCGCAGCGAGTCTCGTCGGGTGACATTTCGCCCCGAGAGTACATCTTTGTCGTAGACGTGTCGGGATCGATGGATGGGTTTCCGATAAATACAGCCAAGCTGCTGCTGAAAGACCTGATCGGACAGCTGCGTCCATCCGATTTATTCAATGTCGTTTTGTTCGCAGGCGATTCAACAGTGCTTTCGCCCAGGTCTTTACAGGCAAATGAACAAAACGTGTCAACGGCCATCAAATTACTTGAGAACCAACGTGGAAGTGGAGGAACTGAGTTGCTTGCAGCGATTCAAGAAGCGATGAGCGTTCCGCGCGAAGCAAACTTCTCGCGAAGTGTTGTGTTGATAACAGATGGTTACATCTCAGGAGAGCAGGGGGTCTTCGACTACATTCGCGACAACTTGGATCAATGCAACGTGTTCTCGTTTGGTATCGGCTCGTCAGTGAATCGTTATTTGATTGAAGGTGTGGCAAAGGCAGGAATGGGTGAACCTTTTATCGTCACCGATCCAACAGAGGCGCCGGCAGCCGCCACCAAGTTCCGCGAATACATCCAGAGCCCGCTGTTAACAGACATCAAGATTCGTAGTGTCGGATTCGATGCCTACGACGTGGACCCCAGTCATCTTCCTGATTTGATGGCCCAACGCCCGGTAATTCTGTTTGGCAAGTGGCGTGGCCCCGTCGGTGGAGCAATTGAACTACACGCGAAAACGGCGCAAGGCGAGTATGTGGACCGATTCGATGTAGCAAGTGTTCAACCAGATGAAGGCAATCGAGCTCTGCGCTACCTCTGGGCTCGCTCTCGGGTAGCTGAGGTTTCCGATTACGGTGCCAGCGATCTATCTGAGGATAAGGTCAAAGAGATCACTGCGCTTGGTTTGAAATACAGTCTCTTGACGCAGTACACGTCGTTTATTGCGGTTCGCGAAGAAGTGAGGAATCCCAATGGCTCTGCCAGGGATGTTAACCAACCAAACCCATTACCGTTAGGGGTAAGCGACCTTGCGGTAGGCGGAGGAACCGAAGCGGGAACTGAACCTGAACTCGTATGGTTGATTGCTGCGTCGCTCTTGATTGCATTGCTGGTCATCGCCCGTCAACGGCGCCAATTTGTATGAGACCGCGATTAAGCCGAATCTGGATGGCGCAGTTGGTTGTGGTGCTGCTCGGTGCGTTTGCGCTGAAGCTGCATTACTCGACTGCTACGGTTAACCAACTGCGCTGGATCCTCTACCCCACCAAACTTTTAGTCGAGTTGATCAGCGGGCAAGCGTTTCAATTCGAAAGTCATGCAGGCTACATGAGTAGCAATCATCTATTTCTGATTGCCCCCTCATGTGCCGGCGTGAATTTCATGATCACGGCGTTCCTGATGCTTTCTCTGATGCGGCTCTGGAACAACCGATCGCAACGGATTGGCTGGGCGTTCTTTCCAAAGGCGATGTTGGTTGCGTACGTTGTGACGATCGTCGGGAATGCGCTACGCATTTCGTTGGCGTTGCAAATGCAGCAGACCGGTCTAAAGATCAGTTCCCTGGATGGAAATCAGCTTCACCGATTAGAAGGGATCCTGGTGTATTTTGGAGTTCTTCTGCTGCTGTTTGTCACTTCAGAGAGAAACATATCGTTCCACTCAATAAGTCCTCTCTGTCTCTTGCGGCGCTATTCGTTTCCGTTGCTGATCTATTATGGATGCACACTAGGATTGCCGCTTGTACGTGGTGTTCATCGAGCGAGTGATTTCTGGGAGCATTCGTTGTTCGTGTTGGTAGCCCCACTCTTTATGGTTTTAGTAATCGGTGCAATCGAATTCTGCAATTCCGCAATTAGGGCATTAAGAGGCATCAGTGCCGTCGCGCGGTAACTTTGGAGTGCGGTGGCAAGCGCAGCGCGACAACACTTTGGATTGTTGAGTGGTTCTACAAAACGCGAACCGAAACCGCACTCCAATCCAAAGCGGTGTCGCGCTGCGCTTGCC
>JBKPAL010000153.1:0-9827 GCA_046726395.1 Acidobacteriota bacterium
TGTGATGAAGGCATCTTGTCCCAGCTGCGGCCGGCCTCTGGATGAACATAATCGAGATATTCGGTTCGGAGTTCCGGAGCCCGTCTTAAGTATCCCTGAGGAAGAGCGCTCTGCACTCACTTGGGGCAATGATGTTCTTATGCGGGTTGAGGGTATCGGTGGTTTCGTCCGCATTCTGATTCCTGTCAAACTGTCAGGCGGATATACGGTGACCTATGGCGCATGGCTTTCAGTTGAGTATGCCGACCTTCGTCGAGCATGGGAGGTGTGGACGGATGATTCCCGGTACCAGCACCTGCGCCTCACCGGTGTGCTAGCAAACCCGTTACCTGGGTGGGAGAACGAAACTTACATTAAGCCACTAGAGGCAGCTGTTCTCAATATTGAACACTCGCCCTATGCGGTGGACAGTCCCGATGACTTCATGCGAAGCGTGATTCGAGATGAATGGCCTCACGAAATTGTCCTGGCAGCCATCGCATCTTGATGAAGACGATTGCCAAACGCTTCTAAGCAGCGACCCTGCGCTCTTCCATCAACTCAATAAATCTCTGGAAATGGTGTTCAGCATCGTGAGGTCCGGGGGCAGCTTCAGGGTGATACTGAACTGAGATGACAGGTAAGGTTCGGTGGCGCATGCCCTCAACACACCGATCGTTGAGGTTGATGTGCGTTACTTCGACATCGGCCGGCAAACTATCTGCGTCGACGGCGAAGCCATGATTGTGTGAAGTGATTTCAACGTGGTTGCCGTGAATGGTCTTCACAGGCTGATTCCCACCCCGATGTCCAAACGTAAGCTTAAAAGTTTCGCCGCCAAAAGCTCTGCCCAATAATTGATGACCAAAACAGATTCCGAACATCGGCAGACTGGCTTTCAGCATCTGCTGAATCTCCTCAATCTGTTTTGTCATTGAAGCGGGATCGCCTGGTCCATTCGAAAGGAAAATACCGTCAGGATCTAGCTTCAGCACCTCAGCCGCAGGTGTTGATGCTGGCACTACCGTGATCCGGCAACCACGCTGGGCCAACTCTCTTAGCGAATTTCGCTTAACGCCAAAGTCATAGCAGACAACGTGAAACCGTTCCTGTGTTTCTGCCGGAACTGAATAAGAGGTTTTGGTTGTTACGAGGCTTGCGAGCTCGCGGTTTTCCATGGGCGGGGAGTTTCGTGCTTTCGCAATCAGGCTCTTCTGGTCAAGATCAACTGACGAAATGCAGGCCCGCATTGCACCTTTATCCCGAATGTGACGTACAAGAGCGCGCGTATCAACACCCTCGATAGCCACGATGTTCCAGCGCGTCAGATACGACTGCAGGCTCTCTTCGGCACGCCAATTCGAAACGATGCGGCTCGCTTCGCGCACTACAAAACCTTCGACCCACGGCTGGCTTGACTCTTCATCTTGTTTGTTAACGCCATAGTTGCCGATCAAGGGATAAGTCATGCAGACAATTTGACCGGCATACGACGGGTCGGTGAGTATTTCCTGGTAGCCGGTCATCGAGGTATTGAAAACCATCTCGCCGCAGGCTTCTCCTTCAGCACCCCAGGAGTAGCCGCGAAACGTGCGACCATCTTCGAGAGCTAACACCGCGGGTTTACGTTGTTTCATATATTGAGGTCAGTTGTCCGTTGTCAGTGGTCCGTAGTCAGTGGTGCTCTTGGATCGAAGCCACAATCTACGGACTACGGATCACTGACTACTGACTGATTACTGACTACCCTTAATGAACTGTTGCGCTTCGTTGAGCCAGCGCTTGTCCGCACGGTACTTGTAGGCGGGCGCCGTCTTCACAGCTTCGATACACGCTTGCATTGAACTCGTCGCCTCGCGCCGGTGACCTAAACCCGCATGAGCGCGCCCGATCAAGTAAAGCGTTTCAGGATCAGAAGGTCGACGTTCCAGGAAACGTTCGAGCGCAGTCATCGCGTCCGCGAATTGACCAGCAGCAACGTAAGTCGCACCGACCTCGCGCCACACCTCTTGCTGCGCGTGATCAGGATCCCGCGAAACAACTTGCTCAAAATGACCAATCGCGTCTGCCAGTCTCTTCTGCTGCCTCGCTATTCGTCCCAGCTGATAGTGTGAGTCGGTTTCGTCAGTGTCGATCTGAACAGCACGTTCGAAGCGCTCACGAGCTTCGTCAAGTTCGCCCCGTCGCTGATGGATCAACCCAAGATTGTAGTGGGCCGAAGCGTCCGCTGGATTGAGAGTTGCTGCTTCTAGATTTCTTTTGAATGACTCGCGCGCGCGCTGCGTTTCCATGATCCCGCTGATGTATCCGCGCAATAGTAGGAAGACCATAATCAAAAGAAACGGTGACGCGAGAATTGGGCTGAATAAGAGCGCCCAAAGTGGGGAAAGCAGTAACGCGAGTGCGAGACTAATGACTATAACTGCGATCGATTTTACAACTGTGAAACGAAATACTTCCCGTACTGCAACTAAAGCAGCAATGAAGAAAATTGATAAGCGAATCGTACGGAAGAGTCCGATAGCAACAAGGCGCGTGTCGTTGAAGACGGTCTCGAGTTGTGATCTCAGCTCAGGCGTGATCCGCGGTGAATTAACGACCCATTCACGAATCTGCGCACTCGATTCTGCCGAGTTCGCCACGTACGCAGCTTGGAAGCCGGTGACATTTAGGACAATTGCAACGAGTATCGCGAAGACGTTCGCGATTGTGAGAGCGTGAAAAATTGTCGCTGCCAGCGATGCATACTCTTGTTGCAGAACTAGACCAAAACTACCTTTACGCTCAAACAAGTTGGCTACAAAAGTGATGACAGGAACCAACACCGCAGCGATGAGGATTAAAGGAAGGGCGGATCCAACAGCAAAGCGGAAGGCCTGACCTGGACCGGCTATAAGAAAACCATTGAAGCCCGATAAGTACTGTGTCACCAAAACGTAGGCGACCTGACTGATGAGGGCCAAGGTGCCACTGGTCAGCAAGCCTCCGTGATCGCGGACTTCACGCATCCCACGAACCGGTGCGTAAAAGATCTGCGCCAGGAGTCGCAACCAATCGATTATTTTCATTCCAACAAAACTACGGGTTCTCTAACCCGGGAAAATCAGTCGGCTCCGGACGATAACTACTGGGAGGCGGTATCATGGGGCCCATGTCCTCGTGATGAATTACGCTTGCCGCCGCTGGTGGCCAATACCTGAACAACGCCTTGCCGTAGATGTACTTCTTGGGAACGAGTCCCCAAATTCTTGAGTCACTCGAGTTGTCGCGATTATCTCCGAGGACAAAATAATAATTGGGCTTGACGTGAACCGGCGCCTGACTACGATGGGCCAAATTCAAGCGAGAGTCGAGGTAGTTCTCAGCCAGATCCTGACCGTTCACTCGCACAACTCCTTCATGCACTTCTACGGTGTCGCCGGGCAGCCCGATGACGCGTTTGATGTAACTCTTGGAAGGATCTTCAGGGAACCAAAAGACGACTATGTCACCGCGCTCGATCTTCGGAGCCCAGCGATACTCGTCATAGTAGATGAGTTTGTTGACAAAGATCCGCTCGCCATCATGAAGCCGTGGCAACATTGAGGTGCCTTCCACCTTCACCGGCTGGACTATGAACACCAGCACCAACGCAGCAATCATCAGCGCAAAAGCCAGGTCGCGCAGTAACAGACGGGCTTCCGTCCAAAGGTTGGTGCGCGATTCCACCTCTGGTCGTTGAATTTGAATGTCCTTGTCGTCGTCTGCTTGTATGCCGCCAAAAACTGGAGGCCGTCGAGTGCGAATTCCGAACATACGCAATAATCACAAAGTGAATTTGGCCTGTTTGCGACCGTGCCGCCAACGGCAGCAGTTGAGGTTAGCTTTCGCTTCATCGCTTTGTCAAACCATGTATTTACTGTCGAATTCCAAGCGCGAGCCACTCAAATCTAGCCCTGCACCATACCAGTTGACAGTCTTTGTCAGCCGTCTCTATCATCGCTGCCTCAATCAAAGCCGTAACAAACTCGCTCCCCTGCGGGCCGCAAACGGAGGCTGACAGCCGTGATCAAACTAGACATCATCAACCGCGTTGCTGATAAAACCGGCGTTCCTAAGATGAAGGCCGAGCAAGCGGTGGATGCCCTTTTCCATTCCATGAAAGAGGCGCTGACTCGCGGCGAGCGCATTGAGCTGCGGGGCTTCGGCGTCTTTGTAGTGAAGCCTCGCAAACGAGGTGTCGGACGAAATCCTAGAACTGGCGAGGAAGTGGCTATCCCCTCGGGCAAGACTATCAGGTTCAAGCCAGGCAAAGAGTTACAAGCGCACGACGACGGTGAGCAGTTCGAAGATGATTCAGATTCGTCCGACTCCGATTATTAGTTTTGAAGCCACAACCCACGCTTTATCGAGGCTAGTACTCGAGATTAACGAGTACTAGCCTTAACTATTGACGAAGTCAATACCATCACGCGGTAGTGGATGGATTGGAAATGTCAGAAACCATCGAAGCCATTCCACCATTTGTCGATGCTCCTGCGCCCCCGGTGCAAACTCGCGCACACCAACCGACTGTTCGGCAGTTGACGCTGCATGCTTCTCTTTTTCTGCTAACGATCGTTACGACAACAATGGCTGGAATCTTTTTGATGATGCCGGCCATTGATATCAGCGAGCCTCCTCTTTCCCGTCCGATCGATTATTTACTTTATGTTCCGCGGTACTACGCAAACCTTGTCCTCGACCAATTGTGGTTCGCCTTTACACAGCCGCATCTTGTGGTCGAAGGACTTGTTTTCTCAGGAACGTTGTTAGCGATCTTGATGGCTCATGAGATGGGACATTACGTCGCTTGCAGACGTTACGGAGTAGAAGCAACTCTTCCGTTCTTTATTCCTGCGCCACCTCTTTTTCTTGCCGGGACTCTCGGAGCTTTCATTAGGATCAAGTCCGCTATCCCGTCGCGGCGCGCTTTGCTTGATATCGGACTTGCAGGACCGCTGGCAGGCTTTGTTGTCGCGGTGCCGGTCGCTGTGATCGGAGTACTTCTATTGCAACCAGACACGACAAATCCCGAGCACGCAATCATCTTCAACGATCCACTATTGATTCGCTTAATAGCTCGCGCAGTAGGAGTCGAACTCACAGCCACGGTTCCGAACTCCTGCTATATGTCGGCTTGGATTGGATTGTTAGTGACGAGTCTGAATTTGATGCCGGTGGGCCAACTTGATGGCGGGCATGGGACTTTCGCTGTGTTCGGCGAAAAGGCGCACCGGTGGATTGGACTAATCGCCTTCTTCAGCATGGCTGCCATTTCGATTCTCGGTTATCTATGGCACGGCAGTCCGAGTGGTTTTCTGTACACTGTGTTATTGGCTGTGATGCTGCGGGTTCGACATCCACGGCCTCAAAATATTGAGCCACTTGGACCGCGCAGGATAGCGATTGCAGTCATCACGCTAATTGTTTTCGGACTTTCCTTCTGGCCCTTTCCCATCACAATCACTTAGCACTGTGACGTACAGAACCGTGAGCGGTAGCGACGCTCAATTAGGAAACCTTAGTCCCGATCCGAGAGTTGACTGCAGCGACTACAGAACCAGGAGCGGTAGCGACTGGATGCTACGCTCAATTAGGAAACCTTAGTCCCGATCCGAGAGTTAAGTGCAGCGACTACAAAACCGGGAGCGGTAGCGACCGGATGCTACGCTCGCCCAATATGGAAAGTTGTGCGTGGCATCCGGTCGCTACCGCTCCCGGTTCTTGAATGGTTCTTATACAGCCGCCGCTGCAGGAAGTAGCCCTTTGATTTCGCGCACTACGCGTGCGACATCTTCCTGGTTTGCGAGTGCGATCATGAAGAACTTATATCCTTGATGGAAACAGATAACGCCGTTCGCAAACAGCCACACTCCGTCAAGGAATGGATTGCCTCCCAGTAACCAGCTAATCGGTGCACCAGTGATTCTTCCCGGCTGCGCGATTTGGGCCCACATTGCCGCACCCGCAGCGCAGCTGAAAGCTCCCAGCAAAGGAGCACCAACGTACTTGGCGATCTTGCGCTCAAACTCGACTCGATTTTTCTCAGCCTCGGTAAGCTCACCCTTTCCGATCAACTCTTCCTGTTTTCGTAAGTAGTTGTCGAACTTTTGACCAGCCTTATGTAGACCGTACACAGGAAGTGCCGAATGCGTTAGCCAGTGTGGATGTGAACCTAACAAGACCGCATCAAGACCTGGAAACGCAGTTCCCATCCGAACACCCATCACCAGCGATACAGAAACGAGCGCGGCCTTTCCGGGATTCTCTTTGATCCAATCGCGAGCTTTCAGCAAACCATTCGTTGCTGCAGTAGACGCCCGCGTTAAGCGTGCTCCGGTGTCAACTACTTTAGCTGCTCGCTCGTAGTGTTTTTTGGCTTCATCGACTGCCTCTCCGGCTTTCTTACCAGCATCGCCGGCAACACTTCGAAAGACCTCGCTTGCTTTCTTAGCACTGCGCATTGCCTCACCGGCGGCTCGCCGCGCAGCTTCGCCGACGTCGCCGTCTTCAGCTAATTTCTCGGCTTCTACTCTCAACTTCTCGGCACCGTTGGCCATAGTGTCGACGCCACGTTTAGCAGCCTCGCCCGCCGCGCGGGCCCCGTCTTCAACCAAGTCTGAGATGGCAAACTTCTCGTCCAATTCACGCGCCTTACGTCGGGCGGCTCGTTGCCACTCATCAATCCTGTCTTTGTAGTCAGCCATAATTTCTAAGCTAAAGCCTTGTATTTGGGAGTGGTCGTTGGTCGGCCTTACTGAGGTTATTGTACGTCACCAACTGCAACCTGGTTCGATCTTTGACCGTCAGCTCGCTCTACTCGATCTCGACCTTCCCGTTTGGCGTGATACAAAGCCGCATCAGCACTGGCCAGCAATTCTCGAGCACTCTTTGCAGAAGCCGGGTATTCGGCAACCCCGAAGCTTCCTGTCACCAGTCGCACACCAGGAACGTTAATCGCTTTGATGGCGACTCGCAGTCTTTCTGCGACTTCCAAAGCTTTCTCCAGAGCTGTCTCTGTCAGTATGATTCCAAACTCCTCGCCCCCGATACGCGCAGCCAAATCGATGCCTCTTGTACCCTCGCGCAGCGTTTTTGCGATGCGAGTAATTACCTCGTCTCCCCTCTCGTGACCGTGCGTGTCATTGATCTGTTTGAAATTATCAATGTCCAGAATTAGCAGACAGAAAGGATGGGTATATCGCTCAGTTCGTGCGACCTCACGGTCCAACTGTCGCTCAAAGCGGCGCCGATTCGCCAATCCAGTTAGGTGGTCCGTAAACGCTTCCTCCTCGCAAGTGTCGAGGTAAGCTTTGAAATCCAGCAGCGTTCGTGCGCGCGCAAGCAACAGATCTAGATCTGTAGGATCAGTAATGTATCCGAGCGCGCCGGCTTCGGAACCACGTCGTAAATCCTCGGCTTCGAAGTGGGCCGCGGTTTGTAGAATTACGGGGACGAAGCGAGTCCGCGGGTTCTGCCGGATTTGGCGCGCCAGATCATAGCCGTTTAGTCCCGGCATCATGACGTCTGAAATAACCAGGTCAGGAGTGAAGGCAGCAATCGCAGCCAGGGCCTCCTCACCATTGCTCGCAGTCCGGACCTCGTAACCGGCAACCTTTAATGCAACGGCCAGGAGGTCAAGTTTATCGGGATCATCGTCAACAATAAGAACGTTTGATTTGGTTGCCATAGAATGAATTGGATGCACAAGCAAGTGCTTGCGCGTGCTTATTCTTCATGCTAAAGTGCGGTCCATCAGTAATTGTCCGCTTTCGCTTGCCCAAACCTTTGAATCCGTACAATAGCTGAAAGTTACGACCCGGGGCGGTTCACCAAGTATTCCTTACTTCGGTATAGCAACAGGCACTACCTCTTCTGAAAACACCCGTCGAATTTTCTACAACTGATTTAGATATCTGAAACTCCATTTCTCCCATGAGGGTCGACGAAAAGAGAGACATGCATCGAAAGCGTGCTCGTGATCTCAGCGCTAATGATCGAGCGTCGCTCATCCGTAAGCTCGAGTTCGGAAGTACCTTAAGCGACTCATTGGTTATGCAACTGGCCCAGGCGTCTACGTTGCTTGACGTACGTCGACGCCGATCTGTTTACCGCGCTGCCGAGCAAGCCGACTCGCTATATGGAATCGTCGAGGGCAGGATTAAACTCTGCCGAATCGAAAGCAAGACCAATCGCGAGGCGGTGATTGACATACTTCCTGAGGGTTCGCTTTTTGGCGAATCAGCTCTCTATTCAACTGCGGGGCAGCGAGAAAACTCGGCTATCGCTTACGAACATTCGCGACTTTTACGAATACCAGTTGGAGATTTCAAACGGGGGATGGCTGAGGATGACAGGCTTCATGATTACACTTTCCGGCTGATCGGTCAACGACTTGAAAATGCCGAACGAAGACTGGCAGATTTCACGCTAAATGCCATACCTGCTCGACTTGACAGGCTTCTCGTCGATTTTTCCCATCGCTACGGAGTCCCCGAAAGTGGGGGTGTCCTCATCGACATCTCGCTGCCTCACCGGGAGATTGCTTCTATAGTCGGTTCGACCCGGGAAAGCGTTACCGTCCGCTTGAACGCCATGGTTCGGGAGGGCACAATCGCTTTCGTAAATCGTAGAATTCTGGTAAAGCGACCTGAGTCACTTACCAGGGAAGTCCTCGCAAATTGATTCCAGGCCGGACCTCTTGAGTAATGAAATGTCCAACCTGCGGTAAGGAAGCGCCGTGGAGCGACAATCCTAATAGGCCGTTCTGCTCAGAGCGCTGTAAGCTGGTCGACTTGGGCCGGTGGGTTAATGAGGAGTACCGCGTGCCGGGTGCGACCGTTTCGAACAACGAGCGAGAGAAGAAGGAAATAGAGAGCGACGACGCGTTAGACCGCCACGATTGAGATCTTATTCTTGTCCGCCAGTCCGATCATCGATTCCCGATCGAACATTAGAGTCTTTCCCGCACTAACACACAGACAAGTTGCGCCAGCAGCAATCATCGACTCGATCGTGGAGATTCCGATTACCGGCACATCGAATCGCATGTCCTGATCGGGTTTTGCGATCTTTACTACTGTCAATCGACCCGCTGATAGGTTCATTAGCTTCTTAGGAATCACTCCACCGGAGCTGTTTCGAGTCAGTTCTCCCGCTCGGCGAATTGTTTCGTCGGTCCCTTCCATCGCCTCAACCGCGACGCAAGCCTTTCCTCGAATGACGATTGTTTGACCAAGGTCGAGTCGCGCGAGCTCATTCGCGATTTCTAAACCATAGTCAATGTCATGTCGCTCACGAGCATCGGGCTGCCGATGAGTAAGACATCCGGGTTCCGGCAGCGAGTCGCGCAAGAAATAGGTCGAGTCAATCAACTCGATTCCTTCACTTGCTAACTCATCTGCAACCGCGCCGATCAAAGAATGTGTGTTGCGCCGCGGGAGCTTTAGCAGCATCTTTAACATCCGCGCGTCCGGAACGGCACGACTGAAGATCTGCACATGACGAACCTGGCCAGCCATGATGGCCTGTTGAACTCCCTGGTCCTTGAAAAAACGAATCATCTTTCCAAGCTGACCAACACCAACCCACGTTACATGTTCAGCGTGGCGCTCAATTTCCGGATCGGTTTCTTCGCGAATTGCGGCTATCGAGAGCGAGGCTCCGGCGCGTCTCGCACCTTCCACAACAAGGAAAGGGAACCTGCCATTGCCGGCGATCAAACCGTATTTCATTTCGTGACGCCGCGCGCCGAAGACTCTATGAATTCCACCAGGAACTCTACTTCCGAAGAGTCATTGATTTCGTCTCGAATCTTATCCAGAGCT
>JBKPAL010000154.1:0-7093 GCA_046726395.1 Acidobacteriota bacterium
CGCCGATTGGCAATCTTCGAAACAACCCTCAAATACAGAGTTGTTCGATCTGCTCCGCAAACCGGCAACTGAGCGAGGCAGAGGTGATGAAGGCAGAGCCCGCGGCTCACGACCACAAGGCTCGATTGCAGATGGATTAGCGATTGCGGATAAAAAGCTTTCGCAGACGTATACCGTGGCATACATCGCACACGCGCCCCTTGAACCGCGCGCAGCGCTTGCCGAGTGGAATGGCGATAAACTAACTGTGTGGACGGGAACTCAAAGGCCCTTCGGAGTTCGCGGCGAACTGGCTGAGGCGTTCCACATACCCGAAGACAAGGTCCGCGTCATCGTTCCTGATACTGGTTCAGGTTATGGAGGTAAGCATACGGGTGAATGCGCCGTTGAAGCTGCGCGGCTGGCTCGCGCGGCAGCAAAACCGGTGAAGCTCGTTTGGACCCGGCAAGAAGAATTCACTTGGGCGTATTTTCGACCCGGCGGTGTGATCGACATCAAGAGCGGAGTTAAATCGGACGGTACGATCACCGCGTGGGAGTTTCACAACTACAACTCGGGCAGCGCAGGCATTCAAATCAAATATGACATTCCGAACAACGACATTCGTTTTCATCAGTCAAACTCCCCGTTACGGCAAGGTTCATATCGCGGTCTTGCGGCCACCGCGAATCACTTCGCACGCGAAAGTCACATGGATGAGATGGCCCACGCAGTGAATATGGGTCCGCTCGAATTTCGGCTCAAGAATATTAAAGACCAAAGAATGCGCGATGTGCTGGAAGCCGCCGCCAAAGCATTCGGTTGGGGCAAGACAAAACCTGCGAATGGTCACGGCTTTGGCTTAGCCTGCGGTTTTGAGAAAGGCGGCTACGTCGCTACGTGCGCTGAAGTAGCGATTGAGAACGCGCGAAGCAAAGACAAGAGCAATGCGACAGTAAGAATCGTTCGCGTCGTAGAAGCATTCGAGTGTGGTGCAATTGTGAATCCACTTCACCTAAAGAACCAAATTGAAGGGTCAATCACGCAGGCAATTGGCGGGGCTTTGTTCGAAGAGATTCAATTCCAGAATGGCAAGATTCTTAATGCGCGCTTCGCTGACTATCGAGTTCCGCGCTTCAGTGACAATCCTTTGATAGAAGTCGTACTAGTAGATCGCAAAGATCTTCCGTCTGCAGGCGCGGGTGAAACTCCGATCGTTGGACTTGCGCCGGCGGTTGCCAACGCTATCTTCAAAGCGACGGGTGTGCGATTGAGATCACTTCCGCTTGTGCCCAAAGGCATTCAGCTACCGACAACCTGAAGTCGAAAACAAAATTTAAAATTTGAAATTTGAAATTTGGACTTTTTGGTGCGTTCGTGTGACTTCGTGGATCGTTTTCTTTACCTCAGCCTAAAAGCTTTCAACAAGTCTCCCCACCTGCTGCTGATCCCGATGTAAGTAAAAAACGAAAACAGCGCAACCATGAAGACGAGTACCGCCAGTCGCCATCGCGCCATTCGTAGCTCTGCCGGCAGGAATTTCCTTTGTACGACAATCGTATGAGTCCCGAGTACTACCAGATTAAACCCGGCAATGAACGCTCCGATCACGATTAGTGTAAACGGCTGCGCTTTCGTGATGGCCCACATCCCAAACAGTGCATAGATTCCCAGCAGCGTGTAATAGACCTTTCGCACATCTTGTTTGACTAATGCTCGCAATTTTGGGCTGACGGTCCAACTCACCTCTGTAACGTTGCGAACGAACATTTCGACAAATCCCAGCTGCGTTGAGAATAGGATCCAAAATCCATTCAAGAGCGTGAGAAACCAGGCGGTACGTCCAAACACTTTGGCGATGCCTTGCGCTTGATGTACTGCCGCACCCCACCCACCGGTGATGTCCGCATCTGCCGGCACAAACTGAACGGTCATTAGAGCCGGCAACGCCATGCCAAGAAAACAGCCGACACAGAACACCAGGTACTGCTCAGCTTTTGTGTACTTCATCCACAGATTGAAGCGCCCCACATTCTCTCTATTGATAGGAAACGTGTTCCCAACTTGCGACAGTGTTACGTTTTGGCTTCCGAGAATTGCCGGTAGGTAGCCAACGGTCCGAGCCATTCCCCAACCTTTGTCGCGAATCCAGCTTGTAATCGCTGCGTTGGATAGCCCTCCCATTCCCGCATACGCTGCGAATGACGCCAACAATAGCCAGTCGCCACTTTCAGGAATCGGATTACCTCCCAAACCGAGAAACCCGCTCCAGACTTTTCCCCATGTTTTAAACGAGGTGAAAAAGACTCCGACGATGATGAGGAAAACCAGAATCCAAATGACCATGAAGCCTTCGGCGTATTCGAGCGTTCTTTCGATCTTTTTACCAAGCGCAATGATCACCACCGCTGCGATCAGAGTTGCGTACCCGAACATGATCACGGTCTGACGATCATCAACTGTGGGCAACGATCCCTTGAAGGCAGCCGTGATCGCTGTTGCTGCAGAGAGCGCC
This sequence comes from Acidobacteriota bacterium, assembly GCA_046726395.1. Classification (GTDB taxonomy): domain Bacteria; phylum Acidobacteriota; class Blastocatellia; order Pyrinomonadales; family Pyrinomonadaceae; genus PSRF01. The sequence continues at coordinate 2,495 of JBKPAL010000154.1, forward strand.
TGACCAGGCCAGCCCACTTGCAAAAGCAGAAGCAGTGAATAGGTCGCACCCCAGAACTTTGGACCGGGCTTCGTTCTCATTACTCCAATGAGAATCGGCTCGCCCGTCGCGATTGTGTAACGGATCATCTCCTGATTGAGGATGGTCTGCGTGAGGATGGAAACAGTGGCGATCCAAAGGAGAGCGGCGCCGTATTTGGCCGTGACTGCTGGTCCAAGCAGCCATTCACCACTGCCGATTGATACTCCGAGAGCGATTGTGGCGGCGCCGGTCAACTTCCATGCATTTCTAAAACTGAATGGGGGAGGAGCAGGAAGATCGGCCTGGCCCCATGCAGGAAGTTGACCGGGATCAGTTTTCGTCTCCACGTTGGTGTGTACTGATAACACATCAACGAAGGATTTGATAGACCATTAAAAGATCTATGTTCGTTGATTTGTTAAGCGCTTGCCGTCTTGGCTTGCGCACGTTGCTGCTGAATGAATTGACGCATGGTCGCAATGTGACCAGGCGAACGACGTTCAGACCACGCTTCGAACCGCTGAGCCGCTCGCTCAAGGTTCGAGAGGAGGTTCTTGTTCTTAAAGCGGTCGCGAAATTCTGGTACCACCGGCTTGAGCATCTCCCAAACACCAAAAAATTCACCGCTGGTCTCGAAGAAAAGATCTTCATGAAGCAGGCCGTAGTTGAGCAGAGCGCACGCCTGTTCCCAGTATCCGATCACCATGCCGAAGTTAGTTCCACCTTCAGTCCCTGGCGACGCAATCTTCATCGCGTCGTCAAGTGTCTCAACGATGTAGTTCTGTTGGAACCAATCGCGGGCTTGTCGCAAGCGCGGCTCACGCCTGAGGTCGTAAACCTGTAAGTGTAGTTGCGCCTGTTCATGTGTTGGTTTCGTTTCCATAATTCCTCTCTCTTTCGGTTAATTAGATTGCTTCAAAATCGGACAGCGGCAGTTACTGCTGTCTCGCTAAGCGAACCCCCTTGTTCTTTACGGCAAATTAGGTAAATGTGTCCGACGGTAAGTCGAATGGCGTTCGTCGGAATCGACATTCCCTCGTTTTAGCGACGAAAATTCTTCCTGAGAGTGGAGCAATACGTCCTTCAGGGCTTAAAATAAGACTACCCGACCGGAACTAACGCCCCAACGAGTGCGTTTAGGTTCCAGAACGAACAAAACACAGCATTTGTTCAGCCACCCATTTGTCCTGACAATTCGAGGCAACAAATTATGACAGTAGTTTCTAAATCCACCTTTGAACTACGTTGGTTTATAGCAAGTTGCGTTATCGTTCTGATTTCCATGCAGGCATTTGGAAACCCATCAAACAGGAAGAGACGCGTTTCAAAAGCTCCTACACGATCGGAGATCAAACAGGCAGAACGAAGGCTCGCTGAGATGGGTTACTGGACTGGACCTGTTGATGGAGTCGTTGACGGCACCACCAGGCAAGCGTTGATCGCTTTCCAAAAACACGAAGGACGCAAGGTCAACGGGCGACTTACGCGCGATGAGCTTGAGGCCATCCTCAACGCAGTCCCGCCACAACCCAAGGATCCGGGTTACAGGCACGCTGAAGTCGACCTGGATAAACAAGTAGTTCTATTTGTCGACGATGAAGGCTCTATCACAAAAATCCTTCCTGTCTCGACGGGTAGCGGAAGACGTTACAACGAGAAGGGAAATAGAGGCACCGCATACACGCCGCGAGGAAGATTTAAGGTGTATGGCAAGATTAGTGGCTGGAAACGATCGCCACTCGGGCTGCTTTATTATCCAAGTTACCTGAGCGACGGAATTGCTATTCACGGAAACCCTGCTGTGCCAACAACACCAGAGAGTCATGGTTGCATCCGTGTGCCGATGTTTGCCGCAACTACAGTAAGCAAGATGTTGCCGGTAGGAACGATCGTGCTTGTTTATGACAGCCAATCGTTTGTGTCTGCGCGAGATTGGGTGGAGGAGAAATAGATTGCGGATTGCGAATTGCGGATTTGAAGTTTCAAATTTTAAATTTCAGATTCAAATTTCGTCTTACCTGGAATCCATTCAAAAAGGAACGCGGATCCTCATCAGCCGATCTGATTCAAATCTTCAATTCGCAATCCGCAATTCGAATTTCGCAATCCGCAATTCGCAGTTCCCTTTTATTTCTTGAGGTACCGTCGTTGATAGCGAAGGTGCAAACGTCTTGCAGGCGGTAATACGCTCACTTGCACATTGCGCCAACCAGGTGATTTCTCCGTCGTGTAGTAACTGAGCGTGTATTGGCCCATAAGGTCATTATTGATCTCCTCTAGCACTTTGGGGATCTTGTCAGGATCCGGAAAGTAAAATGATCCGCCGGTCATAGTCGCCAGCCGATTCAGCAGTTCCTTTCCTGCAAGTTCAAAGTCCAAAAGATAATCGTCACTTCTTCTCAGACGAATTCCGATTGTGTACATCGTGGCACGCCGACTCAACCCCTCTTCCTGAACCTCGGTGAATTGGGCTTGACTACAGTTGTCCTGCCCGTCCGACAACAACACCAATGCTTTGTGCCGATGACGCGATTGAGCCAACACCTCCAGGCCAAGCAGAACAGCATCATAAAGGGCAGTGTTCCCCGCAATTTTTAGAGCGTTGAAATTACGCTGGAAATCCGCAGCGTTAACCGAACTGACTACGAGCCGCGGGCGATCACTGAAAGCTACAAGGCTGTAATCGTTGCCTTCACGAGCCGTAGCCAGAAATCTCTCCATGCCGTCCTGCAGCTTTTTCCATTTCTGCCCAGCCATCGAAGTTGAAGTGTCAATGATAAAGACAATACTTGCAGGACCCTGGCTGTCAAAAAACTGCAATGACACTGGCTGTCCTTCTTCGCTGACTTGAAAGTCTTGGGCTCGTAGATCGCGCACCGGCTGCTTACCGCCGTTAGTAACAGCAACATTAACTGAGACCAGATCAACTTGAACCTTGATGATTTCGGGCTCTTGAGCGCAGACCGCCAGCTGATGAAGAATTAAGATAATCAGTACGAGCGTTGGTCTGGTCATTGACGACCTACCTCCTTTGTGAAGAAACGGCGCTGCGGAATGCAGTGCGTAGTAGGAGCCCTAAGGTGCGAACGGGTGGTGAGCAGGAATCCTAAACCTCTCTGGCTAAATTCGCCAGCTATAAAGGAAGGATCTCAACTAAGTCTGAGAGAGTTTTCCAGCGGGCTCGAATACGAAGTCATCCGCCAATAACGCGAGAACAAACTCGTAAACCTCTAATGCGTCGTTAGCTGTAACTCCGGGAGGGTTGATGTGATTACGAGATCCCAGGAAAGTGCTACACGACCTTCTTCGGAAGTGGGAGACCGATGCAAGTGATAGGCATCGCGCGAAAGTCAGTACCGAACGCGGTACTGACCTCACTGCTGCGCCTCGATCTGACAACTTTAGTTCTGACGTATCACGCAAAAGGAAACGGCGAGAGCCTACCGAGTTGACCGTCAGCAGCCGTAGCGGAGTTTTGAGGGCACTGGCTTCCGCTGGCTTCAAGGTCAAAGTGCCGGCGAAGCGAAGATTCAACACCGGATTTAGAAATGCTGAATAGTAAGCGCGAGGTTCTTCTCGATGAAGGCGGTACGCTGATATGCGCACAAGGCCATCATTTCGCTCGACCGACATAACGCAGTTCAACTCGCACGAGCATGGGCTCGGAAGATTTGGCATTGGGACGGTAGTAGACAGTTTGCGGCGCAGGTGCGCGAGCGTTCAAGATAGCGCCGTTGACGCCACTCGCATCCTTCTCGTCCTTAGTCCAGACCCTCCCGGCACCTTTCTCCAATTCAATCGCGCCAGTCTGTCCACTCCACTCCTGCTCCCATATGGCCACCTGAGCCGCTGATACCTTTTGCATATTTTCAGTGATCGTGATCTCAGCGAGCGGCGTAGGAGTCACAAATACACTGAGCACCTCAGCTACCTGATCTTGTCGAGTACGCCTGACACGAAAATAGGGTGGGCTATCCTCCAGCGAAGGGATTTCGATCAGCTTACCTACTTTTACGCTGTTATCACCCTTAAGCGTTCGTGTAGTCGGAAAAATAAGATACGGTTCACCTAGACTACCGTCAGCATACTGCTCGCGGTCTATCACGTAGAGATAACCCGAACGTGCGGCCTCTATGCTGATACGTAGCCGGTCACCTTCCGCCAGTTTTGTCGTTCCGGAAATGCGCTCCGGAAGCCACTCACCTTCGTCATTGCCTTCATGAACGATTATGCGTTCGCCTGAGTCGCTCGAAATCGATCGCCGCAGACGCCACACCGTAACGCCGACCACCGTGTCCCCAGCCACATTGGTTACCGGAACTTGCGGAGTTGCGACCCGGTAGCTCCGTGTCCCTCGGCGTCGTTTTAATGTCTGCGCTTTGCCTGAGTTAATAAACGCAGTGTCCCACAAACGCCGTGTCGCCTCGTCGGCTGACTGAGCCTTGCCAGTGGAAGCTGTCAAGCAGAACACCACTCCTAAACCGATGGCGATCCTCCTGAAGTTCATAAGTTTTCTCCTGCCCCCAGAGTTACCATTTGCGACTTTAGTTAGTTCTTAACCCTCGACTTTCGCGCTGT
>JBKPAL010000155.1:0-14483 GCA_046726395.1 Acidobacteriota bacterium
CGGCGCGGCAAGCCCGGCGTCGCGAAGCCAACCCAGGCGGCAAACCGTACCTAAACTCGAGTAGTCCACACTCAACTAAGTAAGGAGAGTGCGCCATTGTGGCGTGCCGTAAGCCGCCAAACTTGAGTTGACATCCCTCTCGACACGGGAATATCGTCGTCACCAATCCGACAGCTGCGATCAGTTAACTCTCAGACTCGCGTGGGCAGTTCGCCGAGGACGCAATGCGAGCATGCATCTGTATCTCTGAATCACGGCTGACGAGATCCCTACCGGCCTTAACCACTGCTCTCTGCAATCTAATTCGGTTGATGTTACTCACGAGTTGTTTGGTCAACTCCAAGGAGCACTTATGAAAGCAAACGCAAGATTCGTAACCGGACTGCTGGCCGCAATGATTGCATGCGCTAATTCGGCCGTGTCACCTAATGCGTTCTCACGAGCTGCTGACTCTGATAAGACAACAGAACATCAAGCCGCAGAACTCGGCGGTACATCGTGGCAACTCGTGAAGTTTCAAGGGGGCGACGGCAAGGTTATGACTCCTGACGATAAATCGAAATACACAATTACCTTCGGAACCGACGGCAGCGTGACCGCACGTATCGACTGCAACCGCGGAAGAGGTACATGGAAATCGGAGGGACCAAACCAAATCCAATTCGGTCCGCTCGCACTCACTCGCGCAATGTGTCCGCAAGGTTCGCTTCACGATCGAGTCGCGAGGGACTTGCCAGCTGTGCGCTCGTACACGATGAAGGACGGCCATTTATTTCTATCACTGATGGCGGATGGTGGGATCTATGAGTTCGAGCCGATCGGCGGAATGCAAGGCCCGCCATCAAATTCATCTGTTACCTCGATAGGTCCAGTGAAGTACACGTGTACGGGAGCTGGAGGATCAACCGACACGCTAACCGCCACGTTCTATCAGACGAAGCCTGCGCTCGCTCTCATCGAGCATGGTAATGAGACGCGTCCTGCTTTTCAGGTGCTGTCGGCGGACGGATCCAAGTACGAGGGTCGTGATCTCATGTTCTGGGAGGCACGCGGTGAAGCAATGGTGACGTGGTCGGGCATTGAACTGAAATGCAAACCACAGCGGTAGCCAGCTCTCACAATCGAATCACCGATAAAGGAACCAGTTGAAGGAGGGAACTATGAATGCAATAACTCAGATGATCACGCAACAGATGGCGGGAAATGCTGTACCCGTCATCGCTCAACGTTTTGGCATCAGCGAATCGACCGCCAATACTGCGGTCCAGATCGGCATTCCGCTCATTCTGGCCGCATTAGCTCGCAATGCTTCGCAGCCACAAGGCGCCGAAAATTTGCACAACGCAATCAAAAACGATCATGACGGAAGTATTTTCGACAATCTCATGGGTTACCTTGGTAATCCACAGGACGCGAACGGCTCGGGAATTCTCGGGCATGCTTTCGGCGGTCAACGCCCGCAGATCGAAAGCAATTTGGCCCAGGCTACGGGAATGGACGAAGGCTCAGCTGCTGGCCTGTTGGAGACTCTTGCTCCATTGGTCATGGGTGCGGTCGGACAAGTTCAGCAAGAAAATGGACTGGACGCTTCTGGTCTCTCAAGCATGTTGAATGGTCAACAACAGCAGGCACAGGCGAATGCGGCGGATGTGATGGGAATGCTCGGGTCGATGCTGGATCAGAATAAAGACGGAAGTTCGCTCGATGATTTACAAAGACTTGCTGCCAACTTCCTGAAGTGATCAATCGCAATTCTTAATCAATAGTTTTCATGGCCCCCGAACTTAATACTTGGTTCCACACGGTCGATCATGGCTGGGTGAATTTATGAAGGAGGAAACATGGGACTCTTCGATAAAATGTTCGGACGCGGCGCAACCACCGCGCAGCAGCAACCAAACGCGCAGCAGCGCTTCAATGAACTCAAAGGTAAATATCAATCAGTGCTGAACCTGGTTGAGCAGCAGAGAGTTCAGTTGCTGAACCTGCATGTGCAAGACAACAAACTCTTCATTCGAGGAACGGCGCCTTCCGACTCGGCGAAAGACGCAGTTTGGAATCAAATCAAACTGGTGGACTCGGGTTATGACAAAGATCTAATAGCCGATATCAACGTTGATACCAGTCGTGCAGTTGGCGCGGCTGCGGGAGGCGGTCAAGGACAGGCAGGTCAAGTTTATGAGGTGAAGCCCGGCGATAATCTCTCAAAAATCAGCAAGCAGTTCTACGGAGATCCCGATGAATACATGAGGATCTACTACGCAAATCAAGACAAGCTTAAGGATCCCGACATGATTCAGGTGGGCCAGAAACTGACAATTCCCCCGTCAAGTTAGGCTGCGCCTTCTGGACTTGTTAGGCTGTGCCTTCTGGACTTGAGGAAGTGGCTTCGCCCTTCCGGTAAGACTTCCAATAATATTCTGGGCTCCGCCCTTTCTTAAATCCGAAGAGCGGAGCCCACTTTTATTTAAGCGACTATGCGGATGGGCAAAGCCACTTCCTCAAGTCCAGAAGGCGCAGCCACTGACCACTGACCTCTGACATCTGGCCTCTGACCTCTGATCGCTGACTTCTGACTTCTGACTTCTGACTCAATCCGCCGGTAACTCAGGTAGCTGCTCGAAGAGTAAAAGCGTTTTACCGTCGCGAGTCTCGAAGCCCAGACCATCCTCCAAACCTTTTATACCTACCAACGGCGCGATCCTTTGCACATCCTCGACGACGTGATCCGCATGCCTTCCTTCCTTAGCAGTCTCACCTCCAAGCATTACGATAATGCTTCCGGCTTGACTTCCTTTGGTTTCAAGACTTATGCCGAGAAGCGGCAGATAAGTGTCTTCTTCTTGGTCTCCTAACGAGCCTATTTCTTCCAGACGCGTCGGACGCAACTGGTTGCGCTTGGTAAACTCCGTAAGAAAACCCTTCCACTGATCTCTTTCTATAAATCCTTCCATGATTTCCTCCTTGCCAAAGCACTGTACAACGCAACATTAACGTTGACCGACAGCGGCTGCTGTTTCAGGACGTTCGGCGCGCTGTGTAGAAAATATGAACCCACCATCTTTCCAATTAACGATCACTTTGTCTCCATCTCGAATCTCACCCGACAGCAGCCTCCTCCCGATCGGCGTCTCTAGCTCCTTCTGAATTGCGCGCTTCAACGGACGCGCACCATAGACCGGGTCATAACCTTCTCGGGCTAAATGCTGAGCTGCCGCCGGAGTCAACTCGAGAGTGATATGTCGCTCCTCGAGCCGCTGCCGAAGCCGCTGCAGTTGAATGTCCAGAATCTTCGTAAGCTGTTCTTCAGTGAGCGCATGAAACACGACAATCTCATCAACGCGATTCAAAAACTCCGGTCGGAAGTGCCGACGCATCTCAGTAAGCACAGCTTCCTTCATCGAATCATAAGCCGCGGAATCGGTCCTGCCGGTGAACTCGAGGATTCGATCCGATCCAATGTTGGAAGTCATGATGATGACTGTGTTCTTGAAGTCGACCACACGACCCTGACCATCCGTCAGTCGCCCATCATCGAGTATCTGCAAAAGCACATTGAAGACATCGTGATGCGCCTTTTCGATCTCATCAAAGAGAACCACGGAGTAGGGTCGTCGTCTTACTGCTTCGGTTAATTGCCCGCCTTCTTCATAGCCCACATATCCCGGTGGTGCACCGATCAGACGCGCAACTGTGTGCTTCTCCATGTATTCAGACATGTCGATGCGAATCATTGCTCGCTCGTCGTCGAACATGAATTCGGCTAGAGCTCGAGCCAGCTCAGTCTTTCCGACACCGGTTGGGCCAAGGAAGATGAAAGAACCGATCGGACGATTTGGATCTTTCAAGCCTGAGCGGGCGCGTATTACTGCGTCAGCTACTGCATCGACTGCTTCGTCCTGACCAATCACCCGCTCGTGCAAGTGTTCAGCGAGTTTCAGAAGTTTTTCCACCTCGCCTTGCATCAGTCGCGAAACTGGAACGCCAGTCCAACGACTTACCACTTCTGCAATGTCTTCTTCATCGACCTCTTCTTTAATCAGGCGTGAGCCGCCCTGCTTTTTCGTCAGCAGCTCCTCCTCAGCCTGCAGTCGACGTTCCAAATCCTGTAGCTTGCCATAGCGAAGCTCTGCCGCTTTGTTAAGATCATAGGCACGCTCCGCTGCCTCGACCTCAATGCGAGTTTGATCGATGTCCTGACGCAGTCTGCGAAGACGCTCGACCGCCTGTCGCTCCACCTGCCATTGCGAACGCAGCGCGTCAGCACGCGCTTTCAAATCCGCCAGCTCTTTTTCCAACCTTGCGAGCCGTTCTTTCGAAGCTTGGTCCTTCTCCTTCTTTAATGCTTCTCGCTCGATCTCCAACTGCATAACGCGCCGCTGCACTTCATCTAGCTCAACCGGCACGCTCTCGATCTCCGTGCGCAACCGGGCCGCAGCTTCATCAACGAGATCGATTGCCTTGTCCGGAAGAAATCGATCGGTAATGTAACGATGGGACAGAACGGCGGCCGCGACCAGTGCTGAATCCTTGATCCGCACCCCGTGGTGAATCTCATAGCGTTCCCGTAAGCCACGCAGAATCGAGATCGTATCTTCGACCGATGGTTCCTCGACGAACACAGGTTGAAAGCGACGTTCCAGTGCAGCGTCCTTTTCGATGTACTTGCGGTATTCATCAAGCGTCGTTGCACCGATGCAATGCAGTTCCCCACGGGCCAACATCGGCTTGAGCAAATTACTTGCGTCCATCGAGCCTTCGGTTTTCCCAGCTCCAACGACAGTGTGAAGTTCGTCGATGAACAGGATTATTCGGCCTTCGCCTTCCTGGACCTCCTTCAGCACCGCCTTCAATCGCTCTTCAAACTCTCCGCGATACTTCGCACCGGCGATAAGCGCGCCCATGTCCAGCGCAACTACGCGACGGTCTTTCAAGCTCTCAGGAACGTCGCCGCGAATAACTCTTTGAGCGAGACCTTCGACGATTGCCGTCTTGCCCACACCAGGTTCGCCAATCAGCACCGGATTATTTTTTGTGCGGCGGGAAAGAACCTGAATCACCCTGCGAATCTCTTCATCACGGCCGATTACTGGATCAAGCTTGCCTTGCGCAGCCTGCTTTGTAAGGTCTCGTCCGTATCGTTCGAGGGCTTCATATGTGGCTTCGGGATTTTGCGAGGTTACACGTTGTGAACCGCGAACTTGACGCAGTGCTTGCAGCAGCTTGTCGCGAGTCAGTCCCTGCTCGGTGAGAATCTTACTCGCTGCTCCATCTCGTTCCTCCAGAATCGCAAGCAACAGATGCTCAACCGAAACGTATTCATCCTTGAGTTGTTTCGCCTGTTGCTCTGCTTGCACCAATACGCGATTCAATCGACCGGAAATATAGACGTCTCCACCTCCTGTCGGAGAAGAGACTTTGGGCAAACGATCCAACTCAGTTTGGAGTCGTCGTCGTACCAGCTCGACATCGACTCCGCTCTTCTCCAGGATGGACCTCGCAAGTCCGCCTTCCTGGTCGAGCAAGGCAGCCAACAAATGCTCGACATCGATTTGCTGATTACCTAGTAGTGTGGCCATACTCTGCGCATCACGCAGTGCCTCTTGAGCTTTTTCCGTTAGGCGATTGATGTCCATCACCCCACCTCCAACGATCTAGGTCAAAACGCTCATCTAAATTGTTCTATTCAACCTCGCTAACTCTCGATTCATTTCGTTTATACGGCCGACGAGATCCAGGATGACTGCTGCGCCAGCGAAGTTCACACCCAGATCGCGATGCAGGCGTTGCATCCGCCGAAGGCGTAACACGGTGCGTCGAGGTAACAAGCGCTCGCCTGTTTCACTTTCGATTGTTTCGATCAGGCCTTGTTGTGCCAGACGCAGGACTAACGATTGACGTGTGCCACAGATTTCCGCAACGACCTCGTAAGTCAGTGGTTCATCCAGATCCAAATCACGTTCAGACATGACGCCAACTCCATCGATTAATTGCTAGCGACTGCGTGGATTGAATCGAGATACTCGACTCAATTCCTCATACAAACGTCTTTCTTCAGGACTGACCTCTTTAGGCACATCTATCTTCAGCCGCACATACTCGTCTCCGCGACCACCTTTGCGTTTGTTCAGACCTTGTCCACGCAAACGCAGCCGTTGACCGTTCTTCGCGCCAGGCGGAATCTTCAGCTCGACCTTCCCATCGATCGTTGGTGCCTCGGCAGTCCCACCCAGCACCGCTTCCCACGGCGCAACCGGCAATTCAGTGTCTATATCGTCACCGCGAACGGTAAAGGTCGGATGAGGACGTAATCGAATGTGCAGATAGAGATCGCCTGGTCGTGAACCATTGCTGCCTGCGCCGCCTTGTCCGGCTAGTCGAATAGTTGAACCATCACGCACTCCCGCAGGAATGTTTACTTCTATCGACTTAGGTCGGAGTACCTGTCCCGTTCCTCCGCAGGTAGGACATGGCTGATTGTCTTTGATGCCAGTGCCGTTACAGGTTGGACAGACTTCAGCGGCCTGCATCTGAAGAGTCCGTCGCCCTCCTCTATGAGCTTCCTCAAGCGAAAGTTCCAGCTCTGCTTCTACATCGCGTCCACGTCCTGAAGGTCGACCACGGCCTCGCGCGCCGCCGAACATCTCCTCGAAGATGTCGAACCCAGCGGTCCCACTGCGAAATCCACCACCACCCAAATCGAAATCACTAAAATCAAAACCGCCCGGAGGTGGGCCAGCTCGGCCTCCGCCCTGACGCGCCTCTTGCCATCCCGGTGGTGGCGGGCCGGCGCCTGCTTTCACTGCTCGCCAGTTCTCGCCGTATTGGTCGTACAGTTTGCGGTCCTCAGGCTCTGACAGTACGTCGTACGCCATCTGCAACTGCTTGAACTGTTCTTCGGCAGCTTTGTCGCCAGGATTTAGATCAGGATGAAACTTGCGGGCTAGCTTACGATACGCTTTCTTTATCTCATCGTCTGAAGCACCGCGCTTAACGCCTAGAATTTCGTAATAATCTTTGGTACTCGCAGCCATCACTCTTTATGTTTCAGATGAATTCTCTGTGCGTTCTCTGTGTCTCAGTGCCTCTGTGGTTGTCTTGTGCTTGCGAGTCATTCAACATCGAAGAAAACAACGAGGCACTGAGACACAGAGAGACGCACAGAGAAAATAATTTCAAATTCGAAATTTGAAATTTCAAATCGTCCGTGTCGCTAACCTTTAACTTTCGCCCACTACTTCGGTGTGTACTCGGCATCGATTACGTCATCATCTCCGCCACCAGACCCTGCGCTTTGACCTGAAGTTCCGGAACTTGCACCGGCGCCAGCAGCACTCGCTTGACCGTATGCTGCACTTGCGAGCGAATGCGCCACCTGCTGCAGGTCACTTGTTAATTGACGCAGCCGATCGATTGGGGTTGATCCGCCCTTCAACGCATCTCTAATCTCCGTAATGAGCGATTCTGCACGCGCTTTCTCGTGCGGCGGAATGCGATCGCCTAGATCTGATATCGATCGCTCGACGCTATAAGCAAGCGAGTCCGCCTGGTTGCGAGCTTCGACCAGTTCGCGTCGTTGCTTGTCTTCGGTTGCGTGTTGCTCGGCATCCCGGATCATCCGATCGATCTCATTTTTATCGAGCGAAGTGGATCCGCTAATTGTGATCTTCTGTTCCTTTGCCGTAGCCATGTCCTTCGCTGTCACATTCAAGATCCCGTTCGCATCGATGTCGAATGTGACTTCGACCTGCGGCAAGCCACGTGGAGCCGGCGCAATTCCTTCGAGCCGAAACTTACCAAGTGTGCGATTGTCACGCGCTAGTTCGCGCTCGCCCTGCAGCACATGAATATCAACTGCGGCCTGGTTGTCTTCCGCTGTCGAGAAGATCTCCGCCTTGCGCGTGGGTATGGTTGAGTTGCGCTCGATGAGTTTCGTCATTACTCCACCCAACGTTTCAATGCCCAGACTTAGTGGTGTCACGTCGAGTAATAGAACGTCCTTTACTTCGCCCGAGAGCACGCCAGCCTGGATCGCAGCGCCGATTGCAACAACTTCGTCGGGATTGACTGATTGGTTCGGCTCTTTTCCGCCGGTGAGACGCTTGACGAGTTCTTTGACAGCTGGAATTCGCGTAGAACCACCGACGAGAATTACTTCATCGAGATCGCGTTCGCTGATCTTTGCGTCGGCAAGCGCCTGCCGAACGGGGTTCATGGTCCGTTCGATTAGATCCTGAGTTAACTGTTCGAACTTGGCGCGTGTCAGCTTGATTAAGAGATGTTTAGGTCCGCTGGCATCGGCGGTAATGAACGGAAGATTGATCTCTGTTTCCAGCGCTGAAGAGAGTTCGATCTTTGCCTTCTCAGCGGCTTCCGTTAACCTTTGCAGTGCTTGTCGATCTTTGTTCAGTTCTATCCCTTGATCCTTCTTAAATTCCTCGACGAGCCAATCGACGATGCGCTTATCAAAATCGTCACCACCTAAGTGCGTATCTCCGGATGTACTCTTGACTTCAAACACACCATCACCAACTTCAAGCACCGAAACGTCAAAAGTGCCACCACCTAAGTCGAACACCAGAATCGTCTCGTTCTTCTTTTTATCTAGTCCGTAAGCCAGCGATGCCGCAGTTGGTTCGTTGATGATGCGCAACACATTCAATCCAGCGATCTGGCCCGCGTCTTTTGTCGCCTGGCGCTGCGCGTCATTGAAATAGGCAGGTACTGTGATTACCGCGTCTTTGACTTTCTCACCCAGATAACGTGAAGCATCGTCTGCGAGCTTTCGGAGGATGTATGAAGAGATCTCTTCAGGAGAGTAAAGCTTGCCTTCTATATCGACTCTTACGGCGTCATTCGGACCAGCTACGACTTTGTAAGTAACATTCTTAATCTCTTCTTGAACTTCCGAAAATTTCCTGCCCATGAACCGCTTGATTGAAGAGATAGTGCGCTCAGGGTTCAGCGCAGCCTGTCGTTTTGCGATTTGTCCCACCAAGCGCTCGCCGGTTTTGGTGAACGCTACGACTGAGGGGGTAACTCGGCCGCCTTCCGCATTAACGATGACGGCAGGAGCATCACCTTCCATCGTCGCCACTGCAGAATTGGTCGTGCCAAGATCGATTCCTATAGCCTTCGCCATGACAGTCACTCCTTTCATTTGCGAGGTCCTAGGGGCCGATTCGACCTGCCGAATTTTTTTCTTTTTATTGTACCAGTACCATCAGCGCCAAAAGAATCATTGACGAAAGTGTCCTGATTTTGTCTGTTTCGACTAGGGCGGTGGGTGGTGTAGAGAGGTTTTGATCAGAGGTCGCACGACCTCAACTCAATTGGGTGAAATAGTGTAATGTCGTGGGGGTCAGTTCTAGTGTTGCGCGTTCGACGTCATTTCCGTCTTGAATGAGTGTGTGGGTTTGGATGTGAGGATTCAACATTCTTATCCGACCGAATTCCGGCGTTCCCAAACACCTTTGGACCAGGCGTGAAGCCGGTGCCGAGTTTTGAATAGCCAACGTTGGCATTCGACCAGAACTAACTCAACTCATATCAAGTTGAATCCTTAGTACTGACAGAACCTCACCTTTAGAATCTCTTCGTCCGTTGGCCTTACTGAAAATCAACTGCAAAGCGTTATATCATCAACTCAAGTTGTCGTGGACCATACGTGTTTGTTAGCCGCAAGCATACAGCGCATAGACTTGACCATTGCGAGCGTAACGCCCAACCATTCGAGGTTTCCGCCAGTGCCGCAGCCAGCGTCGAGAATCGCACGAACGCGGTCAGCCGGACATAACGGATCGAGTAGCACACTGGTAAAAGCGCGCATATCAGCGAACCACCAAAAGGACTCTTCTGGCTCAGATACTCGTAGTCCTCGGTTTGCATCCCTGGTAACGTGCTTGTCTCAGTTAAGGAATAGTGCCGTCCTCTTGTATCGCAGCCATGCCCGGCGTGTTATCGCCGTTCGTCAGAACTGACAAAGCCCAAACGCTGGCTTCGCCTTCCACCGAGCAGTCTCCCATAACAGCGCCGTCTGATAACATGATGCCATCACCCATCAGCACGTTGTCACCCATGACCACACCATTTGCTAGCATGGAGCCGGGAAGAAAAACGTAACCCTCTCCGATCATGCCGCCCGTGCTGGTCAGTATGTTGTCTCCCATCACCACACCGTCGCCCATCACGACACCATCGCCCATTACCACGCCGTCTCCCATGACGACGCCATCACCCATTACGACTCCTAAGTTGTAAATCTGCTGGTACTCTGTAATGAGCTTCAGCCCGGTTGCATAACCTCGGTTGAGAAGTATTCCCTGCGTCCACGGGAAAGTGTAGCCGTCGAGTGTACTTGAACGGGTTGGCGGCTGCGTTGTGGTCAAGAGGGGCGCACCAAGCGGGGTCGCAGTCGATAAATCCGTGCGAACCAGTTTCGCAAGGCGGACTGCGCCCTCGACGTTGATTTGTCCAGCACCCTGTTCGAACATGTTGTAACCCGCGAGCGGCTGAGCGGTATACATTAGAATCATCTTGACCATGTTCGGCGTCAGTCTTGAGTTGGCCTGAAGGAGCAGAGAGGCAGTAGCCGCAACAATGGGCGTCGCCATTGAGGTGCCGCTCAAACGCATCATCTTATGGTTGTCGTTGCTTAAAGGAGTTGCTTCCAATTCTTTGTTTTGCGATACGAGTTTGTTGCTCCTCGCTTCAGCTCCGATAAGCTTGTTGCCAGGAGCGACGATATCCGGTTTGACCAGATGATCATATAGCTTGACTCCATTAATCATCCGATAGCTGCGTGTTGGTCCCCGGGAACTATAGGTAGTTACACCATCATCCGCGCGCGTGTCGGTGCCGAAGGAGTTCGCTGCACCAACTGTAATCACCGATGGATCATTGCCAGGCGCATGAATCCGACCGTAAATCTTTCGTCCGGTTGCTTCCGTGCCGTCATTACCGGCGGCTGCGACAACTACAATGCCCGCGTTGACCACACGGCGAACGGCTAGACAAAGAGGATCGTCTCTATACGAATCAACGGCGGGTGCCCCTAAGCTGAGGTTAACCACCCTGATCTTATATTTCTGATAGTTTTTCTCGCCGAGCGGCTTATTGGGATCGACTGGGCCCAAGATCCAGTTCAGAGCTTTCAGAACGTTTGAGACAGCGCCTAAGCCCTGCGAATTCAAAACTCGAAGATTAATGATTTTTGCTTCCGGCGCGACTCCGATATATGCACCATGAGAGACGTGATCTGACCCCACTGCGAGTGAAGCCACGTGTGTACCATGCCCATAAGGGTCGTCTGTACGGCCTTCATCAGTAAAATCGAACTGAGCTTCAATACGACTCCCGATCTGATGGTGGTCTTTATCGATGCCGGAATCGAGCACAGCTATGTTTGCATCTTTTCCCTTAATGCCGCTATTTCCGGATTGAGCCCGCATGCTGCCGGCTCCGGTCGTTTGCTCTATATGTCCTGCGAGTAATCGAATGTCCCTGTCTAATGAGATGAACTCGACTTCTTCAAACTCCGATAACTCGTTAACTACGTTGCTTGGAAGCTCCACCATTGAAGAATTCAAGTACGAGAACTCATCCTTCATACGAATGCCACTTCGGGTGAGAAACGACTTCAGGCGGCCGGTCGGCGTACTGTTAAGCTGAAGAATAACCCTGACTGTCTCGCCTTTATCGCGTCGTATTTGTGTAAGGCTGCGGAGAGTCTCGGATACCTTGTCGTCTTTGTGTCGCCTAATTCTGCTCTGTATCAACTCTACGGCGCGGTTATTCGATTGAGCGCTTACGTTGTAGAAGTTCAGATCAACTGTACAAAGAGAGCATAAGAGAGTAGCGATAATCGCCAGTGAGAGGAGGGATGTTGTTCTCATAACCTTTGCCATTGTCTCTTTAGGTTTAACCGCTGACCTCCGACGTGACCTCTGCATAACTGAGACCAGAACGAATGCGCCAAAGCTCCACTAAAACTGCTTAATTTTCGGGCCTATATTTGGGGACGCATTGGAAGAATTTCTGTTTGACCGGTCAGATTGATTTGAGAAATCATTTTGGTGAACTTGTTCTGCCATGACGATTATGAGCCTGACGTGATGCGGCAAATTAGGCTTCACGAGTTGGATCTTGTGCTGAACCCCGTGAGAGGAAAGGCCTCGAATTGTTGTGGTCTGAGCAGCATATAGCGGCATACAATCATGCTTCTATATCCCTTGCTGGATCGGGACCAAAAGACCCGGTAATGAGTCGTTAAGAAGGAGGACTTCACCATGATTCTGAGAACTTATTTTGCCACCGTTGTCATGGCGAGTATGTTGTTAGTTATAACTGGCTGGCCCACTTACGCACAGAAGAGCTCTAAGGACTCTTCGGCCGGACATGAATGGTTGCAATTCCGCGGACCAAATGGATCCGGTGTAGCAGAAGATGTCGGATTACCTGTCGTGTTTGGTCCAGGGAAAAACCTCGCTTGGAAAACAGCGGTGCCGTTCGCTCGCTCTTCACCCGTAGTTACCGCTGACCGCGTATTCATGACAGCTAGCGAAGGCGAGAAACTGATCACACTCTCCTTGGATCGGAAAACAGGGAAGATTCTTTGGCAACGCGAAGTTGTGCGACCGCGCCAAATGCTGATTTATCGAGCTAACGATCCAGCATCCCCAAGTCCCGTCAGTGACGGAAAGAACGTCTTCGCCTTTTTCGGTGAGCTCGGTCTGATCTCTTATGGTCCAGATGGTGTGGAACGTTGGCGAGTACCGCTGGGTCCTTTCAATAGCTTCTATGGCATGGGTGGATCGCCGGTGCTCGCCGGTAACAATCTAGTGATGGTGTGCGACCAACGTGCCAACTCTTTCATTATTGCGGTCGACACTCGCAACGGGAAAGTGCGTTGGAAAACGAACCGTAATAATTTTGAGGGGTACTCAACGCCTGTGGTTTACAAGCCGAAAACAGGACCGGCGCAAGTCATTGTCTTAGGGTCAAGCACACTTGATGCCTATTCAATCGACACCGGAGAACGATTGTGGTGGGTGACGCAAGTTGGTTCATACCCGAAGGGCGTGCCGGTGCTCAATGGTGACATGGTCTACGTCTGCGCGGAGGGAGGGGATGAACCGTTCTTTCCACCGTTCGAGGAAAGCCTTAAGAAGCACGACACCAATAAGGATCGCCGACTCCACCGGGACGAGATGAAGTCGAATCCTGAAGCGGTTGAGCACTTTGGATGGCTCGATGCCAACATCGATGGATACGTTGATCAGGCTGAATACGATTTCGTCCGCATGTCGACCGTGTCAGGCCACGGTCTTACCGCTGTCCGATTAGGAGGTCGAGGTGATGTCACGTCGACACATGTCGTTTGGCGTTTGAAGAAGACGTATCCGAATATCCCTGCACCGCTGATCTACCAGGGTGTGATGTATCTCATGAAGGAAGGCGGGATCGTAACAACTCTGGATCCGATGACCGGAAACGTTTTGAAATCGGGTCGCACGCCGGAAGCTCTTGAAGAGTACTATTCATCACCTGTTGCGGCTAATGGCAAAGTGATCATGTTAAGCGCTAGCGGCAAAGCGACTGTGCTGAAGGCTGGAGCGCAGTGGGAAATCCTTTCAATGAATGACTTGGGTGAGGAATGCTGGGCCACGCCCGCTATTGCCGACGGGAATATCTACATTCGGACACGGAATGCGCTGTACTCCTTCAGCGAGGAAGGGAAGCAGACGGCGCACTGAACGAACCGGTAAAGAGTTAGAAGAGTCCTTGGAGATAACGGGGCACCGCCTCCATCGATGGAAGTAGTTTGTGTGAGCCGCTGTATGTGTATGGGAATCCTGTGGAGTAGGCAGCCCAGCAAGGAACTTCAACGTTATAGCTAGCAATACCGTCTCTCTCTGTCCGGTTTTTTATTGACTTTCCGCACGGTCGAGTTCATAAACTCGCCACATCTCCTTCTCAGTTCTCATTGTTCTTACCCCTCCCGACTCGAAGCAATTTCCCCTAAGTCGCTTGGCCTTCGCTGGAGAATCCAGTGTTATCTCCTACTCCGATCAAAAGATCGATCTTCAACAATCTTTCGAATGTCATTGTCTCAAAGCAGCTATCGTTTGAGATACGTAAGAAAGTTTCAAATATTGCGATCTCTTTGAAACGCGCGCTTCGCCTAATCAAATAACGGAGGATGCGCGCGAGGTTCAATTCAAACGATAGCAATGGTTGTTGTTTCAAGATAGGGAGGAATCCAATGAACGAGATGAATTCTATGAATGTTAATGAATGGGGTTGGCATTCCCTTAGTGGAATACTGCAGATGACGAACAAATAGTGGATAGTAGCCGGAGCAACAGTCCTACTTTTTCTGGTCTGGACAACTCTGCCATTCGGCAGTACCGAAGCGCAGGGACCACCGCCTCCAGTTCCGGCTTTCGTCGCCGGTCCCGTAGGCATTAGGGGAACGACGCCTT
>JBKPAL010000156.1:0-9050 GCA_046726395.1 Acidobacteriota bacterium
TCAGTCGTTAGGCTTCTTCTTCGGGACTGTCTGGAACGACGGAATCGATTCGTCGATCGCAACCCACGGCAATTTATCTTCGAGGAAGATCGCTTTCTGCGGCGCAAACGGCGCCGGATCGTCGAGTGACGCAATCGTGAAATCAATCGTGGCCGAGTCTTTACTGTCCTCAAAAAACAAATGAGTGCCGCAGCATGCGGCAAACGAACGAATCCGATTCGCGTAGGCAACCTTGCGCGGCTCACCTTTTGTCAGGACCAAGTCTTTGCGCGGCACTGATCCCCACTGCACATACGGTGCACCCGCGCTTCGCCGGCAATCAACGCAATGACAATCAACCAGAGCAACAGGGCGACTCTTCAACACGTATCGTGTCCCACCGCAAACGCATCCACCGGTGATCTCCATACAATTCGTTTACCAGAATAAATGAATCAGGAAACGAGGAAGTCAGGAAAAATCTATGGCCGCTGGTGCGGACCCGCGGCCATTTCATCATTGGACGTTGAGCGTTCGACGTTTTCCGATTGTGTACTTCAACTCCCACATCCATTTAGGGTCGAGGAGGCACGGTCGGCCTGGGCCTGGGCGTAGTTCCCGGTCTTGCTGTTGGAGTCGGCCTGGGTGTGGAGCTCGGCGTCGCCGTTGGAGTCGAACTAGCAGTTGCAGTCGGTGTTGCCGTCGCGGTTGGAGTTGACGTGGGCGTCATTGTTGCAGTCGGCGTCGCCGTTACAGTCGGAGTTGCCGTGGCCGTCGCCGTTGCAGTCGGAGTTGGCGAAGGCGGCGTCCCTGTTGCAGTGGGAGTAGGGGTCGGTGTCGGCTGGGGCGTGCCGCCCACATTGTGAAGGAGCACGATCGCATTGTGAAGTCCGCTCGGAGGCAAACCGATCGCTGCCGCAACATCGATTCGGCCGTCCGCGTCAAAATCAGCCAGTGTTCCAAGCAGAGGCGTGTTACCGATTCCGTACCGTTGATGGGGGCGCAGGCTGCCGTCCTGGTTGACGAGAAAGACCGATACATCATTCGACGCGTAGTTAAACACAACGAGATCGGGCGTTCCGTCGCCATCCACGTCACCAATATCGAGATCATCGCTGATCCGAAGATTTTCCAGGACACTGGAACCGGTCTGTGTTCGTACCGCTTGAAACGTTCCGTTGCCATTCCCCAGAGCCGTCCCAATCAATTCCGTGCCGAAGGAATCCTGCTGCATGATCATGCCGAGATCGAGCAAACTGTCGTGATTGAGATCGGCCACTCGGAACTTATACGGCCTAGTAGTGCTGATGATTGGAGCTCCAAACATTAGATTTCCGTTGCCTGGAAATACACCCATACCGTCTGGCAGGACAGTGATGATGTCGATGTTGCTATCACCAGTTACCTCCGCCAGAGCCAGCCCGTGAGGCACTCGGCCGGGAAGATTGATATCGGGCATGCGAACGAAGTTCTGGTTTCCGTCATTTCGGAAAATAAAGATGCGCGCCTCCTGACTAGGACAGGTTTCTTCTTCGGTCAGCACAATGTCGCGATCGCCATCGCCATCGAGGTCGGCAGCGTCAATGGTGCCTTCACCGCAGGAAAAGACGTTTGTCACAACGGTGGGCGCGAACGTTCCATTGCCGTTGTTTACCGCGGTGCCAAAATGAAACGAAGGAAAGTTCCCGTCAGGCGCGAAAAGTAGATCGACAAAACCATCGCCGTTGATGTCGCGCAGCCTCATGTCTGCGAAATTTCGCGGCGGTGAGTAATCAATGGCGGGAGCGAACGTGCCGTTACCGTTGTTCTTCAGGATTTTTACAACAGCGTCGTTTGACGCGATGTCGACCTCGCCGTTTACCACGATGTCGATATCACCGTCATGGTCTATGTCGGCACTTTCAACCGCATCAGAAAGCGATGCGACCTCATATCGCGTCAGCACCGGGAACAAACCATTGCCAACATTTTCATGGACGGTGACGGCTGCTGAGGAGTTGGCGAGCGTAATGACATCGCCGTCACTGTCATTGTCGAGGTCAACAATCGCGATGTCGAATGTCTGTTGCGACGCTTCATAATAAACAGGCGTATTGAAGCCGCCTGAACCATTGCTGTTTACGACCACAAATCCTTCGGTCGCTCTTCCGGACGGAACCGCAGCAACAATATCCGCAAAGCCGTCGCTGCTAATACGGCCAGTCGTCAGCTCTTTTGGCATCGGAATGAAGTTGTCGAACAAGATGATTTCGGCTGAACCGAAAGTACCGTTTCCGGTATTTCGCCGGATCGTTACGGCGCCGTTGTCGATAGAACCGTTCTCGTAATCTCCGCCTCCGATCAGATCGACATCACCGTCGTTATCGAGATCGGCCAGTGCCACGGCGGGCGAGCCGAAACGTCCGCCAGGCGCTGCATCGTACGCGACCGGCGCAGCGAAAACGCCATTGCCGGTGTTGATCATTACCGCGAGGCTGGCTTGGAACCCAGTGCCGACCTGTCCGCCGACGACCACGTCCAAAATTCCGTTACCATTGACGTCCGCTGCGGCGATTTTTTCGGCGCGATTTCCAGAGCTAAAATTGACGGGCGGAAGGAATCCCGCTGAGCCTCCAATCAGGCCGTTATGCCTCAGAATCGATATCGATGACGCGCCGTAATTTGCCGTGATAACGTCCGGCTTGCCGTCGCCTGTAAAATCGGCGAGCACGATTCCAACCGGGCCTTGGCCGGTGGTGAATTCAATAGGAGCGACAAAGGTGCCGTTCCCGTTATTGCGCCAGACCTTGATCTTCGTCATTTGATCGAAATCGCCGCGAATGGTTGCAAACGCGTCGAGATCGCCGTCTGAATCAAAATCCGACAGCGCCACTTCTCCGACTACTTCATTCAGAGGAACTGAGTAATAAACCGGCGCGGTAAAAGTTTGGTCACCGTTGTTTTTCAAAACAGAAACGCCCGGCGAGCCAAAAAAACTCTGACCGACTAGAATGTCGAGGTCTCCATCTCCGTCGAGGTCGCCTAGAGCGAATGATTGAGGGCCGAAACCCTGGCCGAAAATCCCGGTGTCGAACCCTCGCCAGGGCGCTTCAAACAAACCATCGACGAAGGCCAATGGGCTCGCCTGCGATGCAAGGCCGGCAGAAGAGCGTGGGGCGAAGGCAAACGTTGATCTGGTCTGTGCGCTCACTTTCGCTGGCGCGCTGGCCCAAAGCACAGCGACCGTAACAACAAATAAGGTGGTAAGAGCAATAAGGGTAAACCGTTGAGTTCTTTTCATAATATTTTCTCCATCTTGAGATTGAGCGTCGACGCATTCTGGGAATCGCGCTGTGCGTCCATTGGCTTTATGTGTGCAGATCTTGTCCCCTAAAACGCGGATCGTTCTCATAAGTATGGTTGTATTCGATGTTCTGCAGGCAACATCGCAACGAGTGGATTGCCATGCCCCGTGTAAAAAGTTAATTCGTTGTTACCTTTGCCGTAACTGACGCGGACGTCGCGACATGCGACAGACCTGCAGGATCACGTTTTTTCGGTGACTAAGAGATACCCCACCGGCAACATCGGAAACAGCCTTAGGATGAGTTATAGCTGCCGCTCGCTGACCGCAGCCCGCACTTCGCAAAACGAATGGATCAGGAAGACAGGAAGTCAGGAACCTGTAGCCACGCTGCTGCGCGGCTTGGCCGTCATTGTTGACGATGTCTCGGCGGCACTATTCACCGTTCAACGTTGGACGTTGAACGTTAAGCTTTGAACATTGACCTTTGAACCATCAGCAGAACCAAAAAGAAAACATCTATGAAAACAATCATCAAAACAACGTATCTTGCAGTTGTCGGAATTTCACTTGCCTGCTTTACGGGTTTTGCTCCGAAGGCTTTCGGCGTTAACCCGCCGCCAGATGGAGGCTATCCGGGCAAAAATACCGCCGAGGGCCAGGATGCCCTCTTCGGTCTCAGAGACGGTAACTCCAATACGGCCACTGGATTCAACGCGCTCAAGACCAATACAAACGGCGACCGGAACACGGCCAACGGAGCGTTCGCGCTCTTTTCCAACCAGATCGGCTCCGAGAACACGGCTACTGGTTACGCGGCGCTCTTTTACAACAGGGGCTCCCTGAATACAGCCAACGGTCTTGGGGCGCTCCATGACAACGCAATCGGCGAGAACAACACAGCCAACGGTCAACGGGCGCTTTATAACAACTTCAACGGATCCAACAATACGGCCAACGGTGCGCACGCGCTCGGTAACAATACAAGCGGGAACTCGAATACGGCTATCGGTGTTCGGGCGTTTTTTAACAATACAGTTGGCGACGGCAACATCGGCTTGGGTATTAGCGCGGGCAGCGGCGTCACGACGGCCGATGACGTTATTTGCATCGGGGCTGCGGGGGCAAACGTGAGCCACAGCTGCTACATCGGCAATATTTTCAATCAATCGTCTCCTTCAGGGCTGGCAGTGTTCGTTAATTCGGATGGCAAGCTGGGGACGATTATGTCGTCCAGACGGTTTAAGGAAGATATTAAGCCGATGGACAAAGCCAGTGAAGCTATCCTGGCACTTCAACCAGTAACGTTCCGATACAAAAAGGATTTTGATTCGAGAGGAACAGCGCAATTTGGTCTGGTCGCCGAGGACGTCGCCAAAGTGAATCCTGATTTGGTTGTGCGCGACAAAGAAGGAAAACCCTCCAGCGTTCGCTACGATCAGGTGAACGCGATGTTGCTCAATGAGTTCCTTAAAGAACGCAAAAAGGTTGAAGATCAACAGGAGACAATTGCGCAGCTAAAATCTGACGCGACAAAGCAGGAAATCGCCAGGATTGAATTGAAGTCAACGGTCACTCAGCAACAGAAAGCAATCGAGTTCCTCACGGCACAACTCAAAGAACAGGCGGCGCAAATCCAAAAAGTAAGCGCACAGCTTGCCGCAGCGAGTCCGTCCCTAGCCGACTTGAAGTGAGCAAATTCGCCACGGAACGCTAATTCGCACGCTCTGAGGGGCCACGCCTGGTGCTGGTGCCGCCTGTGCTTGGTTTTGATTCGCCCTTTACACCGTGGCCACCTTTGACGTCTTTTCTAGGTTGCAGGTCACGAATTATGGCCTCTTTGATATCCTTTTTGAGTTGGCGCCAAACGGATCGGAACACGTTGACGTTTGGCTCTGGTGTATTCTTGCTCAAACCGTGTCTCCCCAATTTATTTCGTGGCAACGTTTTAGCGACGAGTCCCGGCGAGGGCAAGCTGAAAAGCTGAGTCGGCGCTCGCGCAGATCTCACAAACGCGCCACGAGTCGGCATTTAATGTCAAATCCGTCCCATCCGCGCAATGAAGCTGAAGGGATCAGCGACATAGAAGGCAAAGTCGCGAGGGTAAGCGGCGAGGGAATTGGGCAACGACCGAGTTTCAAATCCGTGGTTAGACCTTCCGGAAATTTGTGTCTATTCGTGTCCATTCGTGGTTACCCGCGCTTCGCCGGCAATCGATTTTTTGAAAACCGCCCAGTGCAAACGCGCCGAAGGATGTCCCGCCGCAAACGCATCCACCAGTCAACACCATTTTTTACATTTGGTACGCGCCGAAACGCATTCCACTCAGCCGCGACGCAATTACTTACTCTTGCCGCTTTTCGGAAATTTTGGCAGCGACTCGTCAAGGGTGACCCACGGCAACTTATCTTCGAGCCAGATCGCTTTCTGAGGCACAAACGGCGCGGGATCATCGAGCGACGCGATCGTCACATCAATGATCTCGGAATCTTTCGTGTCCTCGAAAAACAAATGCGTGCCGCAACATGTAGCGAATGAGCGAATCCGGTCCGCATGCGCAACCTTGCGCGGTTCACCTTTTGTCACGACCAAATCCGCGCGCGGCACGGATCCCCAGGTGACATAAGGCGCACCGGCGCTTCGCCGGCAATCGATGCAATGACAATCGCCCAGCTCAAATGGCCGACTCTTCAACACGTATCGTGTCCCGCCGCAAACGCATCCACCCGTGATCTCCATAAAATTCATTTAGCAGAACTAATAAATCAGGAAACCACGAATCGAGGAAAGGGATTTCCGAGATAGAAGGCAAAGCTGCGAGGGTAGTAGCGAGTGAGAACGGGAGCCGAACGAGTTTCAATTGACCCTCCTTCACGAAGTTACGGCGTGGCAAGCACGAATGAACACGAATTACCGCTGTGGCGACAGCCGTGTTCGGCTGCGACTCATCCCTCATCCTTCTTAATTTTTACTTCCTGCTTTTGCTTTCCGTTCGCACGGACCCGGCGCGCGACTCATCGCGTTGACTTGGCAGTGTCTGCGGCATGTAATAGGTCCAATCTGGGTATGAGACCGATTTTGATTTCGTTCGTGTTGTTCACGGCCGTCTCGCTGTTCGGTGCCGACCAGAGCGATCCAAGATTCGAAAAATGGCTGAACCGCTCACGGAACATTTATGCGACTCACCATATGATTGCCTATGTAAGACTGGCACATCTGGACAGCAAAGGCGACAGAAGCGGCGAAGCTGAGTTTCGCTACGATCGTTATCCAGATAAGATCGAACGGATTTCACGAAACGACGTTTCGTTTGTCCGGAAGAAGGGAAAGAAATGGATTCAATCGGACGACTGGGGCGAAACCGGTGAACCGCCGGAGCCGGAAGCGCTGAAGCTGATCGAGGTGGTTATCTCTTACGCCGACCTCCCGCTCAGGACCAAGGGTGCCAGTCGCGATAAAAGCCAGGGTGCCGTGGTGGTTCGAGTGGTTGATCAACGAAAGACGAAAGAGGGAGACGAAGAGATTGTTTTTGAACAAGGCCGGGAACACCAGAAGCCGGACTTGAATTACCCAAAGTACACCTTCTTCCGATATAAAGATGCTGACCCGGATGACGTTGTTCTCTCTGAATTCTCGGGGCCCGTCTACGATTCCGGCGGAGGCAAGGTGCAGTTGGACGTTCGCTACGACTACATGGTTTCCGTGAAAATGGAAGCAATCACACCTGGGCCTTCCGCACCTGATAAAAATGCGGCTGACGAGAAAGCTGCCGAGCCAACGAGGGGAAAGTCGGCGTCACTACCGCCACCGATCAGTGACAAAATCTACAACTTTGCGCAGATCCAAAAGCAAAAGGCGGAATTGAAAGACAAAATCGTGCGAATCGAGATCATGTATCTTCTTGGCGAACCCAGCGATCTTCTCGGCGACGGCACGCAGCGTTACATCGTCAAGGATACTTCCAACGGCGCGACGCCTTATGGCCAGGTTGCTTTTCCCCGCGAAGGTTTGGAGAAAATGGGGCTGACGAACGATCCGCACCGTCAGGGTCCCTTGACCGTCTACGCTCGCGTTCACGTTTTCCCGGAGAAAAAAGCGGCCGCGATTTGCGTCGCGGTTGGAACGCACGTCGCGGTAGAAAACGGGAAAGCGACTTATTCCTGGTGAGCCTTCGTGTTCCTGATCTACTATTTCCTGCTTCGTTTTACTTCTTAATTTTTACTTCTTACTTCTCGTCGGCCGCCATCTCCGGACGCGCCGACAATACGCTTCGTAATTGAAACTCGGTCGTTGCCCACACTCGCTCGCCGCTACCCTCGCGGATTTACTTTCTATGTCGCTCGGCTGCGCGTTAGTCAGAGATCGGAGGTCAGAGGTCAGTGTGATCATCTCGCCGGATTTCGAGGCCGCTCATCACGAAACCCAGCATGGCCAGAGCAAAGTGAGCCAGAAGTATCACCGCATCGGAAAGCAGCAGGATGAACCCCTGAGGCTCAGAAGCCCACTTACGATACGCCTCTAGACTTGGCGCGTTGTGTCCCGCAGACGCGAAGGCCAGTACGATCACCCCATGTGGAAGCCAGCAGACAAACCAACTCGCAAGTAGCGTGGCCCATACAACTCGGCTTGAATTCCGCGAGCCCAACAGCGCGAGGCCAGCAAACAGCAATCCAAACGCAAGCCAAGTAAACCCGAACGAGACTGCCCAGGCGTGCAAATGATTACCATAAGGATACAGTTCATTAGCGCGGTAGGGCCCTCCGGTTGGCTGCCAAAATCGGATGATGAAGATCAGACCTGCCAGGCTCAAAGGAATACCGGACGCGCTCAGCAAGCGCCAGCCAATCGGCGCAGTTCGGAAAGCTGGTCTAAGGCATAGCGAGACAGCCAGCACGATCAGAACAGCGGTACTCACAGTAATCCAAAGAGTCCACATGGGTTACTACTGACGCGCCAATGTCGTCCGACGACGTTTAAGCCCAATTTTCTCTAAATTCATCCTTCATCCTTGAAACTCACTCGTTGCCCACACTCGCTCGCCACTACCCTCGTGGCTTTACCTTCTATGTCGCTCATCCCATTCACTCCATTCTTAATTCTTCCTTTTCTTCGGTATCCAGCGCCTGACCCGGCGGAAATACTCTTCGTATTCATGACCGAAAGTTCGCCGCAAAGTTGGCTCTTCGTACAACACAACGAACAGGTGAACGATGAGAAAAAACAAGCCGCTATAGACTAAGATTGATAGCGACCCGTAATAGAGCGCCGCGCCGGCGAGGGTCGTTCCGGCACCGATATACATCGGATTACGCACGAACCTATACGGCCCGCGGACCACAAGTTTTCTTGGCGGATCGAACGGCGCAGGGGTGCCTTTCCCGATGAACACAAACGTGAACACGCACCAGAACGCAATCGCCGTTCCAATCGCTACCAGGATCATCCCCGCGACCTGCGGCGCCCCGGTAGTTGCGGGCGCAACAATTCCCGACCAACGCGCGAACCGACCGGGCAAATAAACCAGCACGAAGCCAATAAAAAGCGCAGCGTAAGTAATCGCGCGGACGAGAACGAAAATGTTCATGTGCGCCCTGCAAGTTTCATCCACACACGCCGTGGTGAGCGACAGTTGAAGCCATGACACAGCAGCCTTCGGTAGCCTGCGGCTCGCCAAGGATTTTCACAGATTAATCAGTCCCCGGAGTAGGTGAATCTGAAAAACAAAGTCTGCGGCAATGTGCCCATCCGACGTTTGTCATTAGTCATTTCGCCTTGTGGCCTTTTCTAA
>JBKPAL010000157.1:0-14497 GCA_046726395.1 Acidobacteriota bacterium
CAAGCGATGACGCTTCCTGCCAAGTTAACTTCCCGCCGGAGAGACTTCCGTGACAATGCGCCAAAATAAGTTCGCTCGCGCCCAGGACCGTGCCAAAACGAAGAGCAAATACGCGGTTGGCGAGACCATCATTTCAACCGACGATCAATTGACGCGACTTGAAGACGATATCCGTCGGCTAAAAGTCGAGTTCGACACCTTTTTTAATGGAGGTTCGAAACGGGCTCCTTACGACACCAAAGGCCGCGTAGAAACTATTCTGAAGCGAATCGGGGATGATCGTACTCTGACCTTAGCGCAACGTTTTCGATACAACTCTCTTACCTCTCGCTACAACGCTTTTCGCGATCTATGGCGACGTACCATGCAAGGTCGTGAAGAAGGTCGAGACC
Organism: Acidobacteriota bacterium; assembly: GCA_046726395.1. Classification (GTDB taxonomy): domain Bacteria; phylum Acidobacteriota; class Blastocatellia; order Pyrinomonadales; family Pyrinomonadaceae; genus PSRF01. The sequence goes on from JBKPAL010000157.1 coordinate 393, forward strand.
CAGCATCAGCTGCGCGAGCCCACGCCAAGCGCGAAGCAGCAGAGAGTTTTAAGAGAACGACGTTTGTTTGCGCTGATGCTCATCGAGACGTGGAAATGGTTAAGAAGATTTACACCGCGCTAGTGGAAGCAAAGAAGATGTGCGGAGAGCCAGTTGAAGATCTATCATTCCCTCGATTTCATCACTTGATTGCTTCGAAAGCGGATCATCTGAAGGAAGCATCAGGTTGTAAGCGCATCAGCTTTTCCGTCGACGTGGATCGTGGACACGTTAGTTTTAAGGCTAAAGCGGAACGGCGTTAAAAGATCAGCAATTCTGAAACAAAAAAGGCGACCACGTGGGTCGCCTTCTTTTTGCGCTTACCGGACCCGTGACCGGAAGCGGTCAGTGGCTTTGCTGAAGCAAGCCGGGGAGACCTACATCTTGATCACTTTTTCTGCCTGAGGTCCTTTTGGACCCTGCGTCACTTCAAACTCGACTTCCTGACCCTCCTCAAGAGTCTTGAAGCCGTCGCCTTGAATGGCGCTGTAGTGAACGAAGATGTCTGAAGAGCCCGGTTGTTCAATAAAACCGTAACCCTTCGAGTTGTTAAACCACTTGACCTTACCGGTTATTCTAGACATGACAACGAATCCTCCTAACGATTCGGTAGAACGGGCACAAGGCGCACAGACACGTCTGTTCTATCAGTTCTTGAAATACAGCCAGTCTGTGTTACTTGACGCCGACTAGGTTAGTGCTTGTGAGCCGGACGCGCTTTTTGAAGGGGCGCTTACGGTAACACACAATCAAAAAATGCATGGTGAACAGCGCGTTTGGCGCAATTCATCATGCATATACTTACGGGGGCTAAACCGAAACTCATTGCTGTAAAGCTTGCAGATCTAACGATGGAATTGCTTTGGATAGACACTGCAGTTGGAACGACGGCGAATAGTAGACGAAGGGAATTTGGCCTGTCAAGTCAAAAAACCAAGCTAAAACACTATTTCTCTAAGGTTTATCACTAACTCACACGGTCCAAGTGTCAGTCACTAAAGGCACCTTCACCGTTGCTTGATATCCAACTCTTTTAGGATTTGGCCTGCGTTTCCAAACTTCTCCGTCACGAAAAGCACGTAACGGATATCGACCGCAATGGCCCGGCCCTTAGGCTCGTTGTAGAAAAAGTCATTGCCTAGACCTTCGTAGTTTCCATCGAAAATGATTCCGACTTGTTCGCCTTTGCCATTCAAAATAGGACTGCCCGAGTTACCACCAATAATGTCATTCGTAGATAGAAAGTCTACAGGCACTGCTGAATTGTTAGGACCAGCATAGATTCCAAAATCGTGGTCCCTGTACAGTTCCTTAAGTTTGTCCGGAACATCGAAAGGCTCTCGGCCGGTGTCTTTCTCGACCACTCCTGAGAGGGTGGTGAAGGCGTTATAAGTGATTGATTCGCGCGGTACGTATCCCTTCACTTCGCCATAAGAAAACCTCAACGTTCGGTTGGCGTCAGGATACGGTATGCCACCTCGCACTTCGCCCATGCCCTCCAGCAGGAGTGGACGCCATCTCAGGACCGTGCCGTTAAATTCCTGTGTTCGGGCTCTAACTTGTTGAAGCAAATCGTTGAGCTCGGCGGAAAACTCTAATAGTGGTTCGTGAAGGTCGCGCAGTTGAGCCTGTGACATTCCAAACAGGGTGGTCAGTGATTCTGCCGATGTGAATCGCTTACTCTCAATGAGGCTCCGCGCGAATTCCATCTCAGCCTCAATTCGCGCTGCCGGTGAGAGGTGGCCATAGCGTTTTTCGATTGGTTCTATTTTTTGGTTGGAAGGAAGCGCGGCCGCTTTCCTCAACAAGTAAACCAGCATCTCCTTTTCCAACATGACGTTTCGGTCAGCAAAGACCTCAGCAACCCGGGCCTGAACACGTTGCAATGCCGCTGGGTTGACCAGCGCCGGATTTCGTTCTGTTTCGGGTTTCTCCTTTTCGGCAGCTAACAGCCAAGCAAGGGCAGCCACATCCAGTAAACCGCTAACAGAGGCGAGCTGTTGGACCACCAGATCTCGCTCTGCGGTAGTGTTTAGGACTTCATAAGCCTTTGCGAGAGAGGGTAAGACTTCGCCATACTTCGCCTTACGATTTGGATCCTGGTTTATCCACTTAGTGAACGCGGCTTCCTCGACACGTTTCTTTTCTACGATTCCGGCTCGTCGCATCGCTATGACCGACCCTTCAAAGTTTTTTAGCGTGTTGCTTAGATCGAAGATTAGCGACTGCAATTTCACACGCGTTGAAGGGTCAGCTTCGCCCATCCTTCGCAGAACGGAGATCTGTTTGCCAAATAGATCGACGTAGAAGGGTTGTGCGATGTCCTGGTTGTAAGCAACCGAATAGCTTTCACGATACCGCCTGGTCGAACCGGGATAGCCCATCACCATCATGAAGTCGCCTTCATAAACGCCTCCGAGGGACAAGGTCAAAAACTTCTTAGGTTTGAATGGAATGTTCTTATCTGAGTACGACGCGGGTTTCCCATTTGGTGCCATATAAGCACGCATGAAAGCGAAGTCGCCGCAGTGTCTTGGCCATTCGAAGTTGTCGGGATCTCCGCCGAAGAAGCCGATGGCCTTCGGAGGCGCATAGACGATTCGCACATCCCGTAGAATGAGATAAGTGAATTGGTAGTACTGAAGCCCCTCATTCAGAGGTAGCACGCGAACTTGGATTCCGTCTTCAGCTTTTGAACCAGAAGATTCGAGTGCTTGAACTTTGGCTTGAATCGCATCGGCTCGGTCGGATGGCGGGGTACTTGCTGAAACCCCGCTCAACACTTCTGAAGTTACGTCCTTGAGGTCTTCAGTAATCGTGACAGTGTACCCACGTGCCGGCAGTTCCTCCGTTCGTGAGCGGGCGATGAAGCCCTTCGTGCCGTAGTCATTGTTTTGATCTGAAGCAGCTACAAGTGCATCAAACGCGACATGATGATTTGTCAGTAATAATCCTTCGGGAGAAACGAACTCGCCCGTTCCGCCACCCACTATGACGACTGCATCTTTTATGCTTACTCCCGACGCGTTGTAGATTTCAGTAATCGGGATCTTTAGACCACGTCGTTTTAACTGATCCGGCGGAAGCTTAGTCAACGTGTTGGGCAAAAACATTCCCTCTTCCGCTCGCACCATCGTAGGCGAGAGGCTGGCAAGGAACACGAAGATGAGTAAGACGGCGGTGGTGCGCGAGAGTCTTGACCGCATGTGAGAAGAGGTTTCCTTTGTGATTTAGATTTTGGCTAGCAGAGGCAGATTACCTCTCGTATTTCAATAAGAAAAGACCCAGGGAATTTAACCCTGGGCCTTTCGGATTTCACGTTGATTCTGTGTTCAATGTGAGTAACTGGTTAAAAGGTACTGGAGTGGATTGACCGGTTCATCATTGATACGAACCTCATAATGGAGGTGTGGACCAGTTGAACGACCAGTTGAGCCTACACGGCCAAGAAACTCAGCTCGCGAGATGGTCTGTCCTTCGATGACATCAATGTGTGAAAGGTGCCCATACCGACTCGTAAGACCGCTACCGTGGTCGATTACTACCAACTGACCATAACCGCTCTGCCAACCAGCGAAGACAACTTTGCCGCTGGCGCCCGCAATTACGGGCGCACCGTACGGAGCATCGATGTCCTGACCGGAGTGAAACTCATATGAACTGCCACCGAACGGATTTCGTCTTCCTCCAAAGCCACTCTCTAATTTTCCATCGACCGGCCAGATAGTAGGTGTGTAACCGCGCTGGCGCAGAATGTCTTCGTAAGCCTTCATGTTCTGCTCGAGACGACTCATCTTGGCTTCAATCACTGCAAGGCTGTCGGCGTCGAGCGGCACGGCCGGACCTCCAGTTCCCGGCACAGTTTCCTGTTCGTGAACGACACCAGACTTCTCTGCCAATCTGCGAGACGTATCCTCAACCGCTTCGACGCGGTTGTTCAATTGATTCAATTCCTGTCGCTGCCGTTCGTTTTCTGCTTTGAGTCGCGCGTTTTCAACTTCGATGCTCAAATGGAGCGCTTGCTGCGTTAGTCCGTAGAAGCCATATGCAAGCGCGAGAACTAGACTCACGCCACATACCCCGAAAATTCTCAGCCAACGCTTTTCTACACAGAAGCGACGAATTTGTGAGCGTGAACGAGAAGTGTGGGCGATGACAAAGGCGTAGAATCGGTCGTCACTGGCCATGGAGGGATTCTCCTCGTTGCATCAGCGGAGAACGAGAGACGCCGCACGCAACTGCAAATCACAGAAAACGCCTTTAATGGTGCCTTCTGTGAGTTAAATGTCTACGAGGTTTCTGTGTGACCTAGCTTGAAGAATTGTTGCAGCAAATGAGTTTGGCCTCCCCGTGTTCGAGCCAAACGCCATTTGGCCGGCGCTGCAGACAAAGCGACCCTACCACACGGTTGCAGAGCCTTGCAACCGACCTAAGATTATAAAAATCTTACAGAATCAATAAGGATCGAAGCTGGATGAGGGACTAAGAAGACAATAACTAGATATCTTCAGCCTCGCGGCGACGACGGCTCCTATCCCGAAATATCGCCAACAAGATCATGATTACAACCGCGACGAAGACAGCAATAATCGCAAACTTCACCAGCATTAGGAGGAAACCGACCAGGGTAATGAGCTGTTTTAGTAGAGCGACGACGAGGAGAATCAAAGCAACGATTGCACCGAGCCCGCCAAAAGCCTTGAGAACCATAGCCATAATGAAAATTCCTTCGAACCGAGTTTTTCGCTACAAATCAGGAGCGCCTTTCGAACGGCAGCGCATTCCGAGTTAATTGTGTTGTCTCGCCAGTGCGGAACCTCTGCGCTTCCGATGCAGCCGAATTTATTACCACAGACGGTGGTGGCTTACGAGAATCAAACCGGACCACTCGATCCGGTGAGCGCCGCCTGCGTACGTAATCGAACAACATGTAAGCGCCCAGCATCACCAAGGCCACTGGTAGAAGTTCTCGAACAGGAAGTTGCAGTCCGAGCAAAGTGTGTAACAGAAAGATCGTCCCGATGACGATCAATGTCACTCCCCAGGCAAAAGGATTTCCGTACAATCTTCTTGCAATTACGTCTTCTTCAGTTTCGGGCGACAATCCTGATCGAACCAGCTGTGCTGTGCGGCACGCATCAACAGCCGCGAACAACCAAGTTCCAAGTACGCCGAGAATGAAAAAGTGCATACCGTGAGTTAATACGGCCATCTGAAAGAAGCTCGCGAAGATCGCGAAGTGCACGATCGCTTTGGCAGTTTGGCCGTTGTAAGCCGCACCTAAACCAGGAACGAACGACAAAAGAGTCGCTACGAAAGGCGAACTTTTTCGTCGAATCAGAGACGCACTTGATTGTGGTTGGTTTCGTAAGAGCTCAACGCCCGCTACGATGCATTCCTGGCAGAATGGAAAACCGCGAATCCGATGATCACACGCCGGGCACAGCCATCGTGCGCATTGATTGCATTGAACGACGGCCGGATTCTTCGGGTGATATGCGCAATACATCATCGCAGCAATTCTCTCACTCATTTACCGTTGCTCTGACCGGAAGAGTTCGCGGGCTTTCCTTGTTTGGAGTCAGCCGGTTGACTGTTGTTCGGCTGATTCTGTGACCGTCCACCGACTAATTCTTTCAACCCGTTAGTTATGTCCTTAATTCCACCGTTTGCGTTCCCGCCAGCGTAACTCTGCTCCGCAAGTCTCAAACTCGCACGGTACACACCACCGATGGAGCCATCAGCTGACACTGTGTTCGTCAAAACGAAAACGGCAACCAATAGCATCGTAGCGACGGTTGCCAGTTGAGGCGAGACAATCGGATCCAGAAGACTTCGCAGCCACGAAGCAACTCGCGATGACAACGGTGCACGCAGTTCTTCAGCTCTTACGGTGCCAATAGTTGATTGCAGGATCCGTTCGTTGAGTCCAACAGGAATTGGTAGTTCCTCGGCTAAATACGTGTAACACGCGCCGATAGAGCGAACCACAACACCCGGTAGTTCAGTACAGCGAATGCAAACTGCCGCGTGACGCTCCCATCGATGATAAAGAGGTGCCGGAAGAAATCCATCGAGGTAATCAGTCAAAAACTCCTCAAAGTCTTCGCAGTTCATTGCTACTTCCGGAGTAGTCTCTTGCAGGATGTAAGCTTCTAAATCTCTGGGGGGAGGGGGAACGCTTGCCATCTTGCATGCGCGCAACGTGCTCTTTACTTCGCTGAGAGTGTCATGACAGACAGGACATCTCATTGCATGTTCTGCAAACGCCCGATGTGTTTCAGCGCTTAACGTTCCGTCGAGATAATCACTGAGCCGATCTTCAAAATCGTTACAAAGCATTCTGTTTCTCTTCCTGCCCCCAAAGTCCTTCTTATCTTTATGCTTCGCTCATTGCCACAACCTTCATGCGCCGCAAAATCTTAGCTAACTCAATTCGGCCCCGATTGATGCGCGACTTAACTGTTCCCTCTGGTATCTGCAATAGATCAACTATCTCCTGATAACTGAGTTCCTCTATGTCCCGGAGTATCACGCACGTCCTCAAATCCGGCGATAGCTTGTCGATACCAGCTTGAACCTGTACTCCAAGTTCCTGCCGCTCCATCTCTTTCTGCACTGAATTACTCGCTGTGTGCAGATGGTAGGTATGGTCAGCCAGGTCGTCGGCCTGATTGTCGTGTGGCGTCCTTTGTCTCTTTCGATAATCATCGATGATCAAGTTACGCGCCAATCGCATCAACCAGTTCTGCAAATCACCCTGCTTCGGGTCGTATTGATCCAAAGAACGATAGACTCGAATAAAAACTTCCTGAGTTAGATCTTCCGCAGCATCGGCACGCGAGGTGAAACGGTAGGCGAGATTGTAGATACGTCGCGAATAGCTTTGAACAATCTCTTCCCATGCCGCCCCGTCTCCTGCGCGACATCTACGAATCAACTCGGCTCCTTCGCTGGCAGCCAAAGTCTTTGCGGCCCCCACCTATTGCTTCTCCGACTCGACCGAGGTTTAAGCGAAAACCCTTTCCTGACGAGGGAAAACTCCCGTGTCAAGACCGAATTACGATGTGCTCTTGCCTAAAGTTCCGGCAAGCTTCAGCCGCACTTTAGGTTACCAATTTACTTGCGCTTTCGGCATTATCTCGCAATCTTTGTCGACGAACGGCTTTCTTGCTCGCTATATCAAAGTGTAGTAGCCTCTCGTCTCGGCACTATATCTTGTGGTTTGGCTTAGTAGCCGCGCCGAGCCGTCTCCGCACGCAATCAATTGAACACTTCATCTACACGCAGATATATCGAATTTGCTGTCCTTTGTCTTCTCGCTCTCGCGATTTTGTGGTGGTTTGGTCGAAAGCTCGACTGGCATGAAGTCCGCGCCGCAGTCCGACAGGCAAACTGGTGGTTGCTGGCATTGTCTGTGCTCATCATTTCACTGGGTTACCTGTTCCGAGCGTATCGCTGGGGTGCCCTGTTAGCTCCACTATGTCGAACGAGCGTAGCGAATCTTTTTGCCGCAACGACGGTCGGTTTCGGCGCCGTTGCGTTGCTCGGTCGCACAGGCGAGGTGGTACGTCCGGTAGTTCTGCCGATGCGCGATCCGCATGTCCGACCAAGCGCGTCGTTCGTGACCATCCTTGTCGAGCGTATTTACGACACGATGGCCGTGGTGCTGCTCTTCGCGGTGAACCTGCTTTGGTTCACACCGCCGAGCGAAAGCGCTGTTGAATTATCGCGAGTAAGGATTGCTGGGACCCTGATGCTCGCTATCGCTTGCGCGGCAGTATTGGCTCTGATGTGGTTTAGAAAGCGTTCGACCCAAGCCATTGCAATATGGATTCGTCTCTTCGAGGGCAGATGGTTCATGCCGGCTCGTGTGAACCGAGCCATAGTCAGTCTCATGGAACAACTCGCGCGGGCCTTGAGGGTATTGGTCGATGCCCGAGAATTGGCAGTGACCGTAGGCTGGACTGTCATGGTGTGGTTAGGAATTGCAATCGCAAACATGTTGGTGATGCGCGCTTTTGGCCTGCCGTTTGGCGTCAAAGAAACGCTATTCGTTCTCGGGTGGGCTATCGTTGGTTCACTGGTACCAACACCTGGAGGAGCCGCAGGAGCTTTCCATGCAGCCACAGCCGCTGGGCTCTTAGTGCTGGGAGTCGCGCGAGAAAAAGCTGCCGCCGTCTCAATCATGATGCATCTTGTTGATTTTGGGCCGGCCGTGTTCTTCGGCCTCTTTTATTTGGTTCGTGGCGACATAAATCTCTCAAAACTGCGTTCGCTAACTTCACCTGAGGCTGTAGAGCACGCAGTTGAAGATGAGCCTATCGCAGACTCAGCACCTTCCGGAGTTGGCAATTCAAGATCGCAAGTGGAAGAGGATCTAGTCGGTTCTTAAAACATCCCGAGGTTACCTGACATGAAATGTCCATTCTGCGGATACATAGAAGACAAGGTGGTTGATTCCCGTGAGTCGCGTGAGGGAGATGCGATTCGCCGCCGTCGAGAATGCTTACGTTGCGAGCGACGGTTTACGTCTTACGAACGCATCGATGAGATCCCTTATATGGTTATTAAGAAGGATGGACGACGAGAAACATTCGATCGCAACAAGGTGATGGCGGGCCTATTAAGAGCATGTGAAAAGCGACCTGTTCCATCATCGAAGCTCGATGCGATTGTGAACGCAATTGAGAAGTACGTTCAAGAATCCCCCGAGCGAGAACGCCCTACAAGTAAGATAGGCGAGATGATTATGCGCCGGCTGAAAGAACTAGATAAGGTAGCCTATGTTAGATTTGCTTCGGTCTATCTGGAATTCGAAGACGTGACCGAATTCATGACCGAACTCAAACACCTCGTTAAAGCACGTTCCACCGGCCCCGCAGGGCGAAGAGCGTAACGCGCGCAGATGATCAAACCAGTACGCGCTACAGGATTAGAGCGACTAGAACTCCAACGACTGCGCGATCGCGTAGGCCGTTTGTTTGCCGCTCTGCAGGAAGCGACTGAAGCTGATGATCCATTGGCCTCCGAAGCTTTCGCACCACCTGTCGATCTCTGTGAAGCGACTGAAGCCATTTATGTCAGGGTCGAGCTGCCCGGGCTCACCGCTGAGGAAATAAATATTGGTTTGACGAGCTCTCGTTTGAGAGTCTGGGGTGAGAAGAAGCGGCAGCCGAGGCGGAAGCGCATCATCAGCCATTTATGTTCGGAAAGAAGCTATGGGCGATTCAGCCGCGTTGTGCCGCTGAGATGGCCTGTCAGCGTTCGTGACGGAACTGCAGAGTTGAAAAATGGCATCTTACTGATCAAACTGCCGAAGATTACGGATCGGCGAGGAGTGGAATTCAAGGTCGCAGTGAAAGACGCGGGAGGGGTGAAAGACGATAGCAAAGACGGCTCCTCATAACCTAAGAAGAAAGAAGACATGGCAATCATAAAAGACGCAGAGATTTCCGAGAGCATTGAAAACGTGGACACCGAGCAACAGTTGCAGGTTCCCAGCGAACTTCCTGTGCTGCCGTTGCGCGACATTGTCATCTATCCATTCATGATCGTTCCGCTATTTGTTTCTCGCGAGAAATCGATCAGAGCCGTAGACGAAGCGCTCGGTGAAAATCGAATGATCCTCCTCGCCTCGCAGAAGGATCTAGACAAAGAAGAACCAACGGCTGAAGACCTTTACAAAGTCGGCACCGCCGCCGTCATCATGCGAATGCTCAAACTGCCTGATGGCCGCATCCGGATATTGGTTCAAGGTCTCGCTCGAGCGGAGATTGAATCAGTTGAGACTGGCGGCGAGTACATACGCGCGCGCGTTCACGTGATGCAAGAGCTGCTTCCACCTGAGCGTTCTCTCGAAGTCGAGGCGCTTGTTCGAAACGTCCGTGCTTCGATGGAGAAGGCGATCAACCTTGGTAAGAATATCTCTCCGGAAGTGATGGCGATCATCGCGAATCTCGACGACGCCGGACGTCTGGCCGACTTGTCTGCGTCGAATCTCGAGCTAAAGGTAGAGGACGCACAGTCAGTACTCGACATATCCGACACGACGGCAAGGCTGCGACGAGTCAACGATCTTCTTAATAAGGAGATTGAGGTACTTACCGTCCAGCAGGAGATCAATACCCAAGCTCGAGCCGACATCGACCGCTCGCAACGAGAGTTTTATCTGCGTCAGCAGATGAAAGCCATCCAAAGTGAACTCGGTGAAGGAAACGAATTAGCGGAGGAGATCGCTCAGTTTCGCGAAAAGATCGAAGCTGCGAATATGCCAAAGCCGGCAGAAGAAGAAGCATTGCGCCAGTTGAAAAAGCTGGAACGCATGCACCCCGATGCAGCTGAAACGGCGACCCTACGAAACTGGATGGAGATCATGACAGATCTGCCATGGTCCAAGTCGTCTACCGATAACCTCGACCTACTCAAAGCCGAGCGTATCTTGAACGAAGATCACTATGGGCTTGAAAAGGTGAAAGACCGGATCATCGAAGCACTTGCTGTCCGTAAATTGAAAGAGAAACCAAAAGGGCCGATCCTGTGTTTAGTTGGTCCACCTGGAGTTGGCAAAACCTCGTTGGGTCGATCGATTGCGAGAGCACTCGAACGAAAGTTCGTTCGCTTATCGCTTGGAGGCGTTCACGACGAAGCAGAAATTCGCGGCCACCGCCGAACTTATGTTGGCGCCATGCCTGGACGAGTGATTCAAGCAATCCAACAGGCCGGCACAAATAACCCGCTAATCATGTTGGACGAAATCGATAAGGTTGGAGCCGACTTTCGAGGGGACCCATCATCCGCATTGTTGGAAGTGCTCGACCCAGAACAGAACAACAGTTTCCGAGACAACTACCTCGGCGTAACGTTTGATCTGTCGAACGTCATTTTCATGACGACCGCAAACATTCTGGACACAATTCAACCTGCGCTCCGTGACCGCATGGAGGTCATTCGTTTAGCCGGTTACACGGAAGAAGAAAAACGCGAAATCGCACGTCGGCATCTGCTTCCAAAACAGATCGAAGAGAATGGAATCACACAGAAGGATCTGCACATTTCTCGCACGGCGATCACCGCTATCATTCAGCAATACACGCAGGAAGCTGGCCTACGACAACTCGAGCGAGAAATTGGTCGCATTTCTCGAAAGGTCGCCCGACGAATAGCAGAAGGTCACAAGGGAACAGTGCGAGTTTCGCTGAAGAATCTTCACGAGTTCTTAGGCGCACCCAAGATCATTCCTGAGGAGGTACTTAAGAAGGACCAGGTGGGAGTTGCGACAGGACTAGCTTGGACCGCAGTAGGCGGGGATGTGCTTTTTATAGAGGCACTACGGATGCGCGGAAAAGGGGGATTGGTATTAACCGGTCAGTTGGGAGATGTGATGCGGGAATCCGCTCAAGCCGCATATTCGTATGCGAAATCACGGGCCAAGGAACTCGGAATCAACGAAGAAGATTTCAGTAATTACGATCTTCATATCCACATACCAGAAGGGGCGATACCTAAAGATGGTCCATCTGCCGGTATCACGCTGGCAACTGCCATGGTTTCGGCTCTTTCCGGTCGACCCATTCGCAAGGATGTCGCGATGACCGGCGAGATAACTTTGCGCGGGAACGTCCTTCCTGTAGGTGGAATCAAAGAGAAGGTTTTGGCCGCTCGCCGCGCGCGAGTTTCGACAATCATTCTTCCTCAGCAAAACCGTCGCGATCTGGATGAAGTACCGAAGGAGCCGTTCAAGGACATCAAATTCGTCTTCGTGGACAACATGAGACAGATATTTCGCGAGGCGCTAAAGGAGAAAGAGGTGCCACCTGTTTCAAATGCAGCACGTCCACCGCGTTTGCCACAGGCCGCCTCCCCGCGGGGTGCATAGTTTGCAAGTCGTACAACTTGGCCAAAAACAAAAGACCACCGATTGCGCGGTCTTTTGTTTTTTGAGAGTGCGAGCAAGATGATTACTGGTACAGATAAGAGAAGTTCTTCTTCTGTTCCCACTCGATGCTGATTACGTGTGGGGCATCGCGTGCAAGTATCTCTTCACTCAATTCGTCAGTAGTCACTGTTGGACTCATTTCGACCGAATAGACAACGTTACCGTCTCCATTCTCATGGTTCTGCCGACCGAGCACCCGAAGTTCTGAGTCGAATCCGTGTTTCTCAAAGACTTCTCGTACAACCTCATGAGTTGCTGCGATGTTAGTTGTGCTGACTTTGAGATCTAAAGCTCGAAAGACTTGCTCGGGTTCACGATGTTCAAGCAGCCAAAGCACAGCCAACGAGAATAGCGTCAGTACCAAAGCAAGATCCCAACGGCCCACACCAGTCGCAAGCCCCAGTGCCAGGCTGATCAAAAGAACCGTGATTTCTTTCGGGTCACGGATGTTGGTTCGAAAGCGTACCAATGAAACAGCAGCAAAAATTCCAAAGGCTCGTGCTGCGTTGTCACCAACAATAATCATGAGCGCCGAAGCAACCACGGCTAATAGAATCTGAGTTTGCGCGACATATGGATTGCGCTTCAACGATGTCACCTGTCGACGAGGACGAAACGCTAACGCGGCGCCGAGCAAAGCGGCGAGCAGCAATCTCAAGGTGAGTTTTGCAAGAATTTCTCCCCAGCTCTCTCCTTGAATATGTGCATCACTCTGAGGAGCGAAGATCTCTGCCAAAATTCCCTGACCGGTTTGCGGCTCAGCTGTGTTGGGTTGGGGTGTGGCAGTGATCGTACCTTGAGCTGCTTGGTTGTTGTCACGTGTTATGTCTGGACCGCCGGTTCTCCCTGCGATCAAATATACAGCCGCTGCACTGGCTAACAGCACAAGTACAAATACCAATACAAGAGTAAGAATTTCTTTTCGTCTTTTAGGATTTAGGTGAATCATAAAATTCTCGTGTCACTTCCTTCCTGAGGGACTATCATCTCTTTCCGATCCGCTGGTCCGAACGCAATCGAACAAGTTCATTGGTCCTTTCCTTGACTTCATTAGTTAATAACTCGATCTCCGCCGCCGTGTAATTCGCTGCTCTAAATGCATCGCGAATCTGTTCGGTGCTTAGTTGCGACAGCAATCGACCGATCCATTCAGCATCGCCAACAGTAATGTCGCCAAAAAGACTTCCTCGCTTGCCGCCATAGTGAAAATAGACATTGTTGTCCCTGATGACATCGACGAACTCCGCATCCGCATATTTCTTTGGGTTGTTCCTACTGCGGGTGATTCGCCACAGAATGGGAGTGCTGCCTGATTGTCCAAACGTGGCACCAAGATCGCTGATGACGTAGCGCAGTTCATTGCCGCGATCAGTTCGCACCTGAAGAATTTCGTTGTTTGAGTCTTTGATGTCCCAGTTATTGATAAGAGCCATCAATACCTTCAACCCGCGGAACTCACGAGTGTTGACGAAAGGATTGTCAGTCCACTTCCATTCGTCCATGCGCTTGACGTTTTCTGGTCTGGCCTCGAACCGAACGTTATGAAATGTTCCTATCCTTTCGATCGTTGCCGTAGGAGCGAGGTAATTGATCTCTGTTACGTAGCCGAGCGCCCACAAGAGTCGGACGGCGGCTGTCTCGGACTGGGCCTCTTTACCAATCTTTGCGGACCACTCTCGTCCTGACGCATCGCGCACTTTGTATTTTTTTGAGTAACCACCTTTTTGCTCTTCAATGAAAGTGAGCCGTCTTAGGTCCGGTTTCATTGCTGCGCCACCTGGCCCAAGTAAAAGGTCTTTCGATCGAATGTCGACGCGCCTCCACAATACGGGCGTCCCTTTTGGCACTTTGCCTTTCTTATCTTTTTCAGGAACCGCGGGTACAGAACTTACGACTAGTGTCAGTAAAAGAGCGGCAATTGGTAGTCGAGAGTTTTCCTGCAACATAAACGTCTCCAGCAAAAATGGCAGTCGCTAACGTGAAGTCGCGTCGTTCTGCCAAAACTAATTCGTGGGGGCAAAAGGGGAAGAGGGAAACGGACCTAATTGCTGAACGAAGTGGGGAAACGATTTACCGGATGGTCAGCAAACCATGTCTGACTGTCGAAAATCTCTTCGTCACGCGTACG
>JBKPAL010000158.1:0-2472 GCA_046726395.1 Acidobacteriota bacterium
CTTTTGAAGGTTTGCCTTGGACTATGCTCTTACCGTGAAGTTGCATGTGAATCGACTGATTTGCCTCCTCGCCGCGCCTTCCTCACCTGCGTGTGCCTTCGATCTCTGTTCGTACTCGAAACAAAGTCTTTCCAGCCGTCACATATAGCGTTTTCAGATCACTGGTGCCAAATGCACAGTTGGTTACCAGATCTTCGGGAATGGGTATGAACCGAAGCAATTCTCCGGAAGGTGAAAACACGTGAATGCCAGGCTTCGTATCCAGTGTCTCGCTCGTTCCACGTTTTCTGTGCAAGCCCGCCGCAACGTAGAGATTGCCCTTGGAATCGATTGACATGCCGTCTCCGCTGCGACCGGGATAGAACTCGTGGAAGACTCGCATGGTTCTAACACTTCCATCTGGTTGCAGGTCGAAAGCTCTGATCATTCGCGCGCCTTTCTCACCAGGGTTCGCTTCGACCAGATAGAGGACTTTATCGTCTGGCGAAATGATCAAACCATTCGGCACTTGAATGTCCGGCGGCGACAAAATCCTCGAGACGCGCCCATCAAGATCAATTCGGTAGACACCGCCCTTGCCGGTATACGTCGCAGGCTTATCACTGAAATAAATTCGGCCTTGACTGTCCCACGTCACATCGTTAGGTGCGATCAGATTCTGACCATCATACTTCTCGGCGAGTACTTCGATTCGACCGGTGGACACGTCGGTCCGCGTCACACGCGGAGGAGTGCCTGCGACAGGGTCGCCTCCTTCGCACGCTATCAGTCTCCATTGCTGATCGAAAACTAAACCGTTGGCATAGTTGGCAGGTTGCCGAAAAGTTGAAAGCTTACCATCAGCACCCAACCTCAAGATGCGGTTGTTCCCTTGGTCAGTAAAGTAAACGTTTCCTTGAGCGTCTACCGTTGGTCCTTCGGTGAAGGCAATGGTGGTTGCTACTTCGACGTCTTGCGGATGGGATTGAATGAAACAGAGAAGAACAAATGTGGCAGCGGTTAGTAGTTTGAGCAACAGATTGACCTTCAAGTGGGTTTCCAAAAGAAGTAGTTGAAGCTGATGATGTCCGATGCTGATCTCATTCTCACCTGGCTTCAGCCAGGTGGATGATTCGGCAGAAATCACCAGAAACCGTTTAAACGGTTTCCGAGAGTAACGCGAGCACCGGGTCTCACCTGGCTAAAGCCAGGTGAGAATGAAAGGCTCGAACTCTTTGGTGCAAAGGTTCTCAAGTTAGTTGAAGGAGGCATAGGCACTCACAGCTCCAGAACATCGGGAAGCAAGTATTCTTGATCGCCCGCCTTAACTGAAATCGTGGGCCAGCCCGGTGATGCAGTAATGATTTCAACGTGATCGCCAAAAGCGAGGCAGGTCTCTTCAACCTTCGCTCCAGTCACAGACGGGTTCCACGCAAACGCCTGCCGTTCCGACACTTGCTCTGAACACTTTGGATGGGCCAGCCAATCTCGAGTTCGATACCCGGCGGCACCCCCTTGATGGTGCAGATGTTCCTCTCCGGGAAAACCTGCATCCTGGTAACCGCGAGCGGCAGTTTCGTACAACTTGCTACCACGCGCGCCCGGCCGTGTCGCTGCGAACAGTTGCGCGTTCACGTGCGCACACGCTTGAATGTGACGCCGCAGGTCCTCTGTCGTCTTTCCAGCGGAGACAAGCCGCGTCAGTGATGTTATTAGCCCATTTCGTCTTGCACAGACAACGACCATCAGGACCTTTTTCCAGATTTGATTCTTCGGGACGGGATGCCGGTATCGCTGTAGCCGCTGATCACCAGCCACCAAAGTTACTACTGCAGTCGCACTAACCTTGGCTAAGGCATGGACGGCCATCCGCGCCACCTCGAATTCTGAGAGGCCCGGTTCCAACTGGCGAACCATGGTGCCGATCGCTGCGCCCGCGTCTGCGCCCAGTGATCTGAATCTGTCGATTTCTTCTGAAGTGAGTTGATAACGCTCGCGACTAATTGCCGCGTCGATTTGCCGCGTACCTGTGCCAGCAGAATAATCCGCACCAATAACAGCACTGGCTGCTAACAGTCTTTGGGCCAGCTGAGCCACTAACTCGGGATTCGCCCTCTCTTCTTCCCAGGCAAACTCTATTGGTTCGTAGCCCAGCCCCTGCAATTCTTCGGTCGTAATTCGGGCCATCTCAATCTTGTTCGCCAAAACAAATCGCTTACCATCACGCCGAACAAACAACGTCGCGACTCCTGCATCTCGACTCGAATCCACCCCGTTTGTTCCACCCGCAGAAAGCCACGCAAAGTTAGGTTGTGTGTTAAGTAAAACGCCGCCGAGATCCTGATCAGCACACAGTCGCAATAGCCGCTCGATTTTTATCTCGGTTTCTTTGCTCATATTTTTGGAGTGCGGCGGCAAGCGCAGCGCGACGCCGCTTTGGATGGTTGCGTGATATTACAGCATTGAGTAAGGGCCAAAGATGCGATCCAAAGC
>JBKPAL010000159.1:0-52598 GCA_046726395.1 Acidobacteriota bacterium
TTGTAATTGTTCTTACATTCTCATTAGCTGGTTCTTCCTTAGCACAGCAGCGAAACATAACCGAACAAGACTTATTCGAATTTGTGTGGGTTGCCGATCCCCAAGTCTCACCTGATGGTTCGCGCGTGGCATTCGTGCGCGTTACTGTGAACGAGAAGAAGGACGGCTACAACACTGCAATTTGGTCCGTCACCCCTGAAAACGGAGAAATACGCCAACTAACGACCGGTACAAGAGACTCATCGCCGCGTTGGGCACCTGATGGACAGTCGCTCGTATTTGTTCGTGTCACTGAAAAAGATGGGAAGCCTGATGTGCCTCAATTGTTCATGCTGTCGATGGCTGGAGGGGATTCGTTTCAGTTCACGAAGGTGGCTCGTGGAGTAGGTCAACCGCAATGGTCTCCTGACGGCAACATGATTGCTTTTGTGAGCAATGCGAACACTGAGGATCTGGCCAAGGACAAAGAGGCGCAACCCGTTCCTGCACCTCAAACACCGCCCCAAGCTGCTGCTTCTCCAACGCCTGGCAGGGAAGAGAAACGGGAGAGCGACGTTCGTGTGATCACACGTGCTGTGTATCGCTTCAACGGGCCGGGTTACCTGGATCCGAAACGGCCGCAGCATATCTGGATCATTAGCAAACCGCAGAACGCTGATCAGAAAGTAACACCCAAGCAACTCACAAGCGGTCGCTTTGCGGAAGACAACGTCACGTGGGCCAAAGACAGTTCGCGAATCTACTTCACGTCCGATCAGCTCCCCGAGCCTTACTACGAATTGCCTAAGACAGACTTGTTCTTCATCCCGGTATCTGGCGGTGCTGCTACCAAACTTACTTCATTCGATATGGATGCGGGAAACTTCTCGGTCAGTCCCGATGGCAAGCGGTTCGCGTTCATCGCCTCGGTTAGCCGGCCGGTAAAGTCTTATTCACAACCGGACCTCTGGGTGATGGACATTGAGCCAAATGCGCGGCCTCGTAGCCTTACTGCCAGCTTCAACTACGACATCGGAGGTGGGCTTACGGGAGATCAAAGTGCGCCACGCGGCGGCAGCGGCTCACCACCTGTTTGGATTGCGGATGGTCGAGCAATCGTAACTGTTTACGCAAAAGAGGGGCGAGCGAATGTAGCTACGTTTGACGTCGCAAGTGGTAAAGCAACTGACATTACTACTGGAAACCAGGCCATCAGCAATCTCCGCGCAGCGGCCGACACGAAACGGTTTGTCTATATAAGATCGACGCCGACAACAATCGGCGATCTCTTCTGGTTGAATTTTCCCGGGCCGGGTGTCCGAGAGAGCGCGGCGAAACAACTCACGCGCTTCAACGAGGGATTGTTCTCTAAATTGAATCTGACTGAACCGGAAGAGATTTGGTACCAGAGCTTCGACGGCAAGAAGATTCAAGCGTGGGTGCAGAAGCCCCCCAATTTCGATCAGACGACGAAGAAGTACCCATTGATCCTCAACATTCACGGTGGTCCACATGCGGCTTACGGATTCATCTTCGATCACGAATTTCAGTGGATGGCAGCAAAGGGCTACGTGGTGCTTTATCCGAATCCGCGAGGTAGTACGACGTACGGACAGGACTTTGGAAACGTCATCCAATACAACTATCCGGGTGACGACCATAAGGACTTGATGGCTGGAGTGGATGAACTAATTCGTCGGGGCTACATTGATGAAACGAAACTCGGGATCACCGGAGGGAGTGGCGGCGGTGTCTTGACCAATTGGGCGATTGGCCACACGACCAGATTTGCTGCGGCTGTTTCTCAGCGCGATATTTCAGATTGGGCTGACTGGTGGTACACCGCAGACTTCAGTCAGTTTCAACCCTATTGGTTTCGAGGTGCACCGTTTGAAGATCCAGAAGACTTCAAGAGACGTTCAGGCATTACCTACATTGACAAGGTGACGACGCCGCTAATGTTGGTTTTGGGCGAGGCTGATTGGCGCACGCCTACAGGAGCAGGTGGCGAGCAGATGTTTCGTGCGCTTAAGTATCGCAAGATTCCGACGGTGATGGTGCGTTTTCCAAATGAATCTCACGAGTTGTCTCGCTCTGGACAACCCTGGCACCGCATTGAACGGCTGCAACATATAGTTGGCTGGTTCGACAAATGGTTGCTGGGCGTTCCTAAACCTGAGTACGAGGTGCAGTAGTTTGATGGGTGCATGAAGCAAAGGAACAACAATGCGTAGACTTATCTTACCTGTCGCGTTCGGAGCAGTGGCGATCGTCACCTCGCTCAACATCGACTGTATTGCTCAGGCGCAGACCACATCGACGTCCACCAATGCGACTTACATCGGATTACGTCATGGGCCGAAGCTACCGCCAGGATTGAAAGAAGAAGGAGGCGGCTTGATCTCAGATCCTTACAAGGATAAAACCCAGTTCGGAATCGCACACGTCACTCGCGGCAAACAGAACTTTCTTTGGTTCGAGTTAGGCACTCATCACAACGCTGCAGGTCAGGCATTTTGGGAAGTGCTTGATGTTGTGACTCTGCCGCCACTACGTCGCAATCACATCGTGATGTACACGCTCTGTTTGCTTAATGACAAACCGGACCCGGAGATTGCGGCGGTTATCGAACCTATCAAACCAGGAAGCTACGATACTCGTACGTTGCGCGCCTGGAGGGCCAATCGTCAGACTCGAAAGTTTGAAGAGATTACCGTGAAAGGAGTGAAGTGCGAGATGCAGGGGGACGATTAAGATTGCCAATTGATGATTGACGATTTCGTTTCACCACTTCGACCGCTCGTGAACTCTGTTAATTAGTTCTCCTCAATCCATGGGTTCGGTATTACTGAATAGCTCAGATGCAACCCCAATCGGCAATGGCAATCAACAATTGGCAATAACCATAGCTCAGACGCAACTCCAATCGGCAATTGGCAATCAACAATTGGCAATAACCAAAGGAGGTTTGTATGTTGCTCAAAGGAAAGTACGCGCTGGTTACTGGAAGTTCGCGCGGCATTGGCAGAGGCATTGCCCAGAAACTCGCAGCCAGTGGTATCAACGTAGCAGTGCATTACTACCAGAACGAAAATGCAGCCAATAGTACGTTGTCGGAAATTCGCCGGCTTGGTTCCGACGGCTTCGTGGTCCAGGGAGACGTATGTCAGCCAAAGCAGATTGAAAACATTTTCAAAAGAGTTAAGGACGAATTTGGTTCGCTCGATATCTTCGTAGCGAACGCTCGTCCCGAGATTCCTGAATTCTTTAAGCCACCGCTCGAGGTTAGTCTTGAACAATGGGATGCAGCTTTTGATTCACAGGCAAAGGCATTCCTGGTAGGAGTGAAGAACGCGGTGCCGCTGATGACGAATGGCGGCAGAATCTTTGCAATCACTTACGCAGAAGGCAGTCGCACAGGAGGTCTGCAACCTTGGGCCGGAATGGGTTCGGCCAAAGCAGCGCTTGAGTCATTGGTCCGCTATTTCGGTGTGGGCCTTGCCAAACGGGGGATCACAGTAAATGCCATCAGTCCGGGTTGGACCGAAGATAGCGTATTAAACTCGTTGCCAACTGAAGCTCAAGATCTGATCAGAAGTTGGCACACACGTGGGTGGACACCAATGGGCCGTCTGGGAACACCGGAGGACGTGGCAAATGCGGTTGCTCTGTTCTGTACTGAAGAAGCGGGTTGGATCACGGGACAAGTAATCTATGCGGATGGCGGCGCATCGTTGATGAATCCTGAGGTTCCTTCCGAGATTCAGTTAGGAGCTTGAATCAGAGACCAGAGTTCAGAAGTCAGAGGTCAGAAATTTAAAATTTCAAATTCGAAATTTAAAATTTTCTGACCTCTGATCTCTTAAACCGACTCTTTGTACGTCTCCAGGTTCGCTTGAATCTTCACCAGCAATTGAGACTTCACTGTGTTGAGTTTCAATTCGTCCGGCTCGACCGGTTTCCACAAACCCGGGATTAGCACCTGTGAATCGATAAAGGCATCAAGGGCCTCCTGCAGTCCCTTGATCCGCAGTTTCCCGCGAAGCGCAATCACCTCTTCGATGATGTAGACCAACGCGTCCCCGGTCATCCGATGGCGATGATTGATGACCGCTGACCGCTCTTGAATCGTCTTTAGCATCTCATCCAACGGCTCGTCAAGCGCATCGATCAGCCGCAGGTAACATCGCTGGAAATTCTTGATCTGAGCAGCGCGAGAACGAGTTAGCTTTCGGTCTCTTCTCCCGACATAAGACGCAGCCATCACGCCGCAAAAAATATCTTCAGGCATGTAAGCGCTCTCCTCATCCACGTGGCTGAGCAATTGAGCGACGTAATACGCAGGCAGCTGTCGCAGCAGATTCCGAATGAGAAATACCGGACTGTGTGTGAATCCATCAGGCAGCCTTTCAATGCCTCGAGAAACTTTTACATCTTCAAAGTAGTTGAGTGAGCGACGAAACTCTTCAATTTGTTGCTGAGCGTTTTCAACAAGGGATGCAATCTGGTCAGAGTCAAAACCTATCCGCCACAACATTCGGTAATCTCGCTCAGCTTTGAACGCTTCATCGAAAACTTTCAGGCACGCGGCGTCTTTGAATGTCTTGAGATTTTGCTTCTCTCCGGTGGAAATGAAATCCACGGCCTGCGCAAATGTCTGAACAATCATTCTTGCCCAATAACGCTGCTCAGCAAGAGAAGCCGAGTACCGGTCTACATCTTTGTAGCGATACTTGTCATGTTTCGCCGCGAATTGCCGAATAGAGCCGTAGTCGAGAATTGCCCCACTAGCCAGCATGTTGTCACCATCCCACGCTAGCCAATTGAAGATGTATTCCTCCTCCAATACCGCTGCCATTTTTCCGTGCGAGCGAGCAAGGTAATCGAGCGCCTTCTCATATCGAGCTGAACCGGTCCGCGGGACTTGCCAAAATCGATTAGCAACTTGTCTGTCGATCAGGTAATCAAGTGACGCCTTGAGTTCTGTCAGCCTTCCTTGTTTCAGATAACGGAAAATATGTGCAGGACGAATCAAGTTGGGCGCGCTTCGAACACCTATTGCAGTGCCATCGGAAAAACCGATCACTGCAAGACAGCGCTCCGTCGGAATTCCCTGACGATAGAAAACCTCGGACATCACTGCGCTGCCGAGCATCTCATCCAACTCCGCCAAACCTGAGGAGTAGCCATAGCTCTCATCTCCGGTTTCAACTGCTCCATCTGACTGTTGTGCTCCAGGGCTGAGGATGGTGGCGCCAGTGCCCCTACTGGAAACGTCGAAGATGAGCGTTTTAGTCTTCAACAATCCGTTCCAAATACTCCTGCCGTCACCGGAAGTCTTGCCCTGCTTATTCTGATGTTGGATTTGCAGATACCGCGTGGCCATAAAGGGATGCGGTTTGACGCTCTCGCTCGGATATTTCTTTCCGGTGCGCACGTCGTACTCGTTAATGATTTGAAGAGAGAAGGTGTCGAGAATTACTTCTTCAAGTTGTTTGTTGAGCGTGGATGGGTGATGAGGAGAAATGAGTTGCATCTCCCTCGCGAGAGGGAAGTTGAAGTAAAGCACACGACCATTCGGACGATATCTCGCCTGATAATCGATGTAACCATCGGGGCTTACTTCGCGCCACGGGTGCGTTCCATCAAGCTCTTTGAATTTCTGATACATACCTAGAGGCGGGGTGAGAAGCAGGGCCAACCTAGGTGAGTTTGAGACCTAATCTGAGCGGTAGTCAATAATTTTTTATGAAATGCGGTCAATCTGCCTTGAAAACCGCCTTAGAATTCCGTTTGCGCAATAAAAAACCACCCGCCAGAGGACCGGACGGGTGGTCTAGTGTCTGTGTGATTGTTAGTTAGTTTTGTTCGTGATTTCGGGCTTTGCGTCTGCGCCGAAGCTTTACGGCTAACCCTGTCAAACCTGATCCGAGAAGCAACATTGTGGCTGGTTCGGGCACTAGTACCGTGAAACCACGAATTTCGCCGCCAGGAAACTGCATTGTGTGAATGTTCAGATACGCTCGTGAGCTCAACATTGCTGCGGAGAGCGCTGCCTCAGCCTGGGGAATTCCGCCACTAGCCGTGACGAACGCAGGATTCCAACTTGAGGCCATCGTTAAGTCCAACGTATTGTCGAACGTTCCGCTTGTGACCCCAAGAGGAAATCCCACAAAACTCGGAACCGTAGTTGCCACACCGGCCATACCTGAGAAAGGAGCGGGCGTGGTGGCGTGCATGTGCGATGCTGTAGTTGGACTCAATAAGCCACTGAAAGTTACTTGTACACGCAGTGTGTGAGCGACATTGTCATAGGTGATAAGCCCTGAGCCAGTACCAGGAGACATGTTTGGTGGAAACTCTGCTGGACCACTGAGAAGAACGGCAAAGACCAACTGATCTGCCTTAACGGTCCAACTGCCTGTGATTAGAACAACCCCAAATACCATCAACATGAATAGAGTTTTCACTGTTTTGGTCCTCCTTCGATAAGAAACTGCCAAAGACCTGCGAGGGAAGTCTGAAACGGTTAGAAATGTCGGGGGGTTTGTTTGGAGAAGGGCGTTTTGCGGCAACGCCAGTGCCACCAATCTTCCAAGAACAGAATAAGTACTTTTGCTAGGTTTTCTTAGTTGAGTGGAGTTTCCCTTTCCGATTCTGTCCCTGCTTTAGACAACACTTCTAGATTCCGGACAGATCGGGTTGACTCTCCGAAGACACGGCGCACCGATGTGTTAACGCTTTCATACGAATACAAATCAACGACCAAAAAGGAACAGACATTGCGTTCTCTTCCCGGCAATTGACCCGATCCTTCGAACACCCAACAACAAAAGAGAGGGGAGGGAAAGCCATGGGACTATTTGACAGGATGTTTGGTCGCGGCGCGTCTGCCGCTGAACAACAAGGGGCACAACAACGATTTGACGAGTTGAAACAGAAGTATCAACCAGTGCTGAACATGGCGGACCACCAAAATGTTCGCTTCTTGAATCTTCACGTTCAGGATAACAAGCTCTTCATTAGAGGTATTGCGCCCTCAGAAGATGCGAAAAACAAATTCTGGGATCAGATCAAACTGGTCAACCCAAACCAGGATGACGTCATGGCTGATATTTCACTGGATGACCGCCACGCTATGGGAGCAGTAGCAGGCGGTGGCCTTGGTACCGAACCGTATTCGGTGAAGTCCGGCGACACGCTGCCAAAGATCAGCCAGCTGTTCTATGGAGATTCGAATGAGTACATGCGAATCTTTTATGCCAACCGTGACAAGTTGCATGATCCGGACCGAATCCAGGTGGGCCAACACTTGGTGATCCCGCCAGATGACAAAGCTTAACTCGATGAGAGTCCATCGAAGCCCAGGCCGTGGTCATTGTCGTTTGCAGCTAACAGTGCGGGAAGGCTGTATCCCTCCGATGACGATTAATCTGATCGTTGAGGCTTGTCAGTATTAGGTTTACGAATAGCCTTTTCGCACTGATGGCGGCAAAGCCGACCAAAGTTTTCTTCGATTCCCGCCAGGTTAGCCTTTCTTGTTCCGAGCAAAGTACACTTCCCTCAATTTGTTGAAACCGGAGTTTATGAATGAAACGGAATTGTTCTTTGCTTACTTTCTGCTGTCTGCTTGTTTTGTCAGTGCTCCTGGTGTGGGAGCCTCAAGCAAACGTCGCAGCATTACATTCGCAGCAGGCCCAACGAGTTGAAACCAAAATCGATCCGAAACTATTCGATGAGTTCGTAGGCCAATACCAGTTTCTTGATGATCGTGAGTTAGTGCTCTCTTTTTTGCGTGAAGGGGACAGGTTTTTCGTTCAACCAACCGGTCAGAGCAAAATCGAGATCTTTCCTCAGAGTCCTGTCAAGTTCTTTCTCAAAATAAGCCCGGTGGAGATCACGTTCCAGCGAGACTCGCAAGGAAAAGTGACGCAGGTCATTTGGTATCAAAACGACGAAGACCGGCCGGCCATCCGGATCTCTGACAAGCCTGCTGTAGAAGTCTTTGTACCGTTTCAAAAACGCGAAGTCATGATTCCGATGCGCGATGGGGTGAAGCTGCACACAGTTGTCTTCTCGCCCAGCAACCAATCTGAAGCGCTGCCGATTCTTTTGAACCGCACGCCATACGGCGCCGATGGCCCAACGATGGAGTGGCTCAACCGCCGTCATAAAGACTTCGTTCAGGACGGTTATATTTTTGTCTTTCAGGACATTCGCGGCCGCTATGAATCCGAGGGCGATTTCATGATGGACCGTCCTCTGCGAGACAAGACCAATCCAAAGTCCATCGATGAAAGTACTGACACCTTCGATACGATTGATTGGCTGATAAAGAACATTGACAAGAACAACGGCCGCCTCGGGATTCTTGGAGTGTCTTACGATGGATGGCTAGCTGCGGTGGCTACAGTCGATGCCCATCCCGCTTTAAAAGCATCATCTCCACAAGCGCCGATGACCGATGCGTACCTCGGCGATGACTTCTTTCACAATGGAGCGTTCCGTCAGAGTTACGGGTTCGAGTATGTGAAATCGATGGAATCTTCGAAGGAAGGTACCGATGTTAGCTTCGATAAAGATGCTTACGACTGGTATCTAGGATTCGGAACCATGTCGAGGCTCGGTGAGCAGCTTGGAGGAAAGTTACCCACGTGGAACGCGTTCGTATCTCACCCAAACTACGATGAGTATTGGCAAGCACGTGGTGCCGCCAACTATCTGAAGCAGACTACGGTACCTACTCTTGTCGTTGGCGGCTGGTGGGATCAGGAAGATTTTTACGGAACTCTTAAAGCGTATGAGGCATTTGAGAAGTTTGATCGTGACAACAAAAACTTCTTGGTCCTTGGTCCATGGAACCATGGTGGTTGGAATGGTCGCGGCCGGGTTCTGGGAAAGATAAAGTTTGGGTCGACGACCGGAATCTACTTCCGTAGAGAAATCCAGGCGCCGTGGTTTGCGTACTACCTAAAGGGACGTGGGAAACAGAATCAACCCGAAGCTTTAACTTTTCAAACTGGCTGCAATCACTGGGTTTCGTATTCCAAGTGGCCGCCCAAAGAGGCAGATGAACGCGCGCTCTACCTACGCAGCGGCCGGAAACTCTCTTTTGAAAAAGCTCGCCGACAAGACGAGCAGGCCTACGAGAGTTATGACTCAGATCCTGCCAATCCGGTTCCGTATCGCAAGCGACCGGTAGAAGCTACTTACGACCCGGCAGGTTCGGGTTGGTCGACATGGCTGGTCCAGGACCAGCGGTTTCTGAATGGAAGGGCAGACGTCATCAGCTGGCAATCAGAAGTGCTGACGGAAGATTTAACTGTGAGCGGCGAGGTTATTGCTTACTTGTTCGCGATGACCAGTGGTACGGACAGTGATTGGGTGGTGAAACTGATCGACGTCTATCCGGAGAGTTATCCCGAGGACGCGAAGATGTCGGGTTATCAATTAATGGTAGCTAATGAGATTTTTCGTGGCAGGTTTCGAGAGAGTTTTCAGCGGCCGTTACCAATCCCGTCAGGTGTGAATGAATATCAGTTCAGCTTAAATAGTCTGAATCACTGTTTTAAGAAGGGGCATCGAGTGATGGTGCAGGTCCAGAGTTCGTGGTTCCCGCTCTACGACCGCAATCCGCAAAAGTTTGTTCAGAACATTTTTAAAGCTGTGGAGTCCGACTACCAGTTGGCGAATCAACGCATCTATGAATCGTCGCGTTACCCATCCCGACTAAATCTGCCGGTTCTAAGTCATTAAAATCGCCGCATGAAGTGTAACGAAGTCGTTTAATAAGGCACGATCCCGGCTGTGCGAGTGTGGAGTGACTTCATTAAAATCGATCTAACGTTGCCATCACCAAATCAACATCAGATAGATCAGGTAGGAACGCATCCGGTTGGCACTCAAGCAAGTCAGCTGAACTGAAAAGGCGACCAGTACCGATGGCAATCACGCGTGTGCCAAAGTGACGAGCACATGCAATGTCATTTGGAGTATCGCCGATGACGATGAACTGCTGCGGTGCCAACTCCATATCCAAATGCTTCCGGATTCGTTCCGCCGCCAGCGCGGGAAGAGCTCTCCGGTCATGCGATTCATCGCCGAAAGCTCCAGGCAAATCAAAGAACTGCGCGAGTCCCATCAACTCCATTTTCAGGTAAGCAGCAGGTTCGATGTTTCCTGTGAGCAGCGCTGAACGATAACGCGGGTGCCGAGCGACTGCCTGCAGCACTTCTCGCACTCCGGGCAATAGTTCGAAGATCTGGTCGCCGTTGCCAGTCGCCCTCCTCATCTCTTCCATGTATCGCTCGCGCAGTGGCCCGATACGCGAACGAATGTGTTCGTGAGTAAATCCTTCGTGCTGCAATGCTTCAGCAACGATCTGCAAGTCTGTCATCCCGGAGACTCTCATTTCCGGCAGACGTCCTGCAGTACCAAAGACAGCTTCAAGCACCGGAATGGTGTAGTCCTTGAAAGCCCCGCTACGTAGCGATCGCATGAGCGTGCCATCAATGTCCCACAGCAAGATTCTTAAATCTGATGATGAGATTGGTTGGGATTCGTTCACAAAAATAACCTCGGAACCGCTCGTACTATTCGATAATCGCCAACACGTCTCCTGCATTGACCGTAGCTCCAGGCGATGCATTGAGCGACAACACCTTTCCACTCTTCGGCGCCTTCATCTCATTCTGCATCTTCATTGCTTCCACCACGACAACGCCGGCCCCAGCTTCTATCTCTGCACCTTCTGCGACGAGTAATCGAACCACCTTGCCCGGCATTGGTGCCGTAATGCGGGCCGCCCCGTGATTGTGTCCGGTAGCAGCTTGGCCACTGCGCAAACGCTTCGGATCCACAATACTGACTTCGTAACTGCCTGGTCCTACATGGACCTCGAAGGCTTGCCTACGCTTGGGATTCTCACCGACCAAACAGTTGTAAATCTCAGAACCTTCAAGAATGAGCAGATCCCCTGAAGTAGATTCCCGTACGTTTAGGACATATTCGCGCCCCTCGACCGTGGCAATTGTTTGGTCGCCTCGCTCCTCAACCGTCACTTCATAGTTCTTCTCAGAAATTGTTGCTTTCAGCTTCATCGATTGACTTAAGACTTTCGGGAACGACCATCCAAGCGTTCTTGTCCGCTCATCAGTGCAGCGCGTCCGGACATCTTCCAGCGGCTCTCAGCATCGGCAGGAGGGCGATCCCGTGCTAATCGTCTTTGCAGCTTTGAGTAGTGAACCGCCGCTGCGATGATGGCGATATCACGCCTCTTCTTTTCGGCTTCGTCTAATTCTCTTGACGTGGACTTTGCTTCTTGCCGACGCTGATTGAAGCGATCGATAAATCCAGTATCGAGTTTGCCGGCTATAAACTCGTCGTCCTGAATAATCTGACGAAAGAACGGTATCGTGGTTTTAATACCGACCAGCTGGTATTCACCCAATGCTCGTCGGAGTCGATCTATCGCCTCACCTCTAGTGCGGCCCCAGGCTGATAGTTTTGAAATAAGTGGATCGTAATGAATCGAGACTTCCGAATTCTGACTCACCCCGCTGTCGTCTCGAATGCCTGGACCCGAGGGAACGTGTAAACCGGTGATTCGTCCCGGAGAAGGAAAGAAGTTGTTATCCGGATCCTCAGCATAAACGCGACACTCGATTGCGTGGCCATTCCATGAGACATCATTTTGGTTGAATGAAAGCGGCTGTCCCGCAGCAACAGATATCTGCTCTCGCACAAGATCTAATCCCGTGACAAGTTCAGTGACCGGATGTTCCACTTGCAGGCGAGTATTCATCTCAAGGAAATAAAACTCGCGCGTGGTGTCAGACAGCAGAAATTCCACTGTACCTGCGCCGAGATAATTAACCGCTCGAGCGAGCTTAACGGCTGCTTCACCCATCCGCTCACGAAGTTCGGGATCATTGATGGGTGACGGACACTCTTCAATGACCTTCTGATGTCTCCGCTGTATTGAGCATTCGCGTTCACCGAGGTGGACCACACTTCCCATGGCGTCCGCAAAGATCTGAATCTCAATGTGCCGCGGACGGTCGATCGCCTTTTCCAGATAGAGTGATGGATCTCCGAAAGCTGAAGCAGCCTCGGATTGCGCATTGTCGAAAGCGGAACTCAGCTCGGCGCTGGTCCTGACTAGGCGCATGCCTTTGCCGCCACCGCCTGCAGCAGCTTTGAGCATCACGGGATAACTGAAGTGCGCAGCACGGTCCTGGGCTTCGGCAACTGATCGCACTGGGTCGATGGTTCCTGGAACCACCGGTACGCCAGCTTCAACTGCTGCTCGTCTGGCTGAAGTCTTCGAACCCATCACTTCCATCGCTTCAGCACTCGGGCCGATGAACACCAGCCCGGCTTCGGTAACTGCTCTTGCGAAATTCGCGTTCTCAGCAAGAAAACCATAACCGGGATGGATTGCTTCTGCTTTAGTCTGTTTTGCGGCATCGACTATTGCCGCGATGTTTAGATAACTCTCAGTCGAGGGCGGAGGACCAATACAGACGGCTTGATCGGCAAAACGTACGTGCACTGCCTTTGAATCAGCCTCGGAATAGACGGCAATAGGTGAGATGTCGAGATCCCGACATGCGCGCATGATGCGCACGGCAATCTCTCCACGATTGGCGATTAGAATTCGACGAAACATTTAGCGATTCGATTATAAGCAGGCAATCTTGTTTCCGATAAACGCTACACCATTGCAAGCGAAACACAGAGTTTTCGCGAGTGAAGCAAACATCACTTTGAACTTGCGACTTTCGATTGTTACCGAGTCTTAAGAGTTGAAGCTTTGGTTGAAGCGGTCGTCGTGATTGGTTTAGGAGAATCACTAGCCTTGGTGATCACGCCATCGCGAAGCAACAGATCATCTTCGGTGTTGAGCAGCTTATCTGGTCCGGGTAGGCGAAGCTCATAATTCGTAAAAGACAATCCTTCGGCGATGACGACGTCGTTGGCTGCGCTCAGTGAGGCTTTAATGACGGAGCCTCGCACTGGTACGTTGCGTTTCGGCAAAGCCGCGGCTACGTCAGCGCTTGGCTTGTAAGCAGTCGGGTAGACCTTTGGATCAAGACTTCTAAGCGCAGCAGCGATCGAACCATCCGGATCAGGTAACTGTTTCAGGTCTTCGAGTTCGTCAGGAAGTTTTCCGAAGAGCTCGTGGTACTGCAGAAACGCGCGCTCAAACGTGTAGCCGAGGGCATAGTACTCCGCCTCGTATTGTCCGGCGGCAATCGCAAGCTGTCGTTGACGCAGTCTTTCGGGAATAGTTACGCCGATTAGCAGCGCAGTTAAAAGCGGCACGACCGCACACGCGAGGAAACCAGCCTTGGCATAGCGAATCATGCAGTAACGCTCGGGAGCTTCGAGAATCGATCGGTAAACCTTGCGTGTGCTCCACAGCACCGCAATGGCAAGTGGAATCATTATCCACTTGAGTCTCCAAGCGGCAGTTTCTCCGGCAGCCACGAAGGACCAGAAATCGAGAGAATTGATCCAGGACAACAAACCCTTAGTGGGAGCAGTTTGCAGCAACGCAATGCTGGTTTGAACCAGAAATGTCAGGACCATCATTGATCCAACGGCAGCTAGAAAAAGGGAGCGAGTGTAGGAGGGAAGTTCGTGATCTGGTTTAGGAAGGGGTTCGCCAATAGCTCTAGCGCCACATTCAACACAACCTTCAGACAGGGCACCGTTAAATTTGCAGCCGCAACAGGGACAGATCGTCAAGGGTTGGTTCCTCGAGCGGTGATAAACGCTCCAATTATCAATTACCGAAAAATGATCCTAACCCGCTTTATGAATCAAAGTTTGCTCGGGCCGGGGCTCAAGACCCGAATTAACGTTTGCGTCAGATGCCTGCTTTTTGCTGTCGGCTGCTTTGGCCCCACTATTCAACTCAGACCATGTGTGATACATGCGATGAGCGAAAGTCCAGTAGGAACCAACGGCCAACACCCACAAAACCGCAGGCATGCGGTTAGCAAAAAAGTGATTAGAGCCAGGAAAAGTGCTTAATGCACCAATGATGAAAAGAACGACTCGCTCTGGCCGTCGCAGGAATCCAACGTCACACTTGGGTATGAGACTCTCCGCCCGGGCGCTGGCGTAGCTTACCATAACTGACCCCATTAGTCCGGCGCCCGCAAGAAAAACGTTAAGAGTTGAATGAAACGGCGTTAGTCTCGCGTAAAAGATCATTAGTCCGACAAAAATGACCATGTCGGACAGTCGATCCAACGACGAATCCAGAAACCCACCGAAGCGAGTGACGCGGCCCGAAAGACGGGCCACTTGACCGTCCAGCATGTCAAAAAGATTCGCGACGATCAGTATGATTCCGGCCCAAAAGAACTGACCCAACCCGAAGAGCAACCCACAGCCGACATTCAGTGCTACGCCAATAACGGTTAGTAAGTTTGGGTTGATATGTCCATGCGCAAGCCAGCGCACCATCGCATCAATTATGCGTTGTGCTCCCCGTCCGATACTGGCTCCAAACATGATCTAGGTCGTTTCTCCTTCAGTGCATTATGCCGAAAAGTTGGTCGAACTTGACACCCGTTTCGGCAAGCGGCGGATTGTAGGTACGGCTCTCTACACTGTCAAGATTTGAGATGGTCCTTGACTTATTGCGCTTCTTTCTGCGCTTCATCATGAAGCGTTACCAGCCGCCTAATCTCAAATGTTCGCGCGCCGGCCGGAGTCCTAACCACAACCTCGTCGCCCTCTTCCTTACCCATCAAACTTTTGCCGACAGGAGATGTCGTTGAGATAAAGCCTCTCTGCGGATCACTCTCCTCAGGCGTTACCAGTCTGTAGGTGACTTCTTCATCCTTTTCGCCATCGTACAGGACCAACGTTGAGCCGTAGGAAGCCTTTCCTTGCGGAATCCGTTTCAAATCGATAGAGCCGATCTCGCTGATCCTTTGACGCAACTCAACGATGCGCGCCTTGACTACATTCTGGCGGTCCAAGGCGGCTCGGTACTCCGAATTCTCACGAAGGTCGCCAAACTCCAGCGCCCGTTTGATCTCCTTGGGCAGATGAACTCGTAATTCGTTTTCGAGCTCATCGAGCTCTGACTGCAGTTTCTGTTTGATGTCACCTGACAATGTTCACTCTCCCTGCCTGGTGTGATCGGCGAATTTACTCATGGTAGCTTGCCTCATCGGGCGCTCCAAATGAGATTCCCGTGTCGCGCGCTGTACGCACCAATTGGCCCCTTGGTGGCACGGTCTTTACATTGGCTATCGCTTCTGAAAGTGGAACGGTAACAACATCGCCGGCCTGTAGCGCGACCATTACTCCTCGCTTGTTTTCAGCCAACGCTCGCACTGCGCAAGAGCCGTAATTCGTAGCGAGCATTCTGTCGAACGCGTTGGGCCGACCTCCGCGTTGAAGATGGCCCAGCACTACACAACGGGTTTCTTTTCTTGTCAAAGATTCAATGTCACTTTGTAGGTGCATACCAATGCCACCCAACCGCGGCGCATGTGACCCATCTCCCTTGTGTTGGTAGATCTGTTCACGTCCGCACTCGATCGCTCCTTCAGCTACGACCACGATGCTGAAATTTGAGTCTCCCTTGTCACGTTCAACGATCTTGTCTGCGACTGATTGAGCAAGGAAAGGGATCTCGGGAATCAAAATAACATCTGCTCCGCCTGCAAGACCTGAGTGCAATGCAATCCATCCAGTGTCACGACCCATCACTTCGAGAATCATCACACGGTCGTGCGATTCAGCTGTGGTGTGCAATCGATCGAGAGCTTCCGTCGCGATGTCTAGCGCTGTCACAAATCCAAACGTCAATTCAGTACAGGCGAGATCGTTATCAATGGTTTTAGGAACACCTACGACAGGGAATCCGCGCTTATTGAATTCTTCCGCGATCCCGAGCGTGCCCTCGCCGCCAAGTACAAGTAACGCTTCGATTCCCAAGCGCTCAAGGTTACCCATGGCTTCCTGATAAACCTCCTCAGGTTTTGTGACACCAGTATCGGATCGCTCAACGAAACGTCCCCGATTGCGTGTCCCCAGGATTGTGCCGCCGCGAGGCAAGAGCCCGCGCACGTCAGCCGGCTTGAGTACGCGCGTTTGGGTTTGACCTAGCAATCCCTCAAAGCCATCCTCGATACCGATCACCTCAGTTCCGTATTTTCCCGTGGCGGTCTTTACAGCAGCGCGAATTACGGCATTGAGACCTGGAGCATCTCCGCCTCCAGTCAATATTCCGATTGTCTTTAACATTGAAATTGCTACTACTTATTGGCTGAGTTCTTTACGCGAGGTGGTTCGTGGTATTCGCCGTACTCGGGATAATTGCGAGTGATTATCTCTCCCGGCCGTGTATTTTCCGTCAGTAGGGTTAACGCGTCACGCAAAATTTTGCGTTGCAAATCTCGCATTCCCGGTTTGCCTAAACTATTTCCGATCTTGAAGCCCTTGGGATAGAGAGCACGCGGTGGTCTCATCTGCGCTGATACTTCAGGACTAACTGTGATCAGGACAGTCGGGATTCCCCTCATCTCGATCTCACGTTGGACCGCCACGACCGTGCGGTGACACACGCTTGGTCAACCTCCGGTAAGAATCACAGCATCAGCGCGAGAGCCATGATCTATCTCGTTCGCAATCTCGCGAGCCGTGCCTTCGTACATGGCCTTCAACTGCATGGTGTAACCCATGTAACCGACGTGCTTCTTTGCAAGTCCGCCTATGAACCCTACAGCCTTCAAATCGCGCAGCACGTCGATTGGGAAGACGACATTGATATCTCGATCAGCGTCCCTGTGATCATAGTGATGATGCGTAACCATCAGATCCGAGGAGTCAGCATCCTCAGGAATCATTCGGAAGCCTAAGTCGCCAAGTTCGTCAGCGATGTTGAAGGGCTCCTGATCTTTGAGGTGAACTCCACCTGCCGACACAATTGCGATGCTAGTCTTCGCCAGCTCTCGCTCAAAAGGAGTGAATGGCACGCATTTTCTTGAGATCGTCATTCGCCACTCAAAATTATAGAGGTCAGCCGCGGCTGTCAAAGAGCTGCCAACTGCTGACCTCTGTTCTTCGCTTCAATTACAACTTACGTAAGACGTCAAGAAGATCCTCGTTGTCCGGTTGATCGCCTATGTCGTGAATGTCTTTGTAAGCAATTCTCCCTTCCTTATTGATTATGAACAGCGCACGCTCACTGATGCCATCGTTTTCGCGATACGCACCATAACTTTTCGCCACTGCGCCTTTAGGATTGAAGTCGCTTAGAAGATCGTATGAGAGTCCGCCAAGGCTCTTGGCCCAGGCTGTATTGCAGGGAACGCTATCAACAGATATGCCCAAGACCTGGGCATCGTAGCCTTTAAAGCGTTCGAGGTCAGCCTCGTACGCCGGCATCTGCGCCGTTCAGACAGGAGTCCAGGCCAGCGGATAAAACGCCAGCACCACATTGTTCTTGCCGCGGAAATCCGAGAGCTTCACCTTCTTGCCTTTCTCAAGGTGACTTCCCAGTTCGAAATCCGGGGCCATATCGCCCACTTCAGGCATACAGAGTTCTTCCTCCTTAAATGCACCCAATAACTAAGTCTTGGTTTACGAACATGACTACGATAATTGACGCGGCACACGATTTCAAGGCATGCGAATTTAGAAATTGAAAATTCGAAATTCGAAATTGGAAATTTGCGCTGACCTCGCGTAGCATTACCAATGAAAATTGGTGAGGCTTTTGTAACTTTGGAAATCGACGACGAAGCAAAAGAGATCGTGCGTGAGATCGGCACCGCTATCAACGAGTCTGTCGAGAACTCACCCAAGGTTGCTGAAGCAATTGAACGGCTGCGAGATGCCGGTTACGAGATGGAGCTCACGCTCAGACTAGAGATTGGCTTGCGACCGAACTCTGATGATGAAGCAGAAGACGGAACGATGCTCGAGTTAACAGACGAAGATGTGCAGATACTCCAGCGCATGAAGATTCGCATCGATCCAGACGAAGAAGATTGATTTACGTTAGCGTGTAATGAAATGCCCCACCGCTCAGCCACAGCGGTGGGGCTTTTTAATTCAGCGTATCTTACTCCGGCTTCTCCTCACCGCTTGCCAGAGTTTGCTGTCGCAGAGCTGCAGCACCGAGCAACCCGCCCATACCCATCGACTCAACTGCTGTACTTGGGACGAGCATCAGCGCGCCTTTCTCTTTTAGACCCTCGTAGAGCATGTTCATCGCTCTGAGATGGAGCGCGGTTGGATTGTCGAGATATGACCGGGACGCAGTCTCAAACGAATGAGCGATCTCGACCTCAGCCTGGCCCAGGATGATGCGAGCTTGCTTCTCTCGAGCTGCTTGAGCCTCTCGAGACATGGCGTCCTGCAGCGCCGCAGGAATGATCACATCGCGCATCTCCACAGATTGGACCGTGACTCCCCACGGATTTGATCGCTCGTCGATTAGCTGCTGCAACTCTTCTTCAATTCGTTCGCGACCTCGGAGCAGGTCAGTCAATGAGGTCCGTCCGATGATGTCGCGAAGAGCAGTCTGTGCGGCCCAGCTTACAGCCTGAGAATAGTTTTGCACTTCGAGAGCAGCTTTCTCTGGATCGTAAACCATCCAGAAGAGAACCGCGTCGACGTTCACCGGAACAGTATCGGACGTAAGTGTCTCTTCAGCAGCGAAGCTGGTTGTGATTACTCGTTGGTCAATCCAGGCGGGAATCGTGTCTACGAAAGGAACGATCCAGAAAAGACCCGGGCCACGCAAACCGGTATAGCGGCCCAGTCGCAATACAACAGCTCGTTCCCACTGGCGTGCGATCTTAGGTGATCCTCCTGCGAGCAGGCCTAGAATCAATCCGACGATGACTCCGGCAGGGTTGAGAGTCATCAGCGTCGCAAACAAACCCAAGAGAAGAGGCAGAAGGAATGCGACGGCAGCCACGATGTTCACTCGTGGTGATACTTGTGTGGCAGGTAGGCTGGTTTTGCTTGCAACCAGCGCGTTATCGCTAATCATTTTTCATCTCCTTTTTGTGCCTACTCTGAAGGTGATCTATTAAGTCACCCAGAGAGAAGCCCAATGCTCCAGCCTCTGCAATAAACCGATCTGCGAACGTTCGCAAATGGTCGTCGCGATGTCGGCTGGCGTCTGCTTCAAAATTGCGCGCACGAATAAACGTTCCCACTCCCTTGCGCGTCTCTACAATTCCAGAGCGCTCTAATTCGGTATACACCTTCGCCACGGTGTTAGCGTTGATCCGAAGATCTACGGCCAACTGACGTACCGTTGGCAGTTGTTCACCAATGGTGAGCCTTCCAGTTGCAATTGCGAACTTAATAGCCCTGGTTAACTGCGCGTATAGCGGGGTTGGATCATGAGGGTTTATGAAGAACGTCTCACTCATTTCTCATATTGTACTACGATGCTAATACAAATTGTACTACGATGCTAGTACAAGTTAAGTTCCGATTTTCGTAGTGGCGCCCCTCCTCGTCCGCGCTCCAAACGTTACTGGACGAGAGACGCCCCTAGAAATGTCACTGTATTTGGCTCGATTTGGGCGGTATGTTATCTTGTCGAGCTTTTTATCCAGCCCACTTTTGTTCGCGTACACAGTCCTGAAGGAGTTTAAGGAAGTATGTCTTCACCGAGTCACACTCTCAGCACAGATGGCCAGGCCGGCCGGGTAGTACAGATCATTGGTCCCGTTGTAGACGTCGAGTTCGATGAGAAGCATTTGCCTCCAATCTATCAGGCGCTTCGCATCGTCTCCGACGGATTTGATGTTCCCACACCTATCGATGTCATCGCAGAAGTGCAGCAGCACCTTGGTGAAGGTCGAGTGCGAACTGTGTCCATGACTCCTACTGACGGCATGGTCCGCGGCATGAAAGCGATCGACACCGGCGGTCCAATCACGATGCCTGTCGGTGAAGGCACATTGGGTCGTGTGCTGAATGTAATCGGGCAACCGGTAGACAATCTTGGCGAAGTCAGGCATGAGCAACGCTATCCGATTCACCGTCATGCACCCAGTTTCGAGGAACAATCTGTTGAGCTACAGATGTTCGAGACGGGGATCAAGGTCATCGATCTCATCCAGCCGTTTCTTCGTGGCGGCAAGATTGGTCTCTTTGGTGGCGCCGGCGTCGGCAAGACCGTGATCGTAATGGAATTGATTAATAACATCGCGAAGGCGCGTGCCGGCTTCTCGGTCTTCGCCGGAGTTGGTGAAAGAACGCGCGAAGGAAATGACCTGCTCCGCGAGATGGTGGAATCAAAGGTCATCAACTTTGGCGAGAGCTTCTATTCACATTTTGAAGAGACCGGCGAGTTCGACATGACTCGCGTTGACATGAAAGCGCTCGAGCAATCGAAGGTGGCGTTGATTTATGGTCAGATGACGGAACCGCCTGGAGCTCGGCTGCGCGTCGCGTTGTCTGGCCTCACTGTTGCCGAGTACTTCCGAGACAAGGGTCTCGATGTGCTGCTCTTCATCGATAACATTTTCCGGTTCACTCAAGCTGGTTCAGAAGTATCAGCACTGTTGGGTCGGATGCCGTCGGCCGTAGGTTACCAACCCAACCTCGCGACGGAGATGGGAGAAATGCAGGAACGCATCACTTCAACTAAGACCGGGTCGATCACATCTATTCAAGCCGTATACGTACCGGCCGACGACTATACGGATCCGGCTCCTGCTACGACGTTCGCGCACCTTGACGCCGTCACTGCGCTCTCACGACAGATTGTGGAATTGGGAATTTATCCGGCGGTGGATCCGCTTTCATCCTCGTCGCGCATTCTCGATCCGCGCATCATTGGTGAGGAGCACTACAACACAGCGCAGGACGTCAAGCGAGTTCTTCAGCGATACAAGGACCTTCAGGACATCATCGCGATCCTTGGTCTGGATGAGCTTTCAGATGAAGACAAACTGATTGTCTCGCGTGCAAGAAAGATTCAGAGGTTCTTCTCACAACCGTTCTTTGTCGCAGCGCAGTTCACAGGCGTTGAAGGTAAATACGTGAAGCTTGAGGACACGATCAAAGGGTTCCGCGAGATTGTCGACGGAAAACACGATGACCTGCCGGAGCAGGCGTTCTTCATGGTGGGAACGATTGAAGAGGCTGTGAAGAAGGGCGAAAGTATCGCGCAGTAAAATTTGAAATTGAAAATTTTTCTGAATGGCTCAACAACTCCAACTCGAAGTAATTACACCACAGCGGCGCGTCCTCTCAGAGCAGGTGGATATGGTGACGGTTCCGGGCCTCGGTGGTGAATTAGGAATCCTGCCCGGTCACACGGCATTGATTTCACAGTTGAAGACAGGCGTGCTGTCGTACGTGAAGGCTGGCGCCACCTCACAGTTACATGTTTCCGGCGGCTTCGTCGAAATAAGCGATGATCGTGTAACGGTGCTTGCTGAAGTAGCAGAGCGTCCAGAAGAGATCGACGCCGCTCGAGCGAGACTGGCTCGGGACCATGTTGAGAAGCAGCTAAGCGCCTGGAGTGGAACCGAAGAAGATTTTGAAGTAGCCCGTGCAAAGCTCGAACGCTCGATGATTCGGCTACATCTGGCTGCCGGCGCTCGCAGCTGATCGTTCTCGACAAAAATTAGCCGCCCATAAGCACATCCGTGTTTATGCGCGGCTAATTTGCTTTACCGGTGAAGGATTAGTTACCGTGCAAGCTGCGCCAGCTGGTCGCTCCGATCCTGATAGCCTCCTGCATCTCTTTTACAGCTCTTTCAAGACCGACAAAGATTGAGTGAGCAATGATGTTGTGTCCGATGTTGAATTCGGTAATTTCATTAATAGCTGCCACCGCGCCTACATTTCGGTACGTTAAGCCATGCCCGGCGGCAACGTGTAGTCCGTATTGCGCTGCAAGTTCCGCGGCTTCCCGCAACCGCCGGAGCTCTCTTCCCGCTTTCAACGATCCATCGCCATGAATTGCGCGTGCCCCGAGTGTCGCCTCAGCGTAGACAGCAGTACAAAGCTCCACTTGTTGTGCGCCAATCTGCCGAGCCACTTCGATCTGCTGCGGGTCCGGATCTATGAACAAGCTTGCGAGAATGTTTGCTTCGCGTATCCGGTTCACCACAGCTCGCGCGATAGAGACGTTGCCTTTTACATCTAGACCACCTTCTGTGGTTATCTCGTTCGGATTTTCTGCAACTAACGTCACCGCGTCTGGCCGCGCAGTCAGAGCTATACCTAACATCTCCTCGGTAGCAGCCATCTCAAGATTGAGATAAGTCGTTAAGCTTTGTCGAAGTGTTGCCAGGTCCTGGTCCTGAATGTGACGACGATCTCCACGCAAGTGGATCGTGATCCCATCAGCACCAGCTTGCTCGCAAATCATGGCCGCGGCCATCAGGCTCGGTTCTGGTGCTCGACGCGCCTGCCTTACCGTCGCTACATGATCGATATTAACGTTTAATCTGGCGGTCATTGAATTTCTCAGGGCCAACTAAATTGTGAGGTTACGTTCGGAGTATATCGGAAAACTGATGGACGGTACGAATCAGCGATCCGGGCTTAGCGATTCGTGAACGGCGCGAATCGCGTTGTCGTAAACACCACGCCGGGCTTGCTGCCGAATGATTCCTACCTCATTCAACATTTTGAAGCTATCACTGAGCACGTTCACCTTACTTCCTTCGAAATGGTTCCATCGGACGGGAATCTCTCGCAATCGCAATCCTGCACGGTGGGCCAGGTAAAGTAATTCGACATCGAACCCAAATCGATCGATAGTCGCACCTTCGATGAGTGGACGGCAGACACTCATGCGAAAGGCTTTGAATCCGCATTGCGTGTCCCAAAACGGCAAACCCGTGGCCATCCTGACAACCAGGTTGAAGACTCGCCCTCCTAGTTCACGTCGCCAAGGTTGATGAACACCAATTAGCTTCCTATCGAGTGCGCGCGAGCCGAAGGTTAGATCACACTCGCCGCGGGTGATGGGATCCACCAACTTTGGCGTTTCACTGATCGGTGTTGACAAGTCGGCGTCGGTAAAAAGCGCAACTTCACCGCGTGAGGCCAGCAGACCCAATCGAACAGCGCGTCCCTTTCCAAGATTAGAGTGGTAACTGATGATCGACGTTCGTACTGCACCCGAACCGCCGAGGATGTCTTTCGCGTTGGCAGCCGTGTTGTCAGTCGACCCATCATCAACTACGATCAACTCGGTTTCTGCGTCATGATTCTTTAAATAGCTGCGGATCGTGGTCAGCGATTTTTCAAGTCGCTCACTCTCGTTATATGCGGGAACAATGACTGACAAGGACGGTTGCATTTGGGGTTTCGGAATATAGTACAGCAATAGACTCCTTGGGTTTCGGAACAAATCGAGCCGCTATGTTATATTTCAACTCTGGGCAGCGAACGACATTCAGATGAACAAGCGCTTTATCATTTTCGCCAGTGCAGTGGTCTTGATCGCAACTTTAGTGGGTGGCGGCGTGAGTCGCTCGCGCAAGCTTCGCTGGTCAACCCCACAGAATAGTTCCAACACTTATGCGCGAGCTGACGAAATCGAGAAGGACTACAACAACGCCGTCGCTGAAATCTCCAATAATTACGCCGGGGACATCGACTACGAGAAGGCCACTCAGGCTGCGATTCAGGGAATGCTCTCGACTCTCGATCCCCACTCGATGTATTTCCCTTACAACGAATTCCGCAAATTAAAAGAGGATCAGGATTCCCGGTTCTACGGAATCGGAGTCACGATTGTGCAGCATCGCGACGGTGTTTATGTGCAGTCATCTGTAGAAGGAACACCCGCCGCAAAACTGGGCTTGCGATACGGCGATCGGATTCTCGAAGTAGATGGAAAAGACGCTCGGCAATGGTCTAGTGAACAGGTCTCAAAAAATGTGCGCGGTGGTCGGGGTGAACCGGTCCAAATAAAAGTCGAACGCGCAGATTCGGAGTCTCCTCTCTATTTCACGATTGTCCGCGATGCGGTGCCGCTACCGTCTATTCGCAATGCTTACATGCTACGACCGGGTACCGGCTACGTTGGACTCACCGGCGGGTTTCAGAACACGAGTGACGAGGAGTTGCGCGAGGCGCTCGACAGGCTAAAAGGTCAGGGAATGCGGCAGCTAATACTTGATCTTAGAAACAATCCGGGCGGTTTGCTTAATCAGGCGATAGATGTTGCGAGCGAATTCTTACCCAGAGGACAAGTAATAGTCTCGGTTAAGGGTCGCACGGAATACAGCGATCCGATCATTTACAAATCAAGCGGCGCTGATCCTGAAGATGTACCGCTCGTCGTTCTGATTAATCGCGGCTCCGCTTCTGCGTCAGAGATCGTTGCCGGTGCGATTCAGGACCATGGTCGCGGATTGATAGTAGGGGAAACCAGTTTTGGAAAAGGATTGGTGCAACGAGTCTTTCCGCTACCGTTCAATACTGGTCTAACACTCACCACTGCACGTTACTACACTCCGTATGGTCGATCACTACAACGCGACTACTCCAACGGATCGCTCTACGACTATTACACTAGACATGATGCTGAAGCGCAGCCAGCCGCTTCTCCTGGCGTAAAAGATCCATTGTCACCACTGGCCCAGGCTTCACCTACACCTTTTCCGCAGACAGGACCGGCGGTGAAGACTGCTGCTGGTCGCGTGTTCTATGGTGGTGGCGGCATCACTCCTGATATCGACGCGAAGCCGCTCAACTTCACGCCAACCCGCAACCGCATTGCCGAAGCAGCTTTTCAGTTCATCCGATTACTTGCAGGCGGAAAGATTGCCGGGCTGGAAAACTACAAAGTGGAGCGAGTACTGTACGGCAAGAACCCGAAAGCTGGTGACTATCCGATCACGGAGAAAGTCGTCGAAGCCTTCCGGACTTGGGTTCGCAACGATGCCGAGTCTCACCTTACGCAAGCGCAACTCGAAGAAGACGTCGATTTTGTCAAACTGCGTCTTCGCGAAGAAATAATCACAGCTGCCTTCTCCAATGACGCAGGAGCGCGAGTGCTCTTCGACAGCGATCCGCAGGTTCTGCGCGCACTTGAAGCTCTGCCCGATGCGAAACGTTTAGCCGAGAGCGTCAAACAGGGAACTTCGCGCGGTTAATGCTTTCTTCTCCTCAAAGCACCCTCAGAATCACGCACTTCAAGTAATACGTCTCTGGTACTCCCAACAACACAGGATGATCACTCGACTGCATGCGCTTCTCTATCACTTGCAGCCTGCGTCGTGCGTCTACAGCGGCCGCACGAATCACTTCGAGGAACGCATGTTCCGACACGTGATAAGAGCAGGAGCAGCTGATCAAAACTCCACCGGGCTTGAGCAATTTGATCGCGCGTAAATTGATATCTTTGTAGCCACGTAGTCCGGACTTTACACTCGCGCGGTTTTTAGCGAAGGCTGGCGGATCAAGAACGATTGTGTCGAACGAACGCCCTTCGTGCTCAAGTTCTCGCAAGGCGTCGAAAACATTAGCTTCGCGAAACTCCACGTTGGTGGCGCCGTTCAGCTCTGCATTGCGCCGCGCTGTCTCAAGTGCAGTAGGAGAGATGTCGAGCGCGATCACGTTCTGACAAACGTCGGCCAGATGCAGGGCGAAGGCGCCATTAAAAGTGAAGCAGTCAAGAGCCTGACCGTGGGCTACGGCCCGCGCTGCCAAACGGTTCTCACGCTGGTCCAGAAATGATCCTGTTTTTTGTCCAGCAAGAGGAGAGACGATGAAGCGAATCCCGTGCTGCTTGATCTCGAGTTCCTGAGGAGCATCGCCGTAAAGTTCGCCCGCCTTCAATTCCAGACCTTCGAATTCGCGCACACGTACATCGTTGCGTTCGACAATCGCGCTCGGCGCAAACTGCTCAACCAGCAATTCGACAAGCAGTGATTTAATCGCTTCAGTTCCCTGCGACAGTGTCTGTAGTACGAGCAGATCCCGATAGCGATCGATGATCAGTGAGGGAAGCAGGTCACCTTCGGAATAGACCAGACGGTACGCGTCTGTTTCAGGTCCAAGATGTTTTCGTCTCGCAGTTGCCTGGAGTATCCGTCGCTGCCACCAATCACGATCTATAACTTCATCGGTCTGTGTGAGAAGTCGGAGCGCTATCTCGGAACGATCGCTGTACAGTGCTTGCCCGACGAAGTTTCGTTGCTGGTCCGTAATTGCAACTATCTCGCCACCAGCATTTTCTGGGGCCGTGACGACGTCGCTGCGATATATCCAAAGATGTCCATTGCGGACGCGATGCGCGCCTCGCTGGGAAACGATGACGGTTTTCATCGCGAGTACTCTGTCACATGATGTTGAGAATGCGCCACCAAGACTCGGACGAATCTTGAGTCTGTCGATCATTGAGCGGGGGTGAACCGCCCTTCCTAACCATGAGACTCTTAAATTTGAGTCTGGTTTATCATCCCTGAAGGACATTCAAGGCAGATGTAAGTGGTCGACATCGAAAGTCTCCAGGTTAGGAAGGGCGGTTCACCCCCGCCTGAATTAACGAGAGACTCGACGTTCGAGGATTCTCACACATCGAGCGGTCAACTAAGTGTCAAATTGCCGCTGCTTTGAGCCCTATGGTAGGCTTCGATTACCTTTTCACCTGATGATTCATCAATGGCAACCATGAAAGATGCCGAACGGCGCAAGCGCTTTGAGACCCCCTCAGGCATCGAATTGCCAGCAGACTTCAGTCCCTCCAACACCGATACGGTCGACTACACCAGAGATCTCGGCGAACCCGGTGAGTTTCCTTTCACGCGGGGAATCTATTCCGACATGTATCGAGGCCGGCTCTGGACCATGCGGCAATATGCTGGGTATGCCACAGCAGAGGAGTCAAATGCTCGATACAAGTACCTGATGGCCCAGGGAACCACAGGGCTTTCTGTTGCGTTCGATTTGCCGACTCAGATCGGATTAGACAGCGACGATCCACTCGCAGCTGGTGAAGTCGGAAAAGTGGGCGTGGCGATTGACTCGTTGGAAGACATGCAACGGCTGTTTGACGGAATTCCGCTCGACAGCGTGTCTACGTCAATGACGATCAACGCAACTGCTTCGACGCTGCTCTGCCTATATCTCGCAGTCGCTCGTAATCAGAATGTTTCTTTCGACAAGCTTAAGGGAACCCTGCAGAACGACATTCTCAAGGAATACATTGCTCGCGGCACATACATCTATCCGCCTTCTCCGTCCTTGCGACTCGTGACTGATACTTTCGCGTATTGCGCGCATGAAGTGCCAAATTGGAACACTATCTCCATTAGCGGGTATCACATTCGTGAAGCTGGCTCGACGGCAGTGCAGGAAGTCGCTTTCACTCTCGCTGATGCAATTACCTATGTCGAAGCTGCAATTCAAGCGGGCTTGAACGTTGACGAGTTCGCACCGCGAATATCCTTCTTCTTCAACGCGCACAACAATTTGCTGGAGGAGGTTGCGAAGTTTCGCGCTGCCCGACGTCTTTGGTCCCACATAATGCGCGAACGATTCGGCGCGCGAGATCTTCGTTCGCTAATGCTGCGTTTCCACACACAAACTGCCGGTTCTTCCTTGACTGCGCAGCAGCCTGAAGTCAACGTCGTCCGTACTACGATTCAGGCGCTTGCGGCCGTGCTCGGTGGGACACAGTCGCTGCATACGAACGCGATGGATGAAGCACTGGCACTGCCGACCGAACAAGCGGCAAAAGTGGCTCTCAGAACTCAACAAGTGATCGCCCATGAATCGGGTATTGCCGACACTGCCGATCCTCTGGCCGGGTCGTATGCCATTGAACAACTTACGAACGAGATCGAAAGACGAGCT
Source organism: Acidobacteriota bacterium (assembly GCA_046726395.1). Lineage (GTDB taxonomy): Bacteria > Acidobacteriota > Blastocatellia > Pyrinomonadales > Pyrinomonadaceae > PSRF01. The sequence continues at coordinate 27,811 of JBKPAL010000159.1, forward strand.
CGAGCTTATTTGGATCGGATCGATGCGATGGGCGGTACGTTGCGGGCGATTGAAACAGGCTACGTCCAGCGAGAGATCCAGGAATCAGCGTACGAGTATCAACGCGCGATTGAATCCAACGAAAGAATCGTTGTCGGCGTCAATAGATTTCAAACGGAATCTGAATCTGCTGTACCGACGTTGCGCGTTGACCCGGCAATTGAACAGGCACAAATCGATCGCATCCGTGCGGTAAGGGAAAGGCGAGATCCTCGCGCGGTTGAAGTGGCCCTCACAAACCTTGAATCAGCGGCTCAAGGTAGCGAGAACTTGTTACCGAGAATACTGGAAGCTGTGGAGAGCTATGCCACAGTTGGGGAGATCAGCAATCGCTTACGAAAAACTTGGGGTGAATATCACGAGAGTTCGACGATATAAATTGAGTGCGCCCTTTTTCGGATAATGTGAGGTAAGAAATGAATCGAAGAGCGTTCACAAAAGCAGTGGGTGCCACAGCATTGACGTTCGGTGTTAGTAGGAGTGCTGTGTTACGCACAAAAGAATCGCCGCAAGTCTCGGTCACCATGGACGACTTCTTCTGGAATAAGTCCCTTCGCCTGAATCCTGCTCAACGCAATCGCGCAATCCTCGAGGCTTTGCGTTCGCACGGAAATTTAAAGGCAGCCTTGTTTGTTAAGGGCAAGAACATCGAAGAACAAACGGGGAAAGACCTGCTAAGCGAGTGGGATAGTGCGGGACATATGATCGGCAATCATTCTTATTCGCACACATATCTAAATAGCCCGAAAGTCGAGGCTGCTGCGTTCACGGCCGACATCCTGAAATGCGAAGAGCTTCTGAAACCCTATTCGCATTTTCAAAAGCTCTTCCGATTTCCCTATCTCAAAGAAGGTGACACCGCAGCAGAACGCGATGCCGTACGTTCGTTCTTACATGAGCATGGATACCGCACTGGACACGTCACCATTGACGCCTCTGATTGGGCCATCGAAGATCGGCTGTCAAAGAAGTTAGAGAAAGACCAAACAGCAGATTTGAAACCGTACCGTGAGTTCTATCTGGACCACATGTGGGATCGAGCTCTCTACTACGATGGGCTATCTCGCAAAGTCCTGGGGCGAAGTGTTAAGCACACCATGCTCGTTCACTACAATCTGCTGAACGCTCTGTTCCTTAGCGATTTGCTGGATATGTTCAAGAACAAGGGTTGGCAGCTCATTGATGCTGAAGATGCGTTCAAGGATCCGGTAAATAAGTCAATGCCCAAAAACGTGCCGGCCGGCGAAAGCATAATTTGGGCCCTGGCCAAAGAGAGCGGCAAGTTCGAGAAAGAACTTCGATATCCGGGTGAGGACTCAACTTACGAGAATGCAAAGATGGACCAGCTCGGCTTGTAATTGGCATGGCGCTTCTGGAAGTTAAAGATCTTCGAACGCAATTCCGCACTCGAGCGGGTTTGGTGCGCGCCGTCGATGGCGTCAGCTTCTCGCTTGATGGCGGAGAACTGCTGGGATTAGTCGGCGAATCAGGTTGCGGAAAATCGATCACCGCCCTCTCAGTCATGAGGTTGATCTCACCGCCGGGAGAGATTGTGACGGGTGAGATTCTTTTCGACGGTAAAGATCTTTTACGACTTACCGACGAACAGATGCGGCAAATTCGCGGCGACGACATCGCGATGATCTTTCAGGACCCGATGACGTCGCTTAATCCAGTCTTTACGGTGGGCGAGCAGATTGCCGAAGCGCTGCGATTGCATCGAAGGCTGTCGCGCAAAGCAGCGCGGGTGGCAGCGATTGAGGCTATGCGCGAAGTCTCTATTCCAGATCCGGCTCGCCGAGTGGATGACTATCCTCATCAACTCTCCGGAGGTATGCGCCAGCGCGTGATGATCGCAATGGCCCTCGCGTGTGATCCGAAATTGCTGATAGCGGACGAACCAACAACTGCGCTCGATGTGACAATCCAAGCGCAGATTCTCGAGCTTTTGAATGAGCTCAGAAAGTCGCGTGAGCTCGCTGTACTTCTGATAACTCACGACCTCGGCGTAGTTGCCGAAGTCGCTGACCGGGTTGCAGTGATGTACACCGGACGAATTGTGGAGGAGTCACCGGTAGAAGAGTTATTTGCGCGACCAAAACATCCTTACACCGAAGGATTGTTGCGCTCAGTTCCGAGGTTGACGGTTGAGGATGTCGTCAAACACGAGCGGCTTCAAACGATCGAAGGAGTGGTGCCGAGTCCAACTAATCTGCCGCCTGGTTGTCATTTTGCACCCCGGTGTTCTTATCGGATGCCGCGATGCACCGAAGAAGAGATTCCGCTTTATCAGTTGGAAAAAGGGGTGAAGGTGCGGTGCGTGCTATTCGATCTTGCTGCTGCGGTCACGGCAGATCACGCATCCGCAGATTACACAGATTACTCAGATAAGAAGAGAGAGTAACCGACGAGTTATTTTCCATTCGTCATCTGGCATTTCTCATTTGGTTATTACTAGCCAGAGGTCGGTTCATCTCTGTGCGTTCTCTGCATCTCCATGGCTCTGTGGTTCTCTTTTGCGTAAGACACATTCAAGCCCTAAGAAAACCACAGAGTCACGGAGACACAGAGAACGCACAGAGAAGTGCGATCCACGAAATCACACGAAACAACACAAAAACACGAACCATCAAAATGAATTCGCGAATGTCAAATGATGAATGAAAAATTGCGAGACAGATGGACCAGCAACTAGTCAACGTTCAAAACCTGGTGAAGCACTTTCCTGTCGAAGGGAGTGACGACGTCGTTCGGGCAGTTGACGGAGTTTCCTTCGAAATCTTTCGCGGCGAAACACTCGGTCTGGTTGGCGAGTCTGGGTGCGGCAAATCAACAGTAGGACGTTGCCTTCTGCGTCTCATCGAGCCCACAAGCGGTGCAATCACTTTCGAAAGACGCAATGTCAGCTCTCTAGGAAAACGAGAGTTGCGCGAGATGCGCCGTGAGATGCAGATTGTCTTCCAGGATCCCTATGCATCATTAAATCCACGAATGAAAGTGGGCGACATCATCGCGGAGCCATTGATAATTCACGGAGTCAGTAACAAGAGCGAGCGTCGCGAGAGAGTTGGAGAGCTGCTAAGTAAGGTCGGTTTGAGCCCTGATTACATGAAGCGTTATCCGCATGAATTCTCTGGCGGACAACGGCAGCGCATCGGCGTCGCACGCACGCTGGCGTTGAACCCGAAGCTGATCGTGGCAGACGAACCTGTATCAGCACTCGATGTATCCGTACAGGCTCAAGTGGTTAACTTGCTGCAGGATCTGCAGCAGGAGTTCGGTCTGACTTACCTCTTTATTTCGCACGGACTCGCCGTCGTGGAGCACATCTCAACTCGGGTAGCGGTGATGTACCTGGGTCGAATCGTCGAGATCGCCAGCGCAATCGATCTCTACGCGCGTCCTCTTCACCCATACACACAGGCTCTGCTGTCTGCGATTCCAGTTCCTGATCCAAAACGGAAACGTGACCGGATTGTTCTTCAGGGCGACGTGCCCACGCCGATCGATCCTCCATCCGGTTGTCGTTTCCGCACTCGTTGTCCGCTGGCCATCAGCGAATGCGCACAAATTGATCCCGACTTACGTGAAGTAGCACCAGGTCACCGCGTCGCATGTATCCGCGTGCCTGGTTGGAGCGACGCACCATCTGCAGAACCAAATCGGCCCGCCAGTATGAGCGAAGGCCCCGGTTCGTCGACAGTAGACTGAAACATGCCATCAAATACAGAACCGGGAGCGGTAGCGACCGGATGCTACTCTCTCAGCGAGAGAGTTGAATTGAGATTGACATAGCTTGATCATAGCATCCGGTCGCTACCGCTCCCGGTTCTGTATTGTTCGTATTACGCGCAACCAAGTAGTCTTGATAATTCTCAACAGACGGAAGCTTTCTCGCCGTCCCCATTTAGGAGAAAAGCCCATGAGCGATGAGAGTGTTCAGGATGTGCAAGCCGCAACCAGTAACGAAATCACGGCACAGGGACCGGTGATGTCCACGCCCACGACCCTTGTCAGTATCTTTTTTGAACCTACTGAGACGTTTGAAGCGCTTCGAGTTCGGCCACGTTTTCTGATTGCCGGGTTGATAACCGTGCTGTTGTTCATGGCTTATTACGTGACGTTTGTTGCGACAGTCGGCTCAGAGAACATGATTCGCGCGCAGATCGAATCGCGAACTCCCGATGCATCTCCCGAACAGATTGAGCAGGGAATTCGAATTCAAAGTAGTCCAGTGGTAAAAGCAATCACCTACGCTTCGTTTCCTTTGGTGTTTGCGATCATCTTCGCCGCCGGTGCCGGTCTGTATATGCTCGGCACGATGATGTTGGCGAAATCGATGACGTACAAGCAGGCTCTGGCTGTTTGGGTCTACGCGGGCTATCCGCCGATGGTGGTCTTTGCATTGATCAATATCATCCTGATTTTCATAAAAGGAAAAGATGAGATTGATCCGACGGCTCTGAACCACGGGTTGGCGACAGCTAACCTCGGTTTTCTTGTTGATCCGAAAGCACGACCAGTAATTGGAACGGTGATGCGTTCGTTTGATCTAATCCAGTTTTACGGTCTCTTTTTAGCCGCGATTGGTCTTAGGAAGGTAGCAAAGCTGTCGTCGGGAAGTGCGTGGGCCATCGTGATCGCGATCTGGGTGCTTGGCATTATATTTCGCACAACGCTTGCGGCGATCTTTGGCACTGCGATGTAAGAGAGAGTCAACGATTTTCCATTCGTCATTTGAGATCTGTTATTTGGTGATCGCTGCTGGCGAGAGCATGACCCGACGCTACCGCTTCGGTACGGAGCTCATGTGACAACAATGCTTAGTCACTGAGGACGAATGCTATCGATTGACCAAATGAGAAATGTCAAATGATGAATGTAAAATGAGGCTGGATCCATCTGCTACCGCGAGATGGTACTGACTTATTCGTATCGCAAAGATTCGATGGGATCTAGTCGCGCAGCCTTCCACGCTGGCCAAAGTCCGAACACCAATCCAATACCAACGCTCGCCACAAAACCACCGATTGGCGCCCACAGCGGCACGTAGGACGGAAGCAACAACCGCAATAGCAGTGTAGTCAACCAACCGATCGATAAGCCAACAATTCCGCCGAGTCCGGTGAGCGTGGCTGCTTCAATCAGAAACTGCCACATGATGTCTCTGCGTCGTGCGCCGATAGCTTTGCGCACGCCGATCTCACGCGTGCGCTCGGTCACAGACACGAGCATGATATTCATCACCCCAATGCCTCCGACCATTAGACCTACCGAAGAAATCACGACCATCGCTATGGCAAGGCCACCAGTGATTGAGCGAAAGTTTTCCAGAAACCCTTCCGCAGTCTCCATTCCAAAATTATCAGGAGCCGTAAAAGGTACTTGTCGTCTGACGCGAAGAAGGTCGCGCACTTGGTCCTTTGCCTCATCCATCACACCCGGTTTAGCCACGGCCATGATGAATATATCCTCGGCGTTCGGCTTCAGTTTGCGCGCGACGTTGTAAGGCAAGTAGATGACGTTATTCTGATCGTCACTGCCACCGCTGAAAAGAAACTGTTCCCGTTTTTGTAGCGTCCCGACGACACGAAACTCCTGTTCGCCGATTTTGATTGTTTGATCCGTCGGCGAGCCGAACCTGAAAAAGTCATCCGCCACTTTCGAACCAATTACACAGACATTCTGATTCGTATCGTTTTCAAAGGTTGAGAAAAACCGGCCCTCGGAAATCACTTGTGTTCCAGCCTTTTCAAAATCAGGCAGCGTTCCTTGAAGACTTACGCCGGCGGATGTTTTACCACTGCCGGACACCATGATCTTTTGCCCGAAGAAGTTGTTACTGACGTCGAGGAAAGGGACCGACAGCTCGATTGTGGGCAACGTCGAAAGAGCAATGGCGTCGTCGTAAGTCAGTTGCTTACGCATTCGCTCTTCGCGGGACAAGCGTCCGATGTGAATTCCAGGATTGTACTTGCTGATAAAGATGGAACGAGTGCCGAAAGACTCGACCTCTTTTTTAACCGAAACGTCGATACCACTGATGATTGAGGCAATCAACATCACCGTGATAACACCAATCACCACCCCGAAGACAGTCAAGAAAGAGCGCAGCTTGTTGCCAAGCAACGTTGAGATTGCCATTCTCAAGTTCTCGTAAATGTCGCTGCGAATTAGTCTCATGTGCAGAGCCGGTCTTGGGTCTGGGCCTTTGGTCTTGGGCTTTCGTCAGTAGTCAGTTGTCAGTAGTCAATAATTTGTGTCGCTTCGTGTGGTTTCGTGGATCGTTTTTGGACGGTTGGGATAAACGGCGATCCACGAAATCACACGAACCAACACTAATTACGTGTAGCTGTTCACTAACAACTGACAAACACCAAAGACCAAAGACACTCTGTTGCCGCCACACCAATCGTCAATCGTCAATTGGCAATCGTCAATGACCTCATTCGGCGCGCAGTGCTTCAATTGGATCAAGTCGGGCAGCTTTCCAGGCCGGAAACACACCAGCCATCACGCCCACTACCGCCGACACACCTACCGCGATTGTCACGGCGCCAACGGACAATGAGGTGGGGAAGAAGATGGCAGTCAAAACTCGTCCGATGATCCAAGCGATGGTTACTCCAATCGCACCGCCAATTCCCGATAGCGTCACTGCTTCAACAAGAAACTGCTTCAAGATATCGATCTGGCGCGCTCCAAGCGACTTCCTGATTCCAATCTCCTTGGTCCGTTCGGTCACCGACACCAACATGATATTCATGATGACGATTGCGCCTACGAGAAGAGCGATGCTTGGGACGGCGATCGCTACGATGAAGATCGTTCCAAACAATCGGTCGCGCAAGCCAGTGATAGCATCGGGAGTGACGATGCCGAAGTTGTCTTTCTCGCCACTCTTCACATGACGGCGTTGGCGCATCAGAAACCGAACTTCCTCGACTGCATCATTGAACAGTTCGTCTGAACGCGCGGTGCCAACGAAGTACAGGGAACGCTGTCGAATCAAGGAGCCGAAGTTAATAGCATAGGTCTTTAAGGGAACGATGATGAAGTTATCCTGAGGAATGCCAAACACGGTTCCCTTCGCAACTTCGACGCCAACTACGCGATAAGGAAGACCTGCGATTGTGATCTCCTGAGTAACGGGACTTGCACCCGAGGGAAACAACTTAGTTGCGACATCCGCGCCGATGTAAGCGACTCGCTGTGCAGCTTCGTTTTCGACATCAGCCAGGAATCTTCCGTCCGCGACGTCGCGATTCTCGATGTCAACGCAATTCGCAGTGGCCCCTATGACGAATACGTCTTGAAGTATTTGGTTCCCACGCTTCACTTCTGAAGGAGTACCGCGTGCTTTTGCGCCCAGCTTTCCAACGAGTGTGGCGCGTTCCTTCAAATAGTCGTAATCCTCCAGCGTCAAATCTTTGTTGCGCCGCTGGGCAGCCGCAATCGTATCGGTGTCCTTGAAATCCTCGAGTGGGTTGAATCGTTGGACTGTAAATGATTTGGCTCCGATGCCGGCGATCTTCTCATCCACGTAGGTGTTGAAGCCCTGAATGAGCGAGTAAACAACGACAACGGCCATGACGCCAATGATCATGCCTAGCAGCGTCAGGGCCGATCGAAGTTTGTGGGCCCAAATGGCCGCAACAGCAAGTTTCAGCGTTTCGATAAATTTCACGATCTGGTTAATACGGGTCGCACCCGGTAAAGGTTTTCCTTCGTCTTAGGTCTTTGTCTGTCGTCCGTTGACGGTGGTCAGTTGTGCGTGGTCAGTTGTGCCTACTGTCATTGATGGCTTTGCACAAAGTGGCAAGTACGACTGTAGCGATTCAACAATACAGAACCGGGAGCGATAGCGACCGGATGTTACACACAGCTAACCAGTTGAATTGACTCGAGACGATCCGCATAAGTTGAGCGTTGCATCCGGTCGCTACCGCTCCCGGTTCTGTAATCGGTTATCGACTTCTACATCCCAAGCGACTTTTTGTGCAAGGCCGTCATTGATCCTTTAGTCGCGTACATGCAACGGACAACTGACCACTGACAACGGACAATCGACCAAGCCCAATCGTCAATCGTCAATTGGCAATCGACAATGCCCTTCATTCCCAGCGCAATGCTTCGATAGGATCGAGTCTAGCGGCCTTCCACGCGGGCCACAAACCGAAAATGATTCCTACAGCAGCCGAGATGCCAACTCCGATGCCAATTGCCCAGAGCGGCACATAAGCAGGCAGCGGAGAATACTTGTTCATGAGCACGCTCGCTAACTCTCCAACGAGCAATCCAGCGACGCCGCCAATCGCCGTGAGCACCACAGCTTCAATTAAAAACTGCGAGAGTATGTTCAGTCGTGTTGCACCCACAGCTTTGCGAATTCCAATTTCCTTGGTTCTCTCGGTGACAGAGACCAGCATGATATTCATCACGCCGATCCCTCCAATCATCAGCGCGACGAATGAGATCGCTGTGAGGACCAATGCGGTTGCCCCGGTTAGTTGGTTGTAGACATCGAGCAAAGAGTCCTGTGAAGAGATCCCAAAATTATTCGGAGCATTAGGCGGAACACGACGACGCCGTCGCAGAATGTCTGTAATCTCATCGATGGCTGATTTGACGTGCGCGCGTGAGCGTGGACGAACAATGATAAAGAATACGACTTCGGGAAATGGTCGATCAGGATAGTACTTATCGAACGTGGTAATTGGGACAAAGATCGAATTGTCACGCGATTGCCCGAAAAAATTTCCGAGCGGTTCCATCACACCGATGACGCGATAAGGATTACCGTTGATCCTCACTTCCTTGTCGACAGCGCTTTCGTAAGGGAAGAGGGCCCGCATGACGTCCACTCCGAGAATGCAAACATTGGAACGGTCCTGCATGTCTATGTCGTTTATGAATCTTCCGTTTGCCACATACTGCGAATGAACAAACTCATAGAACGGAGTCACGCCGAAAAGAATCGGAGTGTCGGTCTGTTTGTCCTGGTAGCGCACGGTTGACGCAATCATGCGGTGAATTGGAGAAACGCCGACGATAGAAGGTGCTTCTCGCCGCAATGCTTCAGCATCATCCATCGTGAGATCTTTCCGATGAATCTCTTCGGGTCCGGGTGGACGCCCAAAGCTCGGTTCAAATTTCGCGACAAAGATCGTATTGGAACCTAACGACTCGATCTGATCCGCGAAAGCTTTATTCAATCCCTGAATAATCGAGACCATGAAGATGACGGTGACTACTCCAACGCTGACACCAAGGATCGTTAACGATGAACGAAGCTTGTTCGCTCGAAGTGTATCGAGCGCCATCATCGCGGACTCTTTAATATCGTCTAGTCTCATTGCTGATTGCCAATTTGCCGATTGCCGATTGCCAGTTAGAACAATCCCAAACAGCTCTCCATAGTGCAATGCGGACCGTTGAAATGGTTGAAAGCAATTGGCAATCGTCAATCGACAATTGCCAAAGAGTTCATTCCGCCCTCAATGCTTCAATCGGATCCAAACCGGCCGCACGCCACGCCGGCCACAGTCCACTAATAATCCCTACGATCGACGAAACACCAACGCCCAGCGCGGCTGACGCAACGCTGATTAGCAAAGGAAAACCAATCAATGCCGAGATAATGTAAGCAAGGCCAAACCCCGTGAGCACTCCCAATGCGCCACCGAGGGCAGTCACTGTCACCGCTTCAATCAGAAACTGAGTAAGAATGTCTTTTTTCCGCGCCCCAATAGCTTTGCGAATCCCAATCTCCTTCGTTCGTTCAGTAACCGATACCAACATGATGTTCATAACAACGATGCCGCCCACCACAAGTGAAATCGCTGCTACTCCGATCGTCACGATGTAGATATTGGATGTTGCGCTTGAATAGAGATTGAGAAACACGTCCTGAGTTTCAAGCGCAAAGCCCTCGTCTTCTACATCACCGCTTATTGTCTTTCCGCGACGGCTGCGCATGATGGTGCGCACCTGATCTTCCGCGGCTTCTAAATCCTCTGCGTTCGGAACTTGAATGAAAACGACGATTGATCGGCGAGCACCAAAAGTTTTCTGATAAGTTGAGTAAGGAATGTAAATCAAATTGTCTCGCGAGAATCCAAGTATCGATCCGAGCGGCTCGAGCACTCCGATGATCGTGTAAGGACGACCGGCAATTCTGATTTCCTGGCCTACGGCGCGATCTGCTGGAGCTCCGCCGAATAAGTTCTTCAAAATGTCTGGGCCGACGACACATATCTCTCTACCTGATCCGCCTTCAGCCTCCGTCCAGATTCGTCCCGCGTCGATTGTTACGCCGTCAATCGCAAACATGGTTGTCGGTGTCACACCTCGAACGCGCACGTTGTCGGATTTTTGATCGGCGTGCTTTATCGTCTCGATGGCGTTCGCAGCCACGCCCACTCGCCAACACGCAGGACATAGCCTCGCAATCGCTTCTGCATCTTCATGCGTAACGTCCTTACGTTTGTTGAACCTAACAAACTCTTCTCGTGACTTAATGATCTGTGGGCTCTTCGAGATCGTGAATACCGTCGAACCTTGAGACGAAAAAGTTTGAGCGACGGTCTTATCGAGGCCTTTGATTATGGTGACAACCGCAATCACCGCCGTGACACCAACAACGATACCCATCAGTGTCAGTGAGGTGCGCAGTTTATTCGAGCGAAGACTCGAAGAGGCCACCAGAAACGCCTCCCAGATTGCTGTCAAACGGAATGTCGGAAAAGAGGAGATTCGTTTTGGGAATCGATCGGCGAATATCCGTCGTCGGACCGATTTGTCGCCGGGAGAACTGGCAGGTAGAGATGTAGTGTTGTCAGCGCGTCTCATGAGAGCCAGGCCGACCTATCGAAAAGCTCTTAGCGAATCTTCTGGTCATTTTCGATAAGTCCGTCTCGAATGGAGATCACTCGGTGGGCTCTGGCGGCAATGTCTTGTTCGTGTGTGACCACGATGATCGTATTACCTTCTTCATGCAGGCGTTCAAAGAGATCCATGATCTCCATGCTCGTGTGCGTGTCGAGAGCGCCGGTTGGTTCATCGGCAAGCAGAATCGACGGATGGTTAACCAGCGCACGCGCAATTGCCACGCGTTGGCGTTGACCTCCCGATAACTCATTGGGACGGTGCGTCACACGGTCCGCCAAATCGACTGCAGCTAACGCCTGTTTCGCCATCTCATGACGTTGCGCGGAACCGATGCCACCGTAGATCAGTGGCAGTTCTACATTGTGGAGCGCGGTTGCACGGGCGAGCAAATTGAACGTTTGGAAGACAAACCCTACTTCCTGATTGCGGATGCGGGCCAACTCGTCGTCATCCATGTCCGAAACATTCTTGTTGTTCAACCAGTACTCGCCTTTAGTCGCAGTATCAAGGCACCCGATTAAGTTCATCAAGGTCGACTTACCCGATCCAGATGGACCGATGATGGCAATGTATTCGCCTTTGCTAACGTCGAACGACACACCGTGTAGCGCGTGCACTTGTTCAGCACCCATCTGGTAAGTCTTCCAGATCTCGCGCATGGAGATCAGAGACTTAGCATCGTGTTTAGTGCTGACTCTTTTTTCTGGTTGAACAAGCGGCTCCGCTTCCGTTGGCGGAGCCGCCAGAGTGACGTCGCTCATTAGCTACCCTCGTTTGAGTTTGCGTTAGCACCGGGCTTGCGGACTTGGCGCTTAACGGTCATACCGTCCTTGAGTGTCTTCAGTACCCGGCTGGGTCCCCGGACGACTTCCATTCCAGCCTGCACGCCACTTGTGACTTCAATATCAGCTTCGCCCGTAATACCGGTCGTCACTTCGAGGAAGCGGACCTTGTTACCCGGTTCGAGGATATAGACGCCTTTCAGACTCTTTGGCTTGTCTGCTGGCGAAGGCGACGGAGCTGCTCCAGCAACACTCGCACTCGGCGCGGGCGTCGGAGCCTTTTCGACTATCGCTTCAAGCGGTACTGCAACGACGTTGTTCTTTGTCTTTGTGGTGACAGTTGCGGTAGCGCTCATCCCAGGACGCAGTGCATTCCGAATGTCATCGGACATCTCACGAAGCTCAACTGTGACTTTGAACTCTTTAGCTTCCTGAACATTCACTCGGTTTGAAAGTCCGCCTTGCGTGTCAGACTTTGACACTGCAAGAGGGTTCTTCTGCGTGACGACTGCGGCAATCTCCTTTTCTCCCAGAGCGTCAACTTTCACTTTCGCATGTTGTCCGACTTCAACATTTGAGATTTCGGTCTCATCGACGTTTACCTCAACATTGATCGTCGACATATCGGCGATCGTCATCAGTGGCGTAGTTGAAAGACCAGCTACCGCGTACTCGCCAACACGCGTTGGAATATCCGCGACGACTCCATTTAAGGGAGACAATTGTGTCGCTTTTGAACGTTGGCTTGACTGTCCACGCAGCAATGCTTGTTGCTGGCTAGCGCGCATCTCGGAAGATTTGATTCCGGTTTTCGCCTCCTGCACGGTGAGGCGCTGCTGGTTAGCGCGTTCGACAGCCTCCTTCACCGCAATCTTCTGGGATTCCAAGTTAGCCCTGGCAGACTCAAGTGCAATCTTCGCTTGGTCGTAGCGGTCACGGGCTGCGTCATACTCTGAACGCGATGCAACACCCGCTTCGATCAGATCACTGTTACGCTTCAGCTCACGTTGTGCGGTGTTAAGGTCGACCTGTGCACGCTCCACCGCTTGCTGAGAGACAACAAGTTGCTGGCGAGCTGATGCGACTGAAGCTTCGGCGACTATCAGACCCTGCTGGGCTGAAGCTACAGCGTTTCGTGCACTCTGCACATCATTGATAGACGCCTGAGCTGCTGCCCACTGAGCCTCCTGGCTCGATTGAAGTTGAGTGGGGTCGACTCGAACCAGGGGCTTACCCTTAGTTACTTGATCGCCGGGATTTACATAGATCTCTTCAATTCGTCCCGGCACTTCGCTCGTTAGTTTGATATAGCGAACGGGCCGCACTTCGCCTGAGGCGGTCACCGTCTGACGTAACTCTGGCCGCGACTCGATCTTAACGGTCGTAACCTCCGGCTCGTCCTTACGGCTGGCAAAAACACTGACAATGATCACAATCGCGACAAGCGCCACCGCAGAAACCGCAATTATGATCTTCTTCTTCCGACTTAAAGCCATGAGATGTTCCTTCAATCAATGAGAGACAAGAATTGTCGCAATCGCAGACTGCATGCCCTAGCCCTTCGGGTTCGAGTAGCTTTTACGTCCAAAAATACCAAACAGTTTCATTTAAGGGCAATTGAATCAGCAGATTCTACGCGCGACATCGCTACTCTCGCACATACAAAACCGACTAACGGATCGCGAATACCCCAAATTAACAAGCGTTGGCGCACTCCAGCCTTTCGCGCTAGAATGGCTCGTGTTTTGTTAACGATCAGAATGGAGATTTATTGCTGTTCCGCCCCGCAAAATCAAAGAAATGATTACATGTCAGCGTTGTAAGACTGAAAACCTCGAAGGGTCGCAATACTGCGATGAATGTGGCGCGCCCCTAAAGCCTAATAATTCAGGAGCGGAACCTCGTTTCAACCCCATTCACTCTAATCCCGATGGCCAAAACGGCTCCCGGAAGTCGGCCAAAATCCCGCAACCCGAAATCGCAGCAGGACAGGGAGCTCCGGCCATGAACCTTTCGTCGTCACTCGGCTCGCGCAATGGTCCGCACGCGATGCTTGTGATCGAGCGCGGCCGGTCAATTGGCAAGCAATTCATGCTGAGTGAATTGGAGTCGCAGATTGGCCGGTGGGATGCCGATGGAGGGATATTCCCGGATATCGACCTCGACGCTGATGACCCAGAAGCAAAGGTGTCACGCCGCCACGCCCGTATTTCTCTCAATAATGGTCAGTATTTCGTCGAAGATCTCGGCTCCACCAATGGTACGTTTGTAAACCGCGGAAAGCGATTGATGCCCGGCATTCGTCAGGCCTTGAACGATGGTGATGAGATCATCGTTGGCAAGACGTTCTTGAGATTTAAAACCGTTAAGTAAGAGAACGGTTAGTAGCAGTTTGTTCCCGACTTGTGACGCCAAACGGCTCCCCTAATCATGTCTGAGTGTCTGGAATGTGGCTCGCAATTAGCGGCCGACGAATCTTTCTGCGGTAACTGCGGGACGCAGCGTTTGGCGTCGAAGAGTTCGTCTGCCGTTCAGGCTGCGAGTCCAACTGCAGATGACGCTGCTGAATCCGAGACTACGCTCGAGACGGACTTCTCGGAGTCGGAAGAATTCAGGACCATCGGATCCGACTCTCTTGGCGGGGCTGCGACCGACAACGAGTTACACACGAGTAAGCCACCGCGAAAGAGCACAACCGGCGGACGCCAACCGACGATCAAACAGCTCGACCCTGGAACTGTCCTTAACAGTCGGTATGAAATCGTAAGGCGCATTGGTGGTGGAGGCATGGGTGCGGTTTACCTCGCGAAGGACCGCAACCTCGGCGACGCTCCTCGTGCCGTCAAAGAGATGGTCGAGGCCCATCTCGATCCAGTTCAACACGAAAAAGCTATTGGGGATTTCAAACGCGAGTCGTTGCTCCTTACATCACTTGAGCATCCTTCCATTCCAACAATCTACGACTACTTCTACGACGGACCGCTTTCCCGCTTCTATCTCGTCATGAAATACATATCCGGTGGAGATCTAGCTTCCCGGATGAGAAGTGCTGCTGGCGGCAAGATTGATGAGAAGACCGTAGCTGATTGGGGGATGCAAGCAGCTGACGTGCTTGAGTACCTACATTCACGTCCCAAGCCGATCATCTATCGCGACCTGAAGCCCGCGAACCTGATGGTCGATGGCAACACTGGTCGTCTGATGTTGATTGATTTCGGAATCGCTCGCTGGGTGACAAGACATGAGAAGGGCGTCACGGCAGTTGGTACCATGGGATATGCTCCGCCCGAACTCTTCAGCGGCAGAGTCGAGCCTCGATCAGATGTTTACAGTTTAGGTGCAACGCTGTTCCACCTGATGACTGGTTCTGATCCGCAGGACAATCCTCTGCTCATTTTCGACTTCTCAAAGAATCCACGTCCGAGGCAGATCACGCCCTCGATTTCCAGTGAGATGGAACAGATATTAATGAGGGCTGTCGAATATAAACCCGAAGACCGCTTTGGCTCCGCAGGCGAGATGCGAGATGCGCTGGCGGATCATGTTGAACGATTGATGAAGGGTCAAGTGAGCTATGGAGTGCCTGCGCCACAGCTCGGAAGTGAAACCGTTCAGGTACAAACTGTCTACTGCGGTTTCTGCGGTGGTCGAATTGCTGTAGACGACGTTTTCTGTGCGCATTGTGGTGGGAAACAACCTTTGGCGGGAGCAGGCTCAAGCGCGACATTGCGTCCAGCTAGACCAACTGCAAAGCTCGTTGTGGCTGGAACTACCGAACTGGATGCCTCCTTCATCTTGCAGAAGGAAAACAATCTGGTCGGGCGTACGGATCCACATTCAAATATTTTTCCAGAGATCGATCTGTCGCGATTCGATCCGGAAACAAAGGTATCGCGTCGTCACGCGCGGATCTGGCTCGAAGGTGAGACTTTCTTGGTCGAGGATCTCGGATCAGTTAACGGAACAGTGATTAATGATTCCGTTCGACTCGCTCCTCGACAGCCGAGAGTTCTTGATAGCGGAGACAAATTAAGACTCGGCGAAACAACTTTGCATTTTCTTTTGGGATAATGGCCTTTCGTCTTAGGTCTTAGGTCTTAGGTCTTAGGTCTTAGGTCTTTGTTCGTTGTCCGTTGTAGTAGTCAGTTGTCACTTGTTAGCTGTAGCGTCACTCGTCAAGTACGCAACCCAAACAACCGGCTAATGACTACGGATAGCTGACAACGAACAAAGACCTAAGACCAAAGACCAAAGGCCTAAGATCAAAGACCTAAGATCAAAGACCTAAGATCACGTTCGTCCACTGAGGACCGACCCGCTGACTATCCTTAAATGACCGCAGCAGTAGAAGACACAGCAATTGGGCATGCTGAAGTGAGGCCGCGTTTGGTAAAGAGGACCGACGAAAGGCTACGAGCGCCCTTTTCGCTGCGTTGCGGCGCATTGCTGATTGACTACATTATCCTGGTTGCGATTCTTGCATGCAGCACTCTGATCTCTCGCATGCTCGGAGGTGGAGCGAGAACCGCCGGAACATCATCAGAAACAGCAGGCATCCTCATCACAATTGCTGTGGCCGTGCTCAATCTAGGTGTTCTCGCCGGCTATACCGGCTTCACTATCGGGAAGTGGGCGACTGGATTGCGTATTGAGAGGACGGACGGGCAACAGCTCGGCATAGGGAAGGCCCTGTTGCGACACTTTGTTGGTTATCCGCTCTCGTTCCTGGTTCTAGGAATTGGATTCGTGATGGCCGCTCTAAACTCCCGAGGGCGCACCATGCACGATCTCATTGCCGGCACGTTTGTAGTTAAAGACATGCCAAATCCCCCGCGCCGGCTTAGCGCGCGGTATCAGCGTTAAATAAAGAACACTAGCTGCCCATGTCTGAACTTATAGTCAAATACCCCGACCGAGCCCCCGACCACTTTCCACTAGGGCGACTGCGAATCACCATTGGCCGTTCTGCCCGCAACGACCTGTGTATTCCGGATCCCTTTGCCTCGCGCGTACACGCTGAAGTGCGTCGAGAGGGAGACGAGTACTTCCTTCAGGATCTGGGTTCCGCTAACGGCACGCTCTACAACGGACTCACCGTTGAAGGCACGATTCCGCTTCAACCGGGCGGCCGAATTCAAATAGGCGAGACTGAGATCGTTTTCGACGATGGCACCTACAACTCGAGCATGGGTGCCACCATGATCACCGACAACACCACTTCACTTCCTGAAGCAACCATCGCTTTAGCTTCGGGAGACCGCACTACATCTGGTCTTCTGGAAGCGATCGAAGGTGCGCGCACCAAACCTGAGGCTGCTCAACAAGCACGCGCTGCGAAACAAGGCGACCTGCTTGCGCTTATCAGCAAGGTCGGAATTACGTTGTTGGCTTCAGCAACTCTCAACGAGACTCTGGAGCAGATCGTTTCGCTCGTGTTCGAAGCCGTTCCGGCTGATCGCTGCCTACTAATGATGAGAGACGAAGGCAGCACTGAAATGAGGGTCGCGGTTGCCCGGTTGCGAGACCGCGTTGGTGAGGTAGGAGAAATTCGTGTCAGCCGCAACGTCATGGACGAAGTTATTCAACGCGGTAAGTCGGTTTTGACTTCTGACGCACAGCATGATCCTCGTTTCGCGAGTGGCACTGTGGTGCTTCAAGGCGTTCGGTCCGTTCTTGCCGTTCCTTTGGGTGTCTCGGACAAAGTGTTTGGAATCATCTACGCCGACTCGCCGATTGCGGAAGGTCGCTTTACTGAAGATCACCTGAAGGTCTTGACGACCCTGGCCTCGGTCGCTGCGATTCGTGTAGAGAACGCACGGTTGGTCGAATCGAGATTGCAGCAAGAACGGCTCGAGCGAGAGTTACAACTGGCAAGTGAGATTCAACAACGCTTTCAACCCACAGCACCACCGGCGGTTCCCGGTTATGAATTACAGGGGATTAGTTTCCCGTGTTATGAGATCGGCGGCGACTACTACGACTTCATTAGAAGAGACGATGGCCGTTTGGTCATCGCACTCGGCGACGTCTCAGGAAAGGGAACTGCAGCCGCACTCTTAATGTCATCGCTACATGCGGCAGTGCACGCGCAGGCGGGATCACATGATTCGCTCGTGGACACGATCTCGGCCGTGAATAGGTACCTTGCGGACAATATCCCACCGAACCGTTTTGTCACTCTGTTCTACGCTGAGCTTGATCCCGATTCGGGAACAGTCTCGTTTCTCAATGCCGGACACAACCCGCCTCTGATAGTGCACAAGGCCGGCACGGTGGAACAGTTGGCGTCGGGTGGGCTGCCACTGGGAATAAAGCGTGATGCTGAGTATCGCGAGGGCCGCACTCAATTACAGAAAGGTGATGTGTTGGTGATCTACTCAGATGGAGTCACTGAAGCGGCGAGTCCGAGCGGCGAAGAGTTTGGTCCAACCCGTCTGTACGAAGTGGTTTCCCGAAATGTTGAAGCTTCAGCTGCAGGGATTCGGGATCGAATTGAATCTGCGCTAACGAAATTCTCACAAGGAACGCAGGCAGCTGACGACATCACCTTGGTTATCGTAAAGCGTCAGCTCGAAGCCCGCACCGCTGCCAGCGCCGGAGACTGAAAAATTCTCTGTGTTGCTCCGTGCAACAAGTCCTCAAGTTCTTGTGTTCTTGACAAAGTAAAGTCAGCAAGGGCTTGCCTCGCGGTGTGAGGCGTTGGCTTGCCACGCCGATTACTGCGTCTTGCGATTTGGGCCCCCCTGGTGCGGGCTTGCCCTTACTGTGTTAAGCGTGAGTCCAATCTCGCAGGAAACTCTGATCGTCGGAATGCGTAGGGGCAAGCCCGAACCAGGGGCATAGCCCAGTCGCAACATGCACTCCTCCGGCGTGGCAAGCCAACGCCTCACACCAGGCGGCAAGCCGAAAAAGACCAAAGGCAATGGAGAGAAGCTGATGTTTTTCATGTTCAGTACAACTGCAGGATCCGGGTCGCTACCGCTCCCGGTTCTGTATTGAGCGCCAGCGAATTCCGGCGATTAGATGTAGCAACGTTCCATCGAGAATCAAATACATCGCCCGTCCAGACAGCGGCGTATTCAAACTTGCTCTAGTTGGTTCATAAGCAAATGCAAGTATGAACAGCACAGTCGCGGTCACAATCAACAATGATCCGATCACTTGCACCACAAGTCGCCATCGTTCCGGCTGATAAACGAAGTATGTGCCGATGCCGATATTCAATAGACCAGAGAGCAAGATGTAAATGTGTCTGCTGCGATAAAGCATACGTTGTAGGTCCGGCGTGTACTGAAGGTGCTGAAGATACCGGTCCATGTACTGCCCCGTGAGCACAAATACGACAACCACGGTGATGCCGAATATCAAGTGAAACAGTTTCATGATTGGCCTGCGTGAGTGAGGTCAGGTCTAAGTTTCCAAACGCATGATCGGCCGAGTTTCGGAACGCCTGAGGACTTCTTTAAATCCCGCCGCGATAAAGGCCGACGAGACTCCATGCCACAGAAATGGATCAGCCATGTTTTCTGAGTTAGGTTCAGTGGGATAGCCCTCGACGATCTTTGCACCACGTCGAATCGCAAACTCAGCAGCAGCACGTAACAGTTGTGCAGATACGCCGCGGCGCCTATAAGGCTTTTTTACGAACAGACACGAGATTGACCATACTGGTTGATTATCCACTGGCTGGAGAATTCGAGAACGCTCGAGGGCGACGTATTCAGTGCGGGGTGCGACTGCGCACCAGCCGATCACTTCTTTACCTTTGTACGCTAGAATCCCTGGTCTGCGATTGGTCTCCACGATTTTCTTTAAAGCGAGCCTGTTTCTGGTGCCTTTTTGTGATTCAAATTGTTTGCGCGGCACACGCCAGAACATGCACCAGCAACCACCACATGCACCACGTTCGCCGAACAACTCTTCCAGGTCGGCCCACCGCGATGGAGTTACAGGTTTGAAGGTTAGGGGCACCCTTTTTCTACCCTCCGACATAAGATCTGATGCTACACAAGCCGAGACTGAATATTAACTCTGACTGCATTTTCGTGACGTCCTTGAGCGGGGGTAAACCGCCCTTCCAGACTTCGAGACTCTCAAGCTTGAGTGCTTACATCTGCTGTTGAAAGCCATTCGCTTTGAATATGGCACTCAAGCTTGAGAGTCTCGAAGTCCGGAAGGGCGGTTTACCCCCGCTCAACCTTCGTTGCGTTCAATTTCCAAAGCTTTCATACAGCCTTGGTAATTGCCGATTAATCGTTCGGTTTTCCTTGCAACAGTGCCTCTGACTTCAGGGTTTGTGGACCACTCTCATTACAAATCGCGTACGAAGCACCTTCATACATCGTGACGCCCGCCGTTTGACCCTTAGCGTTCAGTATGTAGAAGTTGATGCCGAAATTTGGATTGCCTCTACTGTTCAGCAGTCGCTTCTCGATTGTGTTCGCCTTGATACGACGCAGCGCTTCCATTCCGGCGTCTTTGGGGTGAGCTCCACGCCGCATCTCTTCGACGATCAAGAACGAACAGAGGTTAAAGAGGTTAGCTTCACCCCGTCCGGTTGAGCCCGCTGCACCGACGTTCCCATCGACGTAAAGTCCTGCTCCCAGGATAGGAGAATCGCCGAGGCGGCCCGGTATCTTCCACGCGAGACCGCTCGTAGTTGTTACACCCGAGATCTCACCCTTTGCGTTCACACCATCGCAATTGATTGTGCCGTAGTAGTGGTCTCGATCGATCAAACCCTCCTCGACCATCCTCAGGGTTTCACGATGCCACAGCTCTGACCGTGTTTTCGGATCGAGATAATGGCCGGGGTCGGTGCGCCGTTTCCATTCCAGCCATGTTTTTCTTGAATGGTCGGTATTCAGATCGTCTTCAATCTTGAACCCCAGGCTTCGCGCAAATGCCTGTGCGCCTTTACCGACGATCAGATGATGGTCTGTGTTCTCCATGACTGCCTTTGCAACGAGCGAGGGTGTACGCACACCTTCAAGCGCACCGACAGCGCCAGCCCTTTTGGTTGGACCATGCATGCAGGAAGAGTCCAGCTGGACAACTCCGTCGGCGTTGGGTAAGCCTCCGTAGCCTACACTGTCGTCGAGTGGATCAAGCTCGACGATGTTTACACCCGCAATCACGGCATCGAGCACGTCAGTTCCCTGAGTCATTAACGTGTAAGCCTTCTGCACGGCAGTCATGTCGCCGCCGTTCTTAAAGCGGTTGCCATTTGCGGATGAGACTACGACTGGTTTGACACCCGTTTGGACCACGATGTGAGGGAACTGGCTCACAGTCGATTTTGCTGCTGCGAGTGTTAGGCCCGCGACGGCGCTGCTCCGCATAAACTCTCGGCGTTTGATCTTTTTCGTCATGATGTCTCCTGGAGAAAAACGGGGTAAGAAACTGAAGCGGCGCAATTCAATCACAAGGAAAACTAAAATTTCAAATTTTAAATTTAAAATTTTAAATTTCTAAGAGGCTTTCCTTGATCTTCTCTGCTGTCTTTGGGCCAATGCCGTCCACCATCGCCAGGCCGCCACCTTCGACGAACTGCTTAAACTCAGGTAGCGATGAGACCTTGAACTTTTGGTGCAACTGCGCCGCGGTCTTCGGGCCTATTCCCGGTACCTCCAGCAACTCCAACACCGTGGCCGGAGTTTCCTTTGTCAGTTTCTCCCACGCATCAAAAGTCCCGCGAGTCAGCAGGTCTACGATCTTGGCTGCAATAGCTTTGCCTACACCTGGAATTGATTGCAGACCCTCGGTGCCTTCATGTTTCAAAATTTCGCTCATAGGTGTGGGCCACGTTTCGATAGCTTCGGCGGCATTCCGATAAGAGCGAAGACGAAACGGATCGTCACCGCGAATCTCCATTAACGCAGAGAGTTGATAGAAACGTTTGGCCAGCTGCTGGTTATTCATAGCAACTTCGTTCCTGCAGATCAGGTCTCTAGAGACGGGATAACGATAATTTAACAGAGGCGATGGATTTAGTCTTGAGAGTGAGAAGACGATCTACCAATTCACGAACCAACGCGAAATGATTGCGTAAATCTGATGACCAGACGGAGCTACTCGACGATCATTGTGCCGGTTCCCTTGTCGGTGAAGATCTCGGAAAGCAGCGCATTGCGATTTGTGCCACTAATGATGTGTGCCGCATGAACGCCGCGGCGTAGAAGCTCGGTGATGCTCTGGAGTTTAGGAATCATTCCGCCAGTCGCTGTCCCCTGCGCAATCATCGATTCGGCTTCACCAGCGGTCAGGCGCGAAAGCTTTGTCTGCGGGTCTTTAGCTTTAAGGTACAGACCGTCCACGTCAGACAATAGAATCAACTTCTCGGCTTTGAGCTGTATTGCGATCTCTGCAGCGATCGTGTCGGCATTAATATTGAAGACCGTGCCCTCTGCGTCAGCCCCGAGTGAAGAGACGACGGGCAAATACCCCTGGTCCAATAGAACGCTCAACAGGCGTGAATTGATTTCGACGACATCACCAACGTGACCAAAATCAACTTCCGCGTGCTCCCCTGTCTCACGATTCAAGACCTGCTTCGGGGGTCGGCGCTCCGCGTGCACGATGTTTCCGTCTACTCCCGACAGACCAACAGCTTCAACACCGCGGTTTCTTAAAGCAGAAAGAATGTCCGTATTGATCTTGCCGGCGAACACCATCTTCGCCATCTCTAGCGTTGCATCATCAGTAACTCGGCGACCGTCGATTATCGTTTGCTCAATCCCCATCCGATCGGCGAGCTCACTTAACTGTTTGCCGCCGCCGTGTACGACGCAAAGACGAATACCGACCTGATGAAGCAGAGCTAGCTCTTCAGCAAGCGACATGAGATTCCCACGATCTTCTGTTGCCTTACCGGAGAGCTTTACGACGAACGTTTGACCTTTGAAACGTTGGATGTAGGGAAGGGCCTCACGCAGGAGGTCAAGGCGCAACTGATCATCAATATTGACGATTGCAGATTGACGATTGACGATTGGAGAGTCATCGTCGCGTGCAGCGCGTTCAGTAGTTTCCATTCGTGATTCCACAGCCTTCTTCATCGACAGCTCCAATCGTCCGTCAATTTGCAATCGTCAATTTCATAATTGCCTTCTGAATGTGCAGCCGGTTTTCAGCTTCATCTATGACAACCGATCTCGGGGAATCGATGATGCCGTCCGTCACGATCACGTTGCGTCTCACAGGGAGGCAATGCATGAAGATGGCGTTATTCGTTAGAGCCATTTTCCTTTCGTCGACAATCCACTTTGGTCGATGCTGCGCACGCTCAGCGATGTCCCTTTCAAGTGCACCGTAAAACTGTTTGCCACCCCAACTCTTAGCGTAGACTACATCTGCTCCTGCAAACGCCTCTTCCATGTCATTCGTTGAGAACACTTTTCCACCTGCACTCCTAGCGTGCCGGTTAATCGAAGCCATCAACTCATCATCAAGCTCATAGCCTGGCGGATGCGTAATCACGACTTCATGGCCCATCTGTGCCGCAGCAAGTGCAAAGCTGTTCGGTACCGCCATTGGCAACGCTTTTGGATGCCACGCCCACGAAAGCACCACTCGTTTTGGACTCGGGCCAAGTTTCTCTTTGATAGTCATCATATCGGCCATCGCCTGACATGGATGATGCATTGCGGACTCCAGGTTGATCACCGGCACCGACGAATATTTTCGAAACGCGTGCAAAACGGGATCAGTGCGTTCTTCCTGCCAGTCCTTCAGCGCCGCAAACGTGCGTACACCAATGGCGCTGCAATATCGACTGAGCACGCGCACAAACTCGGCGACGTGTTCAGTCTTGTCGCCGTCCATCACTACGCCGTCTCTGTGTTCGAGCGTCCAGCTGGTGCCACCTGGTTCCAACACAACTGCATTTCCGCCTAGCTCAAAAATGCCGACCTGCATCGAGGCACGAGTACGTAAGCTCGGATTGAAGAAGACGAGTGCGATGGATTTACCGGCGAGATGCTTTGACCGGTCCTCACCGCGCTTGAAACGCAGACCCGACTCGATCAGTTGATCGAGTTCGTCTCGTGTCCAATCGGCAGTTGTAAGAAAACTTTTCATACCTCGCGCTCGTGAGCCCAACTGATCAAGCAAGAACTTCGCGCAACGCCTTCACAAATAAGTCAACATCAGTCTTGCTTAAACAAAGCGGTGGCAACAGCCTCAGCACATTGGGATCGCTGGAGGTACCCGTAATGATCTTTTTTTCGAGGAGCGCTTTATGTACAGGCGCAGCTTTGTCCGCGAACTCCAGCCCGAGCAGGAAACCAAGTCCGCGAACCTGAATCACCTCAGGTACTTCAGTCAAACACTTTCGCAAATACTCTTCAACACTTCTTACGTTCTCGATCATCTGATCGTCTTCAATAGCCTCGAGAGTCGCACTGACCGCTGCCATCGCAATCATCCCGCCTCCGAACGTCGTGCCTAGATCATTTTCCTGGATCGCCGCAGCAACCCGTTCCGTCACCAGACAAGCGCCGACTGGAATTCCACTTCCGAGAGATTTAGCTAAAGTAACGATGTCAGGGACCACGCTATCACCGGCGGTGCTTCCCGCGAAGAACCACTCACCCGTCCGCCCAACACCCGTTTGGACCTCGTCATAAATCAGAACTATCTGGCGCTCGTCGCACAAGTTCCGCAGTGCTCGATAAAATTCTGGCGCCGCCATTCGCACTCCTGCCATCGATTGAATTGGCTCGAGCATGATTGCTGCGACCGTTTCATCAGCTATGCGAGCCACTGAATCAATGTCGCCAAACTCCGCCGCCAGGTGACCGGGAACATTTGGCTTTCCCAGCTCGCGATACTTTCCCAGGAATGTCGCACTTATCGCGTCGGCTGTGCGCCCGTGGAAACCACCGGAGAAGGTGATGACGTTTTCTCTTCCGGTTAGCATGCGGGCCATGCGCATCGCATTCTCATTCGCTTCCGTTCCTGAATTACAAAAGAAGGTTTTGCGAAGTGAAGGCGGAGCAATTGAGACCAGTTTCTCAGCCGCGCGGGCTCGAATTTCTGAGTAAACGAGGTTCGAATAGAAGAGCAGGTTTTCGGCTT